>JACCTC010000389.1 GCA_013812655.1 Deltaproteobacteria bacterium | reverse complement strand
GTCTTGGCGTCGGTCTTGGCATCGGCCTTCTCCGGCGCCCGTTCGCCCGCGTCGAAGTCGAGGGGGGGACCTGCCAGGGCGGTCAGGTTGCGGGCCCCGGCCCTGTACACCTTGGCACCGTCGGCGGGCTTGTAGACGATCTCCACCCGACCGTCGGCATCCTTGATGAGGCCCCCGCTGGCGTCGACCTTGGCCCAGACCTCCGCGTCACGCAGGCGGTGTGGCATCCACGGCATGGCGTGTTATAAGCCGAAAATGATCCGCACCCGTCATCGTTGGCTCGTCGCCGCACTCGCAATTGGTTTCAGCACGGGAGCGTGCAAGAAGGACGAGAAGAAGGCGCCCGCGGGTGGCGAGGCCGCCAAGACTACCGATACGCCGGTCCAGGCCGAGAAGCCCGGTGCGATCAGCGCGGTCACGCAGGCCGTGACTGCCAACGTGAATCCCAACGCGAGCGACCTCGCGCTGCTGCCGGTTGATTCGGAGATCGTCCTCGGTCTCAACATCGCGCAGCTGCAGAAGAGCGCGCTGTGGAAGAAGTTCGTCGAGCCTCAGATGATGAAGGGCGACGCGCAGGCGAAGATGGCCGAGTTCAAGGCCAAGTGTGGCTTCGATCCGATGACCGCGGTCCAGAGCCTCTCGATGGGCTTCAAGGGCGTCGGCGGAGCCAAGCCCGACGGCGTCGTGGTTGTCCATGGTCCCGAGAAGTCGAAGGTGATGCCCTGCTTCGAGAAGATGAAGGACGAGGCGGCGAAGGAAGGCAGCACGATCACCCGCGATGGCGACATCGTGACGGTGAAGGGCAAGAGCGGCGAGACGTTCGCGTTCACCTACGTCGGTGACACCACGATCGTCGGTGTGGTCGGAACGAATGCGAACCCGGCCGGCGTCAAGGCCGCGGCCGCGGGCACCTCGGCGCTGAAGACGTCGCAGGCGTTCGTCGAGATGTACTCGAAGGTCAACACGAACGACTCGCTGTGGTTTCTGATGAACGGCAGCTCGAAGGTGTTCGACAAGGCGGCGCAGATGGGCTTCAAGCCCAAGGCTGTGTTCGGCTCGGTCAACGTCACCGACGGTCTCGCGGTCGACATGCGCGTCCGCCTCGATACGCCGCAGCAGGCCACGCAGATCACGAACATGGCGACCAGCCAGGTTGCTCAGTTCAAGCCGATGGTCGACAAGCTCGACATCGTCGCCGAGGGCGCGGACGTCAAGGTCAACCTCGCTCTGTCGACCCAGAAGCTCGAGGCGCTGATCACCCAGTTCGCCGGCATGCTCGGCGGCTTCGGCGGCGGCGCCGGTGCTGGTGGCCCGGGTACCCCCTGATGACGCGTCGGCTCGGCACGCTCGTGCTGAGCCTTCTGCTCGTCGCCGCTTGCACGAAGCGGAAGGCGAAGGACACCGCACTATCGCCCGAGGTCTCTGGCCTCGCGGCGGTTCCTGCGACGGCGCAGGTCGTGATCTCGGCGGATGTCGGCAAGCTCGCTGACTCGCCGATCATCGCGCGCGCCGTCGAGCGCTTGCTCCTGTCCGACCCCAAGCTCGCGGAGAGCTGGACGCACGTGCAGGAGAGCTGCAAGATCGATCCGCTCACGCAGATCAAGCACGTGATGCTCGCGATCGGTCCCGCGCAGGGCGGCGGCGCGGGCACGGGCCCCGTGTTGATGGTCGCGACTGGCTCGCTCAACGAGCCAGATCTCTCCTCGTGCATCCGCACGATGGTCGGCAAGGGTGGCGGCTCGTTGACGGCGAAGTCCGTCGTGGGGCGGTCGATCTACACGGTACAGGATGGCAACCGGACGATGCACTTCGCGTTCAGCCGCCCCGACACCGTCGTCATGGGTACGAACGAGGGATGGGTCGTCGAGGCGCTCGGCACCGGCGCGAAGGCCACGGCGAACCCGGACCTCCAGGCCTGGCTGAAGCTGATCGACCAGCGCTCCCCGGTCTGGGCCGTCGGCCGTGTCGATCCACGGGTCGGCCAGGGCCTGGTCACCGCGACCGCCGGCAAGCTTACGAAGCAACCCGAGGCGTTCGTCGCCACGGTCGACCCGAGGAACGGGGCAGCCGTGCTGCTCGGGGTTGTGATGAAGGATGCCGAGTCCGCCAAGACGCTGGAATCGTGGGCCAAGACCGAGCTCGCGGTCGTCGGGATGGCAGCGCAGATGAAGTCGCTGGGCTCGGTCGTGGCCAAGGTGACCGTGATTGCAGAGCAATCGGTCGTGCGCTTCCGCGCGGCACTGACCATGGACGAGGTCAATCGACTGCTGTCTGTGCTTGACGAGAAGCCGTCGCCCGAGCAAGGTTCGCCACCCTAATGGCGAAGAAGACCGAGAAAGCAGCTGTTGCTCCGAAGCGGGTAGTCACCAAGGTCGCGAAAGTGGCCAAGGCAGCGAAGGGCGCGGCCGTCAAGACCAGCGCGCGTCACCCCCGGGCCCGCGTCACCGACCTGTTCAAGGGCAAGGCCGAGCTCGCGAAGACGCTCGCCGCGTCGGTCGCACGTGCTGATGAGGACACCGATCAGCTCGAGGCCCGGCTGAAGACTGCATCGAACGCGCAGCTCCTCCGCCTCCAGAAGATGGTCGCTCTGGTCAAGGACAAGTGGGGCAATCGCGAGAAGCTGATCGCCGCGATCGGCGCAGCGCAGAAGAAGTCCAAGGACAAGGACTTCCTCACGAGACTCGACGGCTACTCGTTGCCACAGCTCGTCGATCTCGCTCGCAGCAGCGAGCGCCGCGCTCGTACCTGAGTCACGATCGACGCGCGATGCGCGTCAGCAGAATGGCCTTTCTTCTGGGCCTCGGTCTGGTCGGCCTGGCGGGCAACGCCGCTGCCGGTCCCGAGGTGCCGCTCGTCGCTCGATCGGCGAGCTGGCGATGGCAGCTGATCACGGCGCCACGGCTCGCATCGCAAATCGGTGCGCTCGCCATCAGCGGCCTCGACATCGCGACAGGACGCACGAGTGCGCCGATCGCCTTGCTCGGAGAAGGCGTTGCGCCGCCGGCATGGCCGTTTGCGATCGACGGCGACATCACCGCGATACCGCCGGCCCGCGATGGCGAGCGGATCGCCGCCGCGTTCGGCGTCACGACGTTCACGCTCACCTCGCAGGATCAGGGCCTCGCGATTCTCGAGCTCCGGATGCGCTACGAGGACGGCGCCGCCGCGTGGCTGAACGGCGTGGAGGTCATGCGCCGCGGGCTGGCACGGACCGGTGCAGTCGATCTCGCGGATCGTGAACACGGCCCGGAGGCGGAGACGTTCTACATCCCGGTCGCACCCGGTCTGCTTCGCCTCGGCGCCAATGTCCTCGCGATCGAGCTCCACCCATCCGCGCGCCGCCACGCACCGACGACCACGGTCGAGCTCGCCGGCCGACGCGAGCGCGGCATCGTGCGCGGCCCCATCCTCCTCGACGCGGGCGCGACGAGCGCCCGGATCGTCGTCGAGACGGATCCCGATACGGCGGCGGTGCTCGAGTGGGGCGCCGGGGAAGCCATCGATCAGAAGCTGACCAGCTCGCCCGCGCGGCGTCACGTGTTCACGCTGCCGAGCCTGCCCGCGCGTGGCCAGGTCCGCTATCGCGTGACGGCCGGGGCGAGTCAGTCACCGACGTATCGGTTCGCGACGATGCCCGGTGCGGGTGACGTGATCCGGATCGGAATCTACGGCGACGTCCGCGGCGGTCACGCGACCCATCGCCGGCTCGTCGAGGCGATGCTTGGAGAGTCACTCGATCTCGTCGGCGTCACCGGCGACATGGTGCTCCATGGCACCGACGAGGCGGACTGGCAGCGGTTCTACGGAATCACGGCCCCGCTGCTCGCGCAGGTCCCGTACGTCGCTGCGATCGGCAACCACGACCTCGGCTGGCTGCGCGCGCGGACGAGCGAGAGCGACGCCTTTGCGCTGCCACCCGGTCCCGCGGGGCGGCCGGTCGGAACCTACTGGTACAGCATGGACGTCGCGGACATCCACCTCGCGATGCTCGACTCCAACTCGTACGAGCTGGCCGACCAGGAGAAGTGGCTCGAAGCCGATCTCGCGGCGGCGCGCGCTCGCAAGGTCCGAGCGATCCTCGTCCTGACCCACGATGGCCCGTACTCGCGCGGCTATCACCGTGGCAGCGTCGATGCGCGCACTCGCTACGTACCGATCCTCGCGCGCTATCACGTCGACCTGCTGCTCGCGGGGCACGACCATCTCTATCAGCGCGGCGAGGCAGGCGGCATTCGCTACGTCGTCACCGGCGGTGGTGGTGCGTCGTTGTACGCGATCAGCTGCGGTATTCCCGGTCGCCGCAAGTGCGCCGTCGACGACGGGATGCAGGCGATTGCACGGGAGCACCACTTCATCGTCCTCACGATCGGCAAGACCGCGATCGAGCTGTGCGCGCGGCGCCCCGATGGCCGCTTGCTCGAGCCGTGCACGCAGCTTCCGTTGTGGAGACCGTGATCGCTGTGCAGAGCATGAGCGTCGGCTCACGAGCCCGATTCCCCCGCGCCGCGGTCACACCACCGGTTGCACGGCCAAGCCCAGTCTCGCAGTGCCGCCGGAAGCCCGGGTTGCACATGATAACAAACGCTCGTACATTGTTATCATGTTGCGTACGCAGATCAGCCTCTCGGCCGAGGAGATGCGCGCCGCGCGCGACGAAGCCAAGCGACTGGGCATCTCGCTCGCCGAGCTGCTCCGGCGCTCGCTGCGCACTCTCCTGCCCTCGAACAGCTCGAGGCCATGGATGAGGTACGCCGGCATGATCGAATCTGGCGACGCTGCATCCAGCCAACGGATCGACGACGTGATCTATGGCCAGAAAGACTAAGGCGCGACCGCGCGCGTACGTCGACACATCCGCGCTGATCGCATTCCTCGACAAGTCCGACAGTCACCATGCCTTGTTCCGGCGCCTGTTCTCTGATCCGCCCGCGCTCGTGACGACGGCGTTGGTGCTCGCGGAAGGTCATGGCTGGTTCCTGAAGCGCTTCGATCGGACCCGGGCGCTTCAGTTTCTCGCATTCATCGAGGAGCTGCGCCCACTGCGCCTGGTACCCGTCCGAACCGAGGAACACAGGGGTGGCGTCCTCCAGCTGCGGAAGTTCTCGGACCAGGATCTGACGCTGACCGACGCTGTCGGTCTCCACCTCATGCGCGAGCTCCACATAACCTCCTGCTGGTCGACCGACTTCCACCTCGGACTCACGGGAGTCCCGCTGATCGTGAACGACCGCTGATCAGATAGTCGGAAGGCCAACAACTGGTACTCTCCGGGCCTGGGGGGATATTTCAAGCGTGTGAAGGCGGTCAACACATCGCTGCTGCTAGATCACCTCGCGTTCCTGGCGGTGCACTCGAAGTCACTGCACCGCGAGGACGGCGAAGCGTTTCCCGCCTGGGTTCCGCCGGGCAAGGCGCCGCGCGTGGTGGACGAGAACGCAGCGTGGACCAGCGAGGTGATCGAGGTCTACGGATCGAAGTCGATCGAGAAGCTGCTCGCCGCACGGCGCGTCGCGTTTTGGGATCGGGGACTGCTGCGTCACGCGGTACCGATTGCGGGTTGCGGCACTGGAGACTTCGTCGTTCAGGTCGTGAGCGGACGGTCCAAAGGGCATGTGTTGCTCGTCAGCCATGATGCGTACGGCGACTTCTTCGCGCACCTGGCGCGCCTCGGCGACGCTCCGACGAGCGATCAAGTCGTCGCGGACCTCCTGCACTCGCGGTTTGAGGCCGCCGAACGGATCGCGCGATCGTTTGCGGACTTCTATCAGCAGCTGTACCGGGGGCGAACAGGCCAGGTCTCTGACGAGGAGGGCGGCTATCAGGTGATCAAGCTCGACTGGGAGCTCTCCGCATTGGCGGGCGATCGCAAGCAGCTGTTCATGCTCGGCCAACGGGGCCGCCGTGGGGTGATGCTGGCGATGGGACCGCAGAGCTCGCCGAAGGTCGTCGTCGATGACGCGGGGATCACGGACGCGAGCCTGTTTCTGCAAGGGACGCAGCTGCTTCAAGCGACTCGGCGGGAGCTGCGCGTGTCGCGAGCCGGCGGTTCGCTTCGCACGCTGTTACGCGGACAGTTCATCGGCATCGGGGGCGATGGCGCGGGTGGGGTGTGGGCGATCAGTAGTAGACGGGCTCGCTACTCGTTCTTTCATTCGAAAGTGGAGCGCGGTTTACGCGGGTTCAGGAGTACGACTTCGACGACATCCTGACGGTGCACGGCGCCTGCTCAAAGGGGCTGTTGCTCTCGAGCCTTCACGAGGCCCGACTTTTCCTGCTCGATCGCAAGGGGGAGATCGAGGAGCTGTGCAGTCCGCACGACGAATACTTTGGCGTGCACCCGATCTTCGTCACCCGCAAGGGAACAATCATCGCCGGCGACGAGTGGCGGTCGATGGACGTGGGCAAGACCTGGAAGCGCCCGAGGAGCTCGAGCGGGATTGGAGCGAACATGCTCATCCAAACCTCGAAGGGCGTGATCGTCGCGCTGTGCGAGACCGAGCGTGGCGACACGCGGCTTCTGATTTCACGCGACGATGGCGCGAGCTTTTCGAGGCTCGACGTACGTATCAAGGGCAAGAGCACGGCGATCGCGGAGCTCGGCGACCGGCTGCTCATCGCCAATGGCGAGCGCCTCGTGCGGATACCGCTGCCGTGACGCCGAAGAAGCACGACGAGCTCGTGCGGCTACGCGATGTCGGTGATGGCTTGTCAGGACGAGCTGCGGCGACGCGTGTGCGCGGCGCCCCGATGGCCGCCTGCCGGAGCCGTGCACGCAGCTTCCATTGTGGAGACCATGATCGCTGTGCTACCCCCCAGAGCATGAGACCGAGCCGCCCAGATCGTTATCGCCTGCTCCTCGCCGGTGTGCTCCTCGTCACCGCTTGCTACAGGTCCGCCGGCAGTGGCGGTGCGGGCGGCGGCACACCGAGCAACAAGGCGGGTGGCCGGACCGCGGTCGACTACAGCGCGACGATCGCTGACCCGGTCGGCTTCTTGCCGATCGATAGCGAGGTGGTTCTCAGCCTCGACGCCGAGCAGCTGCGGCGCAGCCCGGTGTGGCCGATGCTCGAGACGAAGCTCCTCGCAGCCGCAGGTCGCGATCTGATGCTGTTCAAGACGGTGTGCGGGTTCGATCCGGTGACGTCGATCCGCGGCATCACGATCGGGATCAAGAACCTGAAGCAGGACACCCCGGATGGAGTCCTCGTCGTCAGCGGGCTCGATCGCGTGCGGCTGACCGGCTGCATGGACAAGGCGCGCCAGCAGGGTGACAAGGCGGTGGAGGTCGCTCCGAACGGTACGGTCACGATCGCGGCGGAAGGTGCGGGGGACTCTCCCGTGATGTTCGCATTCGTCGACGATTCGACGGTCGTCGCGATGATCGGTCCGGCGACGACTTCGGCGACGTTCTCGGCGGCGCTTGCGTCCGGTGTGCCGCTCCGCAAGTCACCGGCCTTCGGCGAGCTCATGGGACGCATCAACGTCGAGTCTGCGCTATGGACCGTGATCAACGGCAACAGCAGCGTGTTCGAGCAGACGGCCGCTCTCGGAGTGAAGCCGAAGGCGATCGTCGGGTCCCTCCTGCTCGCGAACGGCATGGACGCGAATGTCCGCGTCCGCCTGAGCAGCCCGCAGGAGGCGCAGCAGCTCAGCACCATGGCGCAGGGTCAACTCGGGATGGCGTCAGGCTTCTTCGACAAGCTCGAGGTCACCGCCGATGGAACGGACGTCGCGGTCCACGCGGTGATGTCGGATGCGCAGCTCCAGAACATGTTGTCTCTCGTGAACAACATGGTCGGCTCGCCGTAGCTGGTTCGGAGCGCAGCCCTACTTGATCACGAACGTCACCGACGTCGATCCGACGTTGCCGGCGGCGTCCGCGACGCGCACCGCGAGGGTGTGCGGTCCGCGCGCGAGCCCGGTCGGCAGGTCGAGGCGGAGCTCCTCGGCGAGGTCGTCGTAGAGACCATCCGAGGTCGAGCCGAGCTGCCACGGTCCGTCGTCGACGGAGTACGCCATCTCGGCGATCGTCGACAGCGCATCGGACGCGCGGGCCTGCGCGCGCGGATAGTTGATGGTCAGCTTGTCGATCGACGGACGCGTGTTGTCGATCGCGAACATCGTGGTGGTCTGGCTCGCCGTCAGCGCGCGATCGAGGGAGTTCGCCGCTGCATCCGACGCGGTGACCCGGACGCGGTACCAGCCGTCCGGATACGTCTCGGTGTTCCATTCCCACGTCACGGCCGTCAGCGGCACCTTGCCGACGGAGATCGGCCGCCAGTTCGCCTCGCCATCGCGGCGGGCGTCGAGGGTGTACGTGGTGGCATCGCTATCGGGGTTCTCGACCTTCCACGTGATCTTCATCATCGGGCTGCGCGGCTTGGCTGCCGAGTCCTTGAGCGTCGGCAGGCTCTCCTTGGTCGCGAGGTCGACCGTGACGTCCTGGATGCTGGTCGCCTGGTTCTGCGGCACGTAGTACGCGGTGACGCGTCTCACGCGCGCGTTGTCATCCTCGAGGGCGACCCGGAACTGGAGGTAGCGCCCCGACGCGCTGGCGATCTTGCCGCCCTCGTTACCGCCGCCAAGCTTGCCGGTCTGCGTCGGAGACTGCCACTCGCTCCAGCCGACGCCAGGCTTCGCCGTGTTGCCCGAGCGCGTCTCGATCTTGGTCTTGCCCTGCGCGACCCAGGTCAGCTTGCCGAACCGCGAGACCGCCTTCGCATCGAGCACGTCGCTGACGTAGCGCGCCTGATCTGCGCGCCCGGTGGTGCGGTAGAACGCAGCGGTGTCATCGGTGGCGAACCCGACGCCCGACTTCTCCGCCCAGACTTGCGAGACGGCGCGCTCGTCGACGTCGAAGGCCGTCGCGACCGCACCCTCGCCATCGACCATGTAGACGCGGCCCTTGTCGGCCGCGCCCGCGTAGACGGATCCGTTCTGGCTGACGGCGACGGCGGTGAAGTAGGTCTGGGTCAGCGCGTGCAGCTGATCGAGGCGGCCATCGCTTCCGATCCGGAACAGCGCGCCCTTGCCCTTCTTCGCGCCCTTGCGGCCGAGGTCAGTCACGGCCGATACATCCTTGTCGGCGCCGGGCTTGGTGCCGACGTCCGGAGCCTTGGTGGGTTGGCCCTTGGCTGCGTTCGGCTTCTCGGCAGCTTCGACCTGGACGGGGGTCTTGCCGGTGGGCACCGGAATGTCGGCGAGCTCGTTGGCCGCTGCCACGACGCCATCGCGATACGGCGCGAGCGAGGACACCTCGTTGCCCGCGAAGTCGGCCATCGCGCGACCTTTGCCGTCCTTGGGATCGAAGCGGAACACGAGCGCTCGCTCGCTGGTGCCCATCCAGATCATGCCGTCGCTGGTGACGGTCAGCGCAGTGATTCGCTTGTCGTCCGTGTCGAAGACTTCCTTCGCGGTGCCACCGGCGATCGCGAACAGCTTGCCGGATGGGCCGGTACCCGCATAGACGGTGTTGCCCGCCGCGGTGAGCGCCCAGATCGTCTCGGCGTCCTTGAGAGTTGCGGTTGCGGTCGCCTTACCACCGCCGACATCGATCTTGTAGAGCCGGTTGCCCGGCATCGCGCCGGCCCAGACGGCGCCGTCGCTGGTCTGCGCGAGTGAGACCACGGCGATCGCGCCTGGAATCGACACGAGCTTCTTGGACCCGTCGCCGGTTATGCGGAAGATCGCGCCGCCCGCATCGGAGCCGAGCAGAACGCTGCCGTCGGCGAGCTTGAGCGAGGACCACACCGCGTCGCCCTCGAGCGCGGTGCGCTTGGTATCCCAGCCGGGGCGCAGCTCGCCCGCCGACGTGATGAACGCCGAGGTCGCGTCGCCAGCGTCGAACTGCTGGTAGGTCTCGACGGACCAGGTGGCGGTGACGACCGCGCCCGCGGGCACGGCCAGAAGACCCATGGCAGCGGCCGCAGCCGCACCGACAAACGAGCGAGTGACTTTCACGATTCCCCCAGGTAGCTCGACCAGGTAACTCGACCAGGTAATTCGAACAGACGGTGACTAGCGGGCGCGCACGCGGACGAGCATGGTCGACGAGCCTTCGATCACCCGCGTGGTGGGTGCGATGGTGCGGGCGATCGGCTTGTAGACCGCCGCCCGCTGGGTGTGAGTCTGCGGATGGAGCTTGTCGAGCGCGCTCGCGGGCAGGTCGCGCACGAGCTTGCCGTCGAGCGAGACGCCCTCGTCGGCCGAGTACAGCGTCACCGCCCACACGTTACCCGGCAAGAGCTTGCGGAACGCCGCGATCAGCGTCGGTAGGTCGACCGGCGGCGCGGCATCGAGCTTCGCGCTGTCACCGGACGTCACCTCGAGCTGGACGATGCCACCGGCCAGGCTCTTCGGGACGTCGACCGGAACCCTCTCGAAGATGTCCCTGCCGTCGTACGTCGTCATCCGGACCTCGACCATGTTGCGCTGGCCGGGGATCAGGTCCGCCGTCGGGACCCGGATCTCCTTGAGCTCGCCGTAGTTGGTCTCGAACTGGAGGTCGATCTTGACGTCGACGCGCTCGACCGTGACCGGCGAGAACGGGTTCATCAGCAGCGGCACGAGGACGCGCAGGCCGCGGACCGAGCCCATCACGCTCGCGGCGCCGTCGTTCGCGTACATGTAATCGACGAACGTGATCGGCTCGGCGCCCTTGATGCGGACCGTCGAGTCGACCCGTGCGGTCACGTGATCGCGGTCGGGCAGGTAGTGGTTGATCGCGTTCATCACCGCGGCACCCGTGACGGCGGCGGTCAGGAACTTGTTGTCGAGGACCTCGGCGTGAAACGTGCCCTTTCGCTGCTGCTTGCCGCTGCCGATCGAGATGGAGATGTCGATCGGGATCGTCGGCGTGCGCAGGCCGGTGTCCGCCATGATCGTCGACTGGCGGTCCTGGACGAGCGAGCCGATCTCGTGGATCGGCGAGCCCATCACGAACGCGCTCATCGCCGACGGGATCACGGTGTGGACGTTGACCGTCGACACCGGTGCGTAGAACTCGCCCGACGAGAAGATCGGGTGGCCGCAGGCCAGGACCTTGTCGGCCTCGATCAGCGAGACCGTGCAGATGCCAGCCGCGGACATGTCACCGCGGATCAGCTCGACGGCCATCGAGCCGCCCATCACGAAGCGGGTCGGGCCGTTCTCGACCTTGCCGGCCGACGACCCGCCGGCGCGCATCGGCACGAGGTTCGAATCGCCGAGCAGCTGGGACAGCGTGTTGAACGCCGGCGCCGAGAACCCCGACACCGAGAGCGGGATCGACGCGGTCAGCGTCTGGTTGTCGACCGGCGCAGGCTTGGCGACCGGTGGCGGCAGTGGCAACGACAGCAACCAGTTCTGGGATGCTGGCCCGTGGGCGTAAACCGTCGCCGACACATCACCGTTCGGCGCGAGCTTGCGCCACTCGGCCATCGTCGTGCCGCTCACGGTCGGTGCGATCGTCTTCGGTCCATTTCCGGTGCTCGCGATCGTGCCGCGGCGCCGGTAGGTGTCGCCTTCCTTCTTCATGTACTCGAGCGGCGTGCAGCCACCGAGCGCGACCTTGTTGAAGCGGAAGCCGTACGAGAACGCGCAGACGAGCTTGTCGTCGATGTAGAGCGGGCTGCCCGACATGCCCTGCCAGAACCCGCTGACCGCCAGCTTCGGGTCGTCGGACTTGACGAGGATGATGTCCATCTTCGGCAGGAAGTTGTGGACGACCGAGACGACCTCGAACGTGAAGCGCTCCGGCTTGCTGCCCGAGAACGTGGTCAACCCGTAGCCGGTCTGACCTCGCTGGACCTTCGAGAGCGGATAAATTTCTTGTGGTGCTGCGTGCGCAGGTAGGGCGCACGCGAGGACCCCAGCGGCGGCACAAAGCCGCAACAATCCACGCATTGCAACGAGGATACTGGGAAGCGGGAGACCCTGCCACCCGCGACGCCTGCGACGCCGGCCGCAGTGCGGCAACTTCGCGACAAGTGTGTCAGGTTTTGCGTCGGTCCCTGTGGAGAGGTGTTGGGAGTCCGTCATTTACCGAGGCGTGTGCGATCTCCGTTCTCCAGGAAATTCCGCGAGTTGCGGCGATGGTCCGACCTCGGCACACGCGCTGCACAACGGTTCGGGCACACGGAGGAATGAATGTCGAATTTTGTCGAGACCTGGAAGGGCATCGCTACTGCGCTCGGTCGTTCGGAGCGCTGGTGCAGGTATATGGCCCGTCGTGGTGGTGATCCGCTGCCGGTGTTCAAGGTTGGCGGCATCGTGCGCCTCAACCATCAGGACCTCGAGGACTGGCTGTCACGCCAGCGCGATCGGTCGATGCGCGTGTCGACGCCGACCGCTGCAGCGCCGGCCGAAGACGTGGCGCTGCGGTTGATCGCCTGATCTGGCGCCTGATCTGTCCGCGGCGGCGCGTGCGGGGGACGTGCCGGGGTGATATCAAGCGCGCCACATGACGCGTCCCCTCTCGGAACTGCATGGGCCTGTACGTGCCTTGTTCTCCGACGTCGATGGCACGATGACCACGGGCGATCGGATCGAGGCTTCGACGTACGAGGCCCTCGAGCGACTCGGCGAGGCCGGGATCCCGCTCATCATGGTGACCGGGAGGCCCGCCGGGTTCGCGCACGCGTTCATGAAGATGACGCCGGTACTCGCGACGGTCAGCGAGAACGGTGGCGTGACGTTCATCCGCGAGGGCCGCAAGCTTCACAAGCTGTACGGCGTCCCCGCGGCGAGCTTGCCGGAGTGGCGTCGTCGCATGCATGAGGTCGCCGTCGACGTGATGTCGCGGGTGCCGGGTGCGCGGCTGTCGAGTGACTCCAAGTATCGCGAAGTCGATCTCGCGATCGACTGGAACGAGGAGTGCTCGCTGACCCGCGAGGAAGCCGAGACCTGCGTCCACTTGATCAACAAGGCCGGCTTCCTCGCGAGCCGGTCGAGCATCCACGTCAACTTCGGGCCACCGCACTTCGACAAGCTGTCGGCGTGCATGACCGTCGTGCGCCAGGTGCTCGGCAGCGACGCCAACGATCTGTCACCGTACGTCTTCGTCGGCGACGCGCTCAACGACGCACCGATGTTCCGCGGCTTCCCGAACTCGGTCGGCGTCGCGAACGTCAAGCACTGGTGGGACGAGCTCTCGCACAAGCCGGCGTACCTGACCGAGCGCGCCGAGGGCGCCGGCCTGCGCGAGACGATCGCGCACCTGATGACGCTGACCGCGCGCTGACGTTTCGGCGGTGCTACGGTCGGGGCGTGCCCCGCCTGGATGTCCTCGCCGCCGCGCTACGTGCGCTCGACGCAGGGCGAGGCGTGGCGATCGCGACGGTGATCGGCGCGAAGGGCTCGACGCCGCGTCACCTCGGTGCACGGATGGCGGTCGCCGACGACGGCACGCAGTGGGGCACGATCGGCGGCGGCCGGATCGAGCACGTGGTCGCCGCGGCCGCGCGCGAGGTCGCCGGTGGTGCGCCGCCGCGCGTGATCCGGCAGCACCTCGTGCGCGACCTCGCGATGTGCTGCGGCGGCTCGATGGAGGTCGTGCTGACGCCGGCTGCCGGAGCGCGCGATGTCCTCGCGGCTGCCGCCGCTGCGCGCGAGCCGATGACGCTGGTGACGCCGCTCGACGGCGAGCCGTTCGTGATGCGGGCACCCGGTGATGGTGATCCGCCGGCCTACGAGCCGCGCGTGATCGATGGTGCGCTCGTCGAGCGCGTCGGCGTGGCCGAGCGGGCGATCGTGTTCGGCCTCGGTCACGTCGCGCGCGACCTCGGGCCGCTGCTCGCGGGGCTCGGGTTCACGGTGATCGTGTGCGACGACGGCGACACCGGCGCGACCGCGGAGACGCCGGCGTGGGCGACCCGGCTCGTCGAATCGTTCGACGTTCGCGAGATCGAGCAGCTGATCGGCGGCCTTGGCCCCGACGACCGCGTGCTGATCGTGACGCGCGATCACGCGGTCGATCAGCGGCTGCTGGAGCAGCTGATCGGGCGCGACGAGATCGGCTATCTCGGCATGATCGGCAGCCGCGGCAAGGTCGGCAGGTTTCGCAAGCGGCTCGAGGCCAAGGGCTTGCTCGACGGTGAGATCGGCGAGGCGCGGTGGGCACGCCTGCGCGCGCCGATCGGGCTCGATGTCGGCGCGGAGACCCCCGAGGAGATCGCGATCGCGATCGCCGCCGAGCTCGTCGCGGTGCGGCGGCGTGGGCAGCCCGCTGCGAGCGACTGGCGGCCAGTTCGGGGTAGCGACGACACATGAAGTTGACGAGGCTCGGCGCGGTGATCCTGGCGGCCGGGGCAGGGACCCGGCTCGGCGGCGTCGCGAAGGCGCTGCTCCGGCGCGGCGAGCAGACGTTCCTCGAGCGGATCGTGGCGACCGCGCGCACGATCGGGCTCTGCGATGCGGTGGTCGTCGTCGGCCCGCCGTTCGGCGAGGCGGTCGCGGCGCACGCGCGCGACCTCGGGCTCCGCGTCGTCGACAACCCCGATCCGGCGCGCGGGATGGCGAGCTCGATCGGGCTCGGGTTCGCGGCGATCTCGACCGGCGACAGCGACGCCGCGTGGCTGTGGCCCGTCGATCATCCCGATGTGAGCGCGGCGACGTTGCGCGCCCTGGTCGCGATGCTGGACGATCACGGCGTGGCGCAGCCTCGCTATCAGGATCGTGGCGGGCACCCGCCGTTGATCGCGCGCGCGCTGTGGCCGGCGCTCGCCGCGTGCGAAGCGGGAACGCCCACGGCCCGTGAGGTGATCGCCGGGGCCGACGTGATCGCGCTTGCCGTCGACGATCCCGGCGTCGTGCGCGACATCGATACGCCCGAGGCGTTGCAAGCATGACGGCCACGCGCGCCACGATCGCCGGGCTCGCCGGGCTTGCCGGGCTCGTCGGGCTTGCCGGCTGTCCGAAGCGCCAGGTCAAGGAGCAGCCGCCGCTCGCCGATCCGGTCTCGATCACGGACCGCGATCTGCGCGCGGGCATGCTCGCCGAGCTCCAGGACGAGATCCTGACGTCCTACGAGCGCGACGAGGCATCGTGGAGCTCGTTCGACGTCGAGACCTCGATGATCGCGCCGCAGATCGGGCCGGCGCGCGTCGGCGTCGGGCCCGGTGATCTGCTGATCGGTGGCGAGCTCGAGCGCGCGCCGAGCCGGTGGCCACTCGACATCCCGCCGACGACGGCGACCGAGGCGCGCTCCAAGCGGCTCGAGATCCACCTCGCGCAGGACAGCTCGGCGGCGTGGGCCGTCGACGAGGTGTCGTGGCGGATCGCGATGTGCGGCCGCACCGCGGTGATCCCGCTGCGATTGACCGCGCTCTACGCGCGCGATGGCGACCGCTGGATCCCGGTGTTCGAGCACCTGTCGTTCGGGCGCACCCCGGCACCGGCGCGCGATGGCACGTTGCGAGGCCGGACGATTCGCGACGCGCGCTTCGATCCCGACCTGCACGATGAGCTCTCGCGGGTGCTCGCACCCGTGCTGTCACGATCGATCGCGAAGGCGCCCGGCGCGGTCGCGACCGGACCGGATTCCGTGCTGCTCGGCCCCGACATCTGGGACGAGTGGCATGGGCCCGAAGTGCTGCTCGCGCGGGTCGCGGCCGGCAACCTGCGCTCCGAGGATCGTCGGGTCGGTATCGTCGGACGCCGGCTCGCGACCGCGACGATCGCGTACTGGGTCGGTAACTTCGTCGCCGATCTCCCGGCGCGGCCCGGCGTTGCCGCCGGCAAGGTGCGGTTCCGCGGCACGTTCGTGTTCGAGAAGCGCCGGATGGAGAAGATCGATCCGACGAACAAGGACGCGAACCGCGCGGCGCCACGGTCGTGCAGCGTCGATCCGGCAGGCTGCCGGTGGACCGTCGTGCAGGGCCACGTGTCGCAACCGATCGACGACGGGCCCGATCCGGATCCCGACAAGCGCGAGTACGTCGATCTCGCGAGCCTCGTGTTCGGGACCGCGCTGGTGTCGCCGAAGCCGCTCGAGCTGACGTGCGACGACGGCGGGCGGCCTACGGTTCCTGCGGCTGGGCCTGCGGGTCGCCCGCCGGCAGCGCGTACCCCGTGATGTGAACATCGCTGAGGTAGGTGTCGGTCAACCGCTTCTTCTTCGGCCAGAACGGCAGGATGCGCAGCGGCAGCATGACGAGCGAACCGAGTCCGCCGACGAGCTTGCCGCCGTAGGCCTCGGCGACGAGCGCCGCGCGCTTCGCCCCGGAGAGCTCGGCGAGTGGCCGATCGAGCACGCCGATGCGGCGCAGCCGGATCTCGGCGCAGCGGTTCGAGTGATCGAGGAACGCCGGCAGGTGCTTGAGCACGACGTGGTCGGGCGGCAACCGCTTCTCCATGAACTTCGCGAGCCGGCGGACGCCCCACATCGACACCAGCGAGAGCCCGAGCAGCCGGCGGCGCAGCCACGGCTTGCCCTCGATCGCCTTCGCGGTCTGCTGCTCGCCGAACTCGACGTGACGCTCCTCCTGCTTGACCGCGCGCCGCAGGATGTCGACCGACGGCTTGTGATCGAGCGTGTCGATGACGGCGTAGAACGCGTTCAACACGAAGCCTTCGCCCTGCGCCATCTCGAGCGCGACGTGCTCGGCCCACGAGCCGCCCATCATGCCGGTCGCGAGGAACCGGACCGCGGGGTGCGCGGGCTTGGGGTGACAGCCGAGCATCGTCATGATGCGGAGGAAGTTGTCGACGTGCTGCATCTCCTCGAGGCCCTGACGCGCGAGGAACTTCGCGGCCTCGAAGTCGGGCGCGTCGTAGAGCCAGTGGCCGCACTGGATGCCGGTGACCTCGCCGTAGAGGAACTGGTTCAGCATCCACTCGAGCAGCTCGCGATCCCGGGTCGGGTCGAGCTTCGCGTCGCCGAAGTCGAACGTCATCTCCTCGCGGGTCAGCAGCATCTGGGCGCAGGATAGCGTGAAAGTGCGTCGGTGAACCCCGCGAAAGTCGGGGCGAGGCCGGCTCGCCAGCGTTCGCTGGGTCGCTCCCCCGGTCTCGTCACATTCGATCGGCGCTGCGACTACGTGCAGCCGGCCCGGTCGCCGAGGATCGGCTCGGGATCAAATCAAGCGGGCTTGCGCGGACGGATGCGCGCCTTCGCAGGACGCGCGGCGTGGAAGTGCGGACCGTGGACCGTCGAACCCGGATACTTCGTCGCGAGCGCCGCAGCATCCTTCATCGCTCGAACGCCGGTCTTGTCGTCCTCGTAGGAGATCGGGTCACCGACATCCGGTGGCTGGAACGAGATGATCGACTTGCCCGTGCTTTCGTCCACCGAGACGAAGATGCGGTCAGGGCGGCCCCGCAGGCGTAGTGCTTCCATGGTCATGGCTCCAGATCAGGCTCGGAGATCGCCTGCCAGCTACGGCGGGCGGCGTCGTAAGTAGCGCGCGCGAGCAGGTCGAGCGCGGTGGAGTCGAGCGGCGCTCGCCGCGCCGCCGGAATGTTCGCCAGTACGCGCGATCGCGCTTCGCGGAGCGTGCCGGGCCACGCGCCGACGATCCCGCGCTCCTGGGCGCGTAGATCGTTCGCACACTCGTTCGCCCACGCGAGGCCAGCGGCCATTGCCTGGGGGACGAGCGAGTCAGTTGCGATCGGGCTGGCGGCCATCTTAGTAGCGGCCACCGCGTCGATCGTTGCGACCGCCACCGCCACCGCCGCCGCCGC
>JACCTC010000370.1 GCA_013812655.1 Deltaproteobacteria bacterium | reverse complement strand
CGGTGGGCGTCGGCGTTGACGCGGTCGCGGCGGGCTCGGCTGCCACGGGCTCCGCTGGCACGGGCTCCGCTGGCACGGGCTCGGCAGGGGCAGGCTCCGCCGGCGCGAACGAGTTACGCGGCGTTCGTGGGCCAGCGCCCGGATCGCGCAGTGGTGTCACCTCGTCGGGCGCCGCCTTCGCCAGCGTTCCCGTCGGCTTCGCCGCGCTGGCATTGCCGTCGTCGTGCACGGGCGCGGCGTCATCGCCGGAGAAGCCGATCATGACGACGAGTGCGAGCAGGGCGGCGCTGGCCGCGACCGCCGCGATCATCCACGTCGACCTGCGCGATGGCGCGGACTGCGCAGACGTGAGCTGGGTGGTCGGCGGCGCAGGCAACGCCTTGACGATCGCCGTCGCGTCGCGTGGCGTGTTCGCCGCCAACACCATCGGCGGCGGGTTCGCGACCGCCGTCGTCTCCTCCTCGCGCGTGCGCGGTGGCGGCAGGTCGAACAACGCGGGCTCGGCCACGATGGGCGGCCTCGGCACGGGCTCGGCCACCACGGCCGGTTTCGGCGCTGGCGCATTCGCGCTCGGTGCGGGCAGCGGTCGCTTCGGCTGCGGCAGTTGCTTCGAGAGATCGGCCAGCGGGATCAGCGGCTTCGCGGCGACCCCGTTCGTGGGCCGCCCGTTCGATCGCATTGGCATCTCGGTCGTATCGTCGGCGCTCTCCGCGACGAGGGTCTTGCGGTTCCCCGCCGCCGGCTCGGCGATCGTGGTGTCCTCGGCGAACGTATCGGCCTCGACGCTTCCGACGACGTTCGACGATGGCGGCACCATCACCTCGGTGCTCTCGTCCTTCGCGACGACGGCGTGCACCGGGATCTGGACGGTCTTGGGTCGGGATCGGACGGCCGCTGGCGCCGGCGCCGGCGCGCGGGTCGGTGCCTTGACGCGCCCGTTTGCGGCCGCCGCTGGAATCTTCACCGGCACCGACTTGTCGGCTGCCGTCGAAGACCCGGCGAGCTTCGCGAGCGTGAGCTGCTCGGTCGGCATCTCCCGCGAGACCTGCTTCATGATCCGATGGATCGGCGACGATGACGTGGCGTTCACGGAATCGGGCAACGCGGAGTGACTGGCCTGCACCGGTGGCGTCGCGAGCCCGCGGGGCGAGCCGTCGAAGTCGCCGATGCTCGAGAAGTCGGTGTGCTCGTCGTCGACGAGCCACGGCTCGGGTCGCACGCCGAACAGCCGCTTGGTGTAGCCCGAGAGCGTCGTCAGCGAGCCGCGCACGCCGGCCTTCGCCGCGAAGCTGTCGATCGCGCCCTGCAGCTCGAGCACAGTCTGGTAACGACTCTCTGGCGCGCGCGCGAGCGCCTTCATGATGATGAGCTCGAGCTCCTTGGGAAGGTCACCGCGGTTGCGGGTCGGGGGCGGGATGTCGCCGCCGACGATCGCGCTCATCGTCACGAAGTCGTTGTCGCCCTTGAACAGCCGGCGCCCGGTCGCGAGCTCGTACATCAGGATGCCGATGCCGAACACGTCGGTACGGCGATCGATCGGTTCGCCCGTCACCTGCTCGGGCGACATGTAGCCCGCGATCGAGCCCAGCAGATCGGAACGGCCTTCGAGCAGCGCCGCGCGCGCGATGCCGAAGTCCGTGACCTTGACCGTGCCATCGACCGCGATGATCACGTTCGCCGGCTTGATGTCGAGGTGGAGCAGCGTACCTCCCTCGATCACCTGCTCGTGCGCGTGATGGATGGCCGCGGCGACCGCCGTGATGATCGAGATAATGTGCTGGACCGGCAGCTTGGCGCGACGCTCGTGAAGGCGCGCCAGGAGCTTGCGCACGTCGTCGCCGTGCACGTACTCGCTCGTCAGATAGTAGGTGCCGTCCTCGCGCCCGACCTCTCGGACCTGCACGATATTCGGGTGCTCGAGCTGCGCAGCGCGGCGGCCCTCTGTCAGGAACGTCTCGAGGAACTCGCTATCGATCGCGTGCTCCGGACGGACCCACTTGAGGACGACGGGGCGCTCGGTCGGAGCGGTGCGAGCCAGCAGGAGCTCGGCCATGCCGCCGGTTCCGAGGGCTTTCACCACCTCGTACCGACCTAGCTTGGTTCCACCTGGAACAGTGCCCACGTCCTCTAAGCGTGAGCTGATCCCTAACCCGCGTCAACTCCAACATAGTCGGTCCTTGGTGACGCGTGGGTGCGTGCTCCAGGTAGGGAAAGGTTTGACGCGCCGTGACGCTTGGTCCTGGGACTGCGCGCGTATACTGCCGCCGTGTCAGAGCCCGCGAAGCAGTCCGAGAGCGCCAAACAGCTCGCCGCCGCCGAGCAGGAGGCCAAGGAACGGTTCGAGAAGGCGATGACCGAGCTGCGCGAGGGGGCCTACCGGTTCTCGTCGAGCGCTCGCAGCCAGTCCGAGCTGATCATCGAGGAGCTGATCGATCCAGACGGTGACACCGTCGCGTCGATCGCAGAGGTCGAAGGTGACCAGGGTGCGCTCTCGCTCGCGCAGTCTCTCGAGCTGATCACCTTCGACACCTGGCTGTTCGGCCAGATCGGCGACAAGGACGAGCTCGATCTCAAGTCCGAGCAGCACTGGGAAGTCTGGTTCACGTTCGGCGCCTGGATCGGCGAGACGATGCGGCGCCGGCACGGCGGGCACTGGCTGATGATGGGCGACGACCCGCACACCTGGCGCTGCGGGTTCTCGAAGATCTTCCTCGAGATCGCGCCGTTCGTGTTCGCCGAGCAGCTCCTGCGCATGGGCTCGGGCGCGACCAAGAAGATGGTCAGCGAGGTCGAACGGATCCGCCAGCTCCACGACACGACCGCGGAGACCACGATCACGACGCGGATCCCGTTCGCCGAGGGCAGCGCCGAGGTCACGCCTGCGATGCACCCGATGATCGACGCGGTCGCGCGCCAGCTGATCGAGAACCCGCACGTCGAGCTCGTACACGTCGACGGGTTTGCCGGCACGACCGACGCCGAGGCGGGGCGCCGGCTCGCGCAGCAGCGCGCGGAGGCCGTGGTCAAGCACCTCGTCACGCGGCAGATCAGCTCGAAGCGACTGGTCGCGAAGGGCCTCGCTCCGGACGCGGCCGTCGAGTCCGCAGCCGCGAATCACGTCACGTTCGTCGTCGCCCAGGAAGGCGAGCGGGCGCCGCTGCTCGACCGCTTCCTCGCGCAGCACTACATCCGGCTTCACACGGTTCCGCTCGGCCAGTGGATGTCGATGGACTTCGCGCGGCTCGCGAAGCTGTGGAACGACGAGCCGGTCGCGAAGCTCATCGAGGCCCTCAAGGAGAGCGGTCCGCGCCTCGGCCCGGGCAACGCGGGCATCGTCGACCAGGTCGTGCAGGCGATCACCCGCGCGAAGCAGGACGAGCCGATCGCGAAGCAAACCACCGATCGTGGGCTGTTCGAGGCGATCGCGCAGATCGTCGCGTTGCGTCGCGCGACCGCGCCCGTCGCGATCGACATCCTCGAGCGCGTGGTGATGCCGGCGATGCACGTCGGGATGCCCGAGAAGTTCCCGCCGCTCGACGAGGACGACCTCGCGAACCTCCGCAAGGGGACCGAGCTGTTCGCGTTCTTCGTCGAGGTCGTGCCGCACAAGTTCCAGGCCGACGACGAGGGCTTCCTCGGCACGATCCCGCACGAGCAGCTGACGACGCCGTACTCCGATCGCAACGTCCTCGAGATCGGCAAGGGCGACTGGGTCGTCGTCAACCCCGCGCACTTCGTGCCGATGCTGAACGAGTACGATCCGCAGAAGCTCCTCGACAAGTACGACGACTTCGTCAAGTACCTGCGCTCGATCCCGGAGGCGCCGAACCGTCGCGACGACGGCCGGATGCTCGCCGAGACCGCGATCCGTGCACTCGCCGATCTCAAGCAGTGCGTCGCGATCGCGGCCCAGAATCAGGACGCCCTCCTGTTCCGGCTGTTGCCGCCACCCGGCTGAGGATCGATTAGTATCCGGCGCATGAAACACCTCCTGTTCATGCTCCTCTCCGTTGCGGTCGCCGCCGGCTGCGGCAGCAAGTCGTCCAAGAAGCAAACGGTCAATACGGTCAAGCCGGAGCCGGTCGCGAAGGCCGAGCCCGAGCCCGAGGCCGAGCCCCCGCCGCCCCCTCCGCCGCCCAAGGAAGCGTTCGTGACGCTCGCGCCGACGCCCAAGTCGAAGTCCAAGACCAAGGGAACGATCACGTTCATGGAGGTCGAGGGTGGCGTCGAGGTGACCGCGGAGCTCGAGGGCCTCAAGCCGGGCGACCACGCATGGCATGTCCACGAGAAGGGCGACTGCTCGGCCCCCGACGCGTCGAGCGCCGGTGGCCACTTCAACCCGAGCGGCAAGAAGCACGGCGCACCGGATGCCGACGAGCACCACGAGGGTGACTTCGGCAACCTGACGGCCGGCAAGGACGGCAAGGCGTCGAAGACGTTCGTGATGAAGGGCATCACGCTCGGCGAGGGCGACACCTCGATCGTCGGCAAGGGCTTCATCGTCCACGAGAAGGCGGACGACATGAAGACGCAGCCGACCGGCAACGCCGGTGGCCGTATCGCGTGCGGCGTGATCGAAGCGAAGTCCTGAACCACGGTGATATCCTGGCCGCGTGGTGCGTCGTGATGCCAAGGGCGTCGAGTCGCCACCCGAGCTGCACACGCTCGCGTGCTGCCTCGACGAGCGCGCGATGTCACGCGGGGCTTAGTCGTCAGGCCAGCGATGACTCGGCCGCGCGCAGCGGCAGCGTCATCACGAAGCGTGCGCCACCGGTCGGTGCACGCTCGGCCGCGATCGACAGCTCGCCACCGTGCTCGATCGCGATCTTGCGGGCGATCGCGAGGCCGAGGCCGGTGCCGGTCGCCTTCGTCGTGACATATGGCTCGAAGATCTTGTCGCGGCTCTCGGGCGCCACGCCCTTGCCGTGATCGTCGACGGTGATCGCGACGCTGTCGCCGCGCGGATCGCTGCGCCAGCCGATCACGACGTTGCCCGGGTTGCCGGCTTCCTGGCCGGCATGGATCGCATTCTCGACGAGGTTGACCAGCACGCGCTTGAGCAGCAGCTTGTCGGCCCGCACGGTGAGTGGCTCGGCAGGCGGATCGAGCGTGAGCCGGGTCGCCATCATCGGATCGAGCTTGAGCTCCTCGATGACCTCGGCGAGCGCGAGTGGCGCGGCCTCGACCTTGGGCAGCGCGCCGAGCGTCCGGAACGTGTCGACGAGGCGGCGCAGCCCCTCGATCTCTTCCTCGACGATCTCGCCGGCGTCGGCCAGCAGCTTCTTGAAGCGAACCGGATCGGTGTCCGCGCCCTTGTAGGCCGAGACGCACTGCTGCACGGCAAGCTGGATCGGCGTCAGCGGATTCTTGATCTCGTGGGCGAGGCGGCGCGCGACGTCCTGCCACACACCCATTCGCTGGAGGTACTGGAGCTGCTGCCGCGTCTGATCGAGATCGTCGAGCATCGTGTTGAACGCGCTGCCGAGCTCGGCCATCTCGTCCTGGCCGCGAAGCTCGACGCGCGCATCGAGGTGACCGTCGGAGACCCGGCGCGCCGTCGAGACCAGCGCGTCGATGCGGCGGAGCACGGACCGCGAGGCCCACAGCCCGAGCCCGGCGGCGACGAGGCCGGCCATGCCGATCAGCACGAGGAACGCGGTGCGATATCCGCCAGGCAGCGCCGACTTGATCTGCACGAACGTCCGGGTCGCGTCGATCGATTGCTTGAGCTTCTGCAGGTCGTCGTTCAGCGTCGCCGACACCTCGAATGTCAGGCGCAGCGTGCCGCCGTTGACCAGCTCCTCGTCGACGACCTTGTCGCGCCACATCGGACCGGCGAGCGGACGCGACGCTTCCGCGGCGACGGTGCCATCGGGACGCACGAGCGCGACCGCGCGCAGGCCGGGCTCGTTGTGCACGAGCTTCTCGAGATCACTCGCTGGTGCGAGCGCGATCAGGTCCGGGCGCCGCGCGAGCCGCGCTGCGATCTCGCGATGGAGATCCTTCGTCGTGCTGACGAGGTCGTGATAGGTCTCGATCGACTTCCCGAGGATCTCGGTCCGCGCCGAGGCCTCGCCAGCGGCCACGTTGGCGGCGGCCTTGCCGAGCTGGCCGATGAAGTACGCCGACATCGCGAGCGGCATCAGCACGATCAGCACGAGCGCGAACGTGAGCTTGACCTGCAGCGGGACGGTCTTGCGGCGGCTCACGGGCGGGGCCTGTAGAACGGTTGCGAGCGGATGCGGAGCACGCGGTCGGCCTCCGGGATCTTCGGGTTGACGAACACCGAGACGAACGAGCCAAAGAACGCGCCGCCGCGGTCGAGCCCGCCGCCGGTGCCCTGGCTGAGCCAGCGCCGGACCTCGGCGAGCGTCTTCTTCGAGACCGGGTTGAGCTCGACCTGCATCGCGAGCAGGAACACCTGATCGGGTGGCAGGTTCGCGAGTCGAGCGACCGGGATGTCCTCGATCGCGGTGAGCCGCTTGAGCGCCTCGGACTGCCGCTTCTCCTTGACCGGCGCGCGACCGTCGATGCGCAGCTCGAACACCTCGTCCCACAGGTTGTAGACGACCTGGCGCTCGAGCGGCACGAACGCGACGGCGGTCGTCGAGCTCTGCGGATAGATCCAGATCCGGATCACGACCGTCGACGTGAACCCACTGTCGAGCGCCGCGTAGGCCGCGCTGTCGAACAGCTTTGCGAGCGGCGTGGGGTTCGCGGTGACGGTGAGGTTCTGCCCGCGCTCGATGAAGCGCATCTTGTGGAGCTCGGGCTTGCCGTCATCTGCTGCGGCGACCGACGCGACTGACGCGAGCGTCGCGAGCATGGCCACGGTGCCCAAGATGGAGCGAGCCGGTGAACGCTGGCGAGCGGGCCCCAAGATGGAGCGAGCCAGCGAACGCTGGCGAGCGGGGCCTAACAGGCGCCTCACCGCAGGCGTCCCAGCGCGTTCGCGATCGTGAGCTCGAACACGCCGACGTCGGTATCGACCCGCACGCCGGCGTCGACATAGAGATCGATCGGTAGCGCGTTCCAGATCGAGGTGTCGCGGGCGCGCAGATCGGCAGTCTCGGCGAGGCCCCACACGCCGGCACCGAAGAACAGATCGCCGCCGTAGACCCGCTTCTTGCCCTTTCCGCGAAACAGCTGCACCGCGTACTCGATCGACGCGCTGCCGCCGAGGTCGCCGTAGATCGGCTTGCCCGCGCGCGTCCCGAGGATGTCGAGCGGCGCTGCACTCGACAGCACGAGCCCGAGCGCGCGCGGCGTCAGCATCCGATCGACGTCCGCGATGTGGATGCGATCGAACCGCGGCGCGTCGCCGATCACCACGCCGCCGCCGAGCTTGATGCCGAAGGCGTGCCGCTCGTCGACCAGCGGCCAGTAGTGCTCGTACTTGCCGAACAGCGTCGCGAACTGGTAGTCCCCGCCGAACACCACGGTCCCGATCTCGGCGCCGATCGCGAGGTGCCCGCCGGCATGCGGCAGGATCGGATCGGGGCGGGTGTCGCGGTCGAGCCCGAACGTCGTCGTGATCACCCGGCTCGTGCCGGGATCGAGGTGGAGATCGAGCGCGACGATGCGGCCGTCCGCGAGCTCCTGGGTTGGCGCGACCGGCAGCGTCGCGGTGATCGCCTCGGCGCGGAAGCTCGCCGAGATGCGGGTCAGCGCAGATACATCGTACGAGGTACCGGCGCGCCACCCGAAGCGCCGGTAGGGAAACGCCCGCGACTCGGCCTGGGTGGGGTTCCCCGAGGTCCCGGCGACGCGATAGGTCTCGCTGCCATGAACGAGCGTGAAGGCCGCGCCGGCGCCCCAGCGCGTGCCGCGGATCGACGAGGCGGCGAGCCGGACCTCGCCAGCCCACTGATCGCGGGCACCCTCGATGTCGCCGTTACTCTCGGCGTAGATGAAGCCGCCGCCGAGGTTGACGCCGAGGCCGAGCAGGTTGCGCTCGCCGACATCGGCACCGAGCCAGTACGGCGACACCGAGGTCGTCCCGAACCACAGCCGGTTCAGCACGAACGTGCCGCGCTCGACGACGTGGACCTCGAGGATCACCTGACCGCGCGCGCTGCCCTTGTTCATCACGAGCGTGACGTCGCGGAAGAAGCCGAGCGCGAGCACCTTGAACCGCGCGACGCGCAGCCGCTTGTCGGTCGCGCGGACGACGTCGCCGGCCTGGATCGGCAGCGCGCGGCGGATCAGCTCGGTCTGCGTCGCCGTGTTACCGGTGACATGGATCAGCTCGATCATCAGCAGGGGGCCGAACTCGTCGGCGGGTGGCGAGGTCTCGTCGCCGGGCGATTGATCGATCGGATCTGCGAGCGGTTCTCCGTAGGCGGGATCCGCGGGCGCGGGATCCGCGGGCGCGGGTCGAGCAGGCGCGGGATCCGCGGGCGCGGGAGCCGGGGCAGGTTGCGCGCGCACGGACGCGGCGTCGATCACCGCGATCACGACGAGCACGACGAGCACGAACGACACCCGCATCCCGGTGAACGTAGCGCACCCCTCGTGGCCGGTGCTACGTTCGCAGCCGTGCGGTGGGCCACGTTGCTCGTGCTGGCGTGTCTGGCGTGTCTGGCGTGCAATGACCTGCGCGACTTCCGGGGCAGCTGGGAGGGCTCGCGCCTCGGGGGGCCTCCCGTCCTGCGGGTCGGGGCCGGCGACCGGGCGACCCTCCTGATCGACAACCTCGACGCCCATGGTCTGCAGGGACGCCTCGCGGTCGACGGGCTCTTGCCCGAGGTCGCGTTCGAATCGCTCCCCGGTGCCGAGGCTGACGCACTCGCGAGCCTGACGTTCGCCGGCTCGCCGCTTCGCGTCTACCTCGCCTTCGTACCGGTTGCCGACGGGGGCGGCGACGTGTTCGTGGTCACGGCGCTCTACGACGACCGCCGCGTCGAGGTCCGCCTGCTGCGCGGCGGCGGGTCGCCGGTGTACGCGATCTTCGCGCTCGGCGAGACGCCCTGATGCGCTGCCCGCACTGCCAGGCACCGAACGCCGACGACGCGCGGTTCTGTGGCTCGTGCGGCAAGGCCACGCAGTCGACCGAGCCGGTGTCGAGCTCGAACCTCGGCGAGGCGCCCGCGATGATCGGCCGCGAGATCGCGGGACGCTACCGGATCCTCGCGAAGCTCGGCGAAGGCGGCATGGGTACCGTCTATCGTGCCGAGCAGATCTCGCTGAAGCGCACGGTCGCCCTCAAGCTGCTACGCCCCGACGTCGGCAACAACGCCATCCTGTTGCGGCGCTTCAACGCCGAGGCCGAGGCGGTCGCGAAGCTCGGCCATCCGAATACCGTCAACATCTTCGACTTCGGGCAGGACACCGACGGGTCGCTGTTCATCGCGATGGAGTACATCGAGGGTCGCTCGCTGCGCGTCGCGATCCATGCCGACGCACCGCTGCCGATCCGCCGCGCGCTCGCGATCGCCCTGCAAGTTTGCTCGTCGATCGCCGACGCGCACATGCACTCGATCATCCACCGCGACCTCAAGCCCGACAACGTGATGCTCCAGGACCGCGGCCGCACGCGCGACGTCGTCCGCGTCCTCGACTTCGGCATCGCGAAGCTGCGCGACGATACCCGCGCGACCCACGCGATGACCCAGGCCGGCGACATGCTCGGTACGCCGCAGTACATGGCGCCCGAGCAGATCCGCGCCGAGGCGATCGACGGCCGCACCGATGTCTACGCGCTCGGTTGCATGCTCTACGAGATGATCACCGCCCGGTTACCGTTCGAGGCACCGACGGTGATGGCGCTGCTCTCGAAGCACCTGCTCGAGCAACCGCCGCCGCCCTCGCAGCGCCGGCCCGACCTCGGCATCCCGGCGTTCATCGACGAGCTCGTGATGGGCGCGATGGCGAAGTCACCCGACCAGCGTCCGGCGACGATGGAGCTGTTCGGCGAGCACATCGCGGCGATCCTCGCGACGCTGCCGGGCGATCCGTCGCAACCCTCGTCGGGATCGGTCGGCGTGCCGTATGTCCCGCCCGCCGTGGCGCGGTACGAGACGCCGGCCGCGCACTCGGCGTTCGCGCCGCCGACCGGACCACCAGCGGGTGCCGCTCCGTTTGCACCGCGGACCGGGCCGCCGACCGGGCCACCTCCGCC
>JACCTC010000363.1 GCA_013812655.1 Deltaproteobacteria bacterium | reverse complement strand
TGGCCCGCGCCTTCATGGCCCGCGCCTTCATGGCCCGCGCCTTCATGGCCCGCGCCTTCATGGCCCGCGCCTTCATGGGGTGAGCCCTTCGAGTGCGGCGTCACGCTCGCGATGGGTGCGTGCGAAGGCGGCATCGATGCGGCGGAACACGCGCCACACGAGGGGCCCGATCATCGCGGTCGCGATCGTGACGAGCGCGATGTACTGCAGCTCGGTCGCGAACGCCGCACGTGGCACGCCGTAGAATGCGCGGACGACGAGCGCGACGATGCCGGCGACGAGCGCGATGAACGCCGAGAACGCCATGGTCATCGTCGTGCCGCGCACGAGGATCCGCTGCTGCACCGTGCGCGCGACGAGCCCGGTCAGCCCGAGCACGAGGGCGCCGAGCCCGGGCGGTGCGCCAGAGATCAGATCGACGAGGTAGCCGAGCAGCACCGAGCCGGCGACCGCGGACGCCATGTTGCGGCGCGCGGTGAGCCCGAGGTACGCGGCGGTCAGCGCACCGAGATCGGGGACGGCGTCGCGCAGCAGCGAGCCCGGCAACAGCCGCCAGATCGCGGCGACGATCACGCACAGCAGATAGGCAACAAGGACGAGTGTCGCGGTTCTCACAGCGCCCTCGTTCCGAAAGCCGGCTGGCTCTTGCGGCGGGTCTTGGCGTCGGGATCCGGCGGCGGCGGCGGTGCGAGCAGTACCATCACGGCGCGGACGCGCGACACGTCGATCGTCGGGCTGACCTCGACGCGCTGGAACATGCCGTCGTCACCATCGAGCTTGCTGATCTTGCCGACGACGAGCCCCGGCGGAAACACCGAGCCCACACCGCTGGTCACCACCTCGTCGCCGACCTTCGCGCGGAGCTCGGGGTTACTCGCGAGCTCGAGCGTCGTCAGCTTGCACGCGTACGAATCGGGACGGCCGAGCCCGACCAGCACGCCGCGCACGCCGGTGCGCTTGATCGAGACGTCGATCTGCGAGCGCGGATCGCTGACGAGCGTGACGTCCGCGTACGCGCCGTACACCTTGTCGATCTTGCCGACCGGACCGGTGCCCGAGATCACCGGCATCTCGGGCTGGACCTCGCGATTACCGCGATCGATCCGCAGCCGCAGCACGCGAAACTGCGGCGACAGCGGTGCGCCGATCACGCGGGCGCCGATCGTGTCGGCCTGGGTCTGCTTCTTGACGACCGCGAGCTCCTCGAGCGCGGCGATGTCCGTCGCGCGACGCGTCGCGGCCGCGAGCTCCTTGCGCAGCCGATCGTTCTCGGCGCGCAGCTCGCGATTCTCGGACTCGACGTCGACGAGCGCGACGTAGCGCGACCACACGCCGCCGATCCCCTCGACGACCCAGCTCACGCCGGTCTCGAGCGGCGCGGTGATCCGGACGAGCGCCTTGTCGAGGCCGGACGGCTCGCCGCGCGCCATGCTCGCGCGGAGCACGAGCGCGGGCACGAGGATCAGAAGACCCGTGAGTGCCCAATCCACGAGCTTGCGCCGCACCGTCATCGAAGGCTCAGCGCAGCGCGATCTCGCGCAGCAGCGACAGCTCGTCGAGGACCTTGCCGGTTCCGAGGACGACCGCGAGCTGCGGGTTCTCGCAGACCATCACGGGCAGGCCCGTCTCCTCGCGTAGCAGCACGTCGAGGTTCTTGAGCTGCGCGCCACCACCGGACAGCACGACGCCGCGGTCGACGATGTCGGCCGACAGCTCGGGCGGCGTGCGCTCGAGGACGGAACGGACCGCGTCGACGATCGCGTTGACGGGCTCGGAGAGCGCCTCGCGGATCTCGTCGGAGTTCACCATCAGCGTCTTCGGCACGCCGGCCACGAGATCGCGACCCTTGACCTCGACGGTCAGCGGCTCCTCGAGCGGATACGCCGAGCCGATCTCCTTCTTGATGATCTCGGCCGTGCGCTCGCCGATCAGCAAGTTGTACTTGCGCTTGATGTACTGGACGATCGCCTCGTCCATCTTGTCGCCGGCGACGCGGATCGACTTGC
>JACCTC010000341.1 GCA_013812655.1 Deltaproteobacteria bacterium | reverse complement strand
CCGCGGGGGTGGTGCCGGCCACCGTCGAGGTCACGCCGACGCGGCTGCGCGACGTCTTCGCGCTCGCGCTCGACAACGCGGTCGAGGGTTGCGTACACGAGGCCTTCGCGGCGGTGCTCTGCCGCTTCCAGGCCGTGACGTGTCGGGATCTCGCGCTCGCTGCCGATCTCGACGTGATCGCCGAGGACGAAGCGCGACATGGCGAGCTCGCCTGGGCGATCGCCCGCTGGCTGGAGCCTCAGCTGACGGCGGCCCAGCGAGCAGTCGTCGAGCGTGCGCGCGCCGTCGCGCTTGCCGCGCTCGCGGAGCGGACCGCTCGTCAACTCGCGCCATTCGCGATGGCTGCCGCCCCGCTCGGCATGCCCTCGGGTGCGCAGGCGCGCGTGCTCGCCCACGGCTTTGCTGCGGCGCTGGCCGCCGCATGACCCGCACTCGCCCGCTCGCGCTCGACGCCCGCTGATCAAGATGCGGTCGTGACCGTGGCGTCGGATCCTGCAAGCCGCGCCGCGAGCTCGCGATGCGACGGGTGCACCAGGATCTGCGCGGCGAGGTCTCGCCACAGCGCATGCCGCGTGGCGTCGCCGAGCAGCCATGCCGGGCCGCGCGGATGGGCCTCGTTCCAGGTCCGTTCGTCCTCGACGAGCTGCGCGACTGTCGGTGCGATCCGCGGATCGGTGGGATCGAGCCACGCCGCAGCGAGCACCAGGCCGAGCTCGGCGAACAGCACGAGGTAGCCCATCGTCGAGGTCGCGTGCGTCGCATCGAAGGCATCCGCGAGCGCGCCGAACAGCGCGAGCGCGCCGGCGACCGCGTCATCGCCGAGCACGAGGCAGCTCTCGAGGAGCGCGGCCATCGCGGCCTCGGTACCCTCGGGAACGGTCGCGGCCGCGTCATCGATGCAGACGAGCGCGCACGCGAAGCCGCGCTGCAGGTGATCGACATTGGGACCGGTGCTGCGCGCGACCTCGACGAGGATATCGAGGTAGGCGGGGAGTGGGTGCGGCACGTGGCCGGTCTTCTGGATCTCGAGGAGCGCGACCAGATCATCGTTGACGAAGAACTGACTCGGGCGCGTCAGCGCGTCGATGCTGGTGCGCGGCAGCCGCGCGCGGAGCCAGCCGAGCAAGCGTGCGGGGTCGCGATCCCACGCGAAGGCGCGGGCGCCCGCGGCGAGGAGCTTGGCGGGCGGCAGCCGCGGGCGGTCGTCGTCGAGTAGCGCGAGCCTGACGCGGCCGCGCGTGATCGCGATCTCTCGCGCGTCCTGTGCGCTGGTCGCGAGGCCTCGCGCGGCGTGGATGCAGCGCAGCGCGGCGGTCTCGTCGAGCACGAGCCGGTGGTACGCGATCGCGATCTCGAGCCAGTCACGGACGCTGGTCGCATGGCGCTCGGCGAGCGCGAGCTGGGTCGCGAGCACGTCGGCGCGAGCGTGGTAGGTCGCGAACGCGTGCGCGAAGGTCACGATATCGGGGACCGTGGTCGCGTCGCGCAGGCCCCGCTCGAGCGTCGCGATCGCGGTGCCGCGCTCGCCGAACGCGCGGAACGTGTTCGCGACGATCCAGGCTTCGTGCGCGCGGGTCGCGATCGCCGCGGCGCCGTCGACGAGGAGCCGGGCCTCGTCGGTGTAGCCGGCATCGCGATAGCCGCTCGCGATCGTGCACATGTCGAGCGCGATCCGCGCGTTGGTCACGCCGCGCTCGAGGCACAGCGTGGCGGCCGGCATGTCGCCGAGCTCGATCCAGGCGGCCGCGGTCAGCCGCCACTCGATGCAGGTCAGGGGCGTCAGGCTCGCGACCACCTCACGCGCGGCACCTTGATCACCGAGCTGCTCGCGATAGATCCGGGCGACCTGGCGTGCGACCCACAGGCGATCGTTCGCGGCGCGCAGGGCGGCCTCGAGATCGACGCGGGCCGCTCGCGGGTCGGCAGAGCAGGCCGCACGCTGCAGGAGTTGGATCACCACGCCGACACGTCAACGAGACGCCGTCGGGGAGATCGTCTCCATGACATGCGGTCGACCCTACCTTTTATTTCAGGTAGTTACCGCAAGAGATTCCTGAGATCCCGGCTCCTGTGCGCTACTGAACATCAGACCAGTGCGGTAGACCTATGAGTATGCGAATCGCCTGCGTCCATATCCCGCAGTTCGCGCTTCAGTGCGTGACCCGGATCGATCCGTCGCTCCGCGGTGCGCCGGTCATCGTTGTTGGCTCGGCACCGCCGGCAACATTCGGACAGAGCCAGATCGGCGCACCTGGTGAGGTCGCCACAGCCGCACGCGCCGCGCTCCACAGTCCAGTCGTCCAGGCGTGCTCGCGCGCCGCGTGGGCGGTTGGCGTCCGGATCGGAATGACGGCGACGTCGGCGCGTGGGCTGTCGCCCGAGCTGCGCGTGGTGACCGCGGATCTCGCGGTCGAGCGCGACACCGTGCGCGCGCTTGCCGACGCCGTGCTCGGCGCATCGCCGGTCATCGACATCGGCGGGCGGATCGGACCGAGCGGCGCGCACCTCGCGATCTACTGCGAGGTCCCCGCGAAGACGCGCGGCACGAGCTTTGGCGATCGGTTGCTCGAGCGGCTGCAGGCGCTCGGGCTCACCGGTCGGATCGGTATCGCCGACGATCGATTCACCGCATGGGTCGCGGCCTGGAGCGGCGCGTGGGATCCGATGGCCAAGCACGACCGAACATCGACGCCGCAGGCCGATCGGCTCGGCGAGGAGCACGGCGTCGTCAGCGTCCCGCGTGGCGGCTCGGCTGCCTTCCTCGCGCCGCGGCCGCTCTCGTTGCTCTCGATCACGCCCGAGGTCCTGCACATGCTCGACGCGCTCGGCGTGAGCACGCTGGGTGAGTTCGCGGCGCTGCCGGCACCGTCGGTGACCCGCCCGTTCGAGGCGGATTACCAGGCGCTCGCGCGTGGCGAGAGCGGCAACACGCTGCGGCCGTACTTGCCCGATGCGCCGATCCGCGAGGACGCGGTCGTCACCGCGCAGCAGAGCGCACCGGCGGCGATCGCGCTGATCGCCGAGCGGATCGCGCTGCGGCTGCAGGGTCGCGGACGTTGCGCGGCGCGCCTCGAGGTCACGCTGTCAGCAGACGCCGGCGATCACGTCGTGCCGGTCAGCCCGCTGCGGTCGCGAGATGGCGATGCGGCGCGCGGTGGCGTGCTGGCCTCTGCAGAAGAGCTTGCCGAGGCGATCGGTGGTGCGCTGGGCGACGAAGCGATGACGCCGCGACGCATTCGCGTTGTCGTGACGGGCGAGGCGATCGCCGGCGAGCAGGCACTCGCAGACGCCGATCTCGAGGTGCCGGCTCAGCGCGCGATCACCGCGCTGACAGGCTCTGCCGCGACGACGACGAACCATGCCGGCGGCAGTGGACGCGGCGAGCTCGATACGCTCGCGGTCGTGCTGTCGACAACCGGGAGTGCGGTGGAGCGGGTGTTCGGGCTGACGTACCCGAGCGCGGAGCGCCGCGACGGGCGCAGTCACCTCGGCGCGCGGCGGCGAGGCAAGCAGCGGCGGCGGACGCGCACCGGCGAGGCGCTCGTGCAGCCGCGGCTGTTCAAGATGTAGCGGGAGCACACTCGTGGTAGACCCGCGCCATGTCGACGAACCTCGAAGGCCAGCTGCGCGAGCAGCTCACCGCGGCGATGAAGGCCAAGGACCAGAAGACCTTGAACCTCGTGCGCATGATCAACACCAAGATCATGGAGCGCCGGACCGCCAAGGGCTTCACCGGCACCGTCGACGATGCGCTGATCCTCGACGTCATCAGCACCTATAAGAAGTCGATGGAGAAGGCCCGCACCGACTACGTCAACGCGGGCGACCGCGGCAAGGAGCAGGTCGCGGAGATCGATTTCGAGATCGCGTGGTGCAACAAATTCCTGCCGCAGCAGGCGACCGAGGCCGAGCTGCGCGAGGCCGTGGCGAAGGTTGTCGGCGAGCTGCCCCAGAAGGATCCGAAGATGGCGGGCCGCGTGGTCGGCGCGATCAAGAAGCAGTTCGGCGACCGTGCCGACGCCGGGCTCGTCAAGAAGCTCGCCGACGAGCTGCTCGCGGGCTGATCGATCTCTCGAGAGCCTCGGAGTGCGCGCTGAGCGCCGCCCTGGCGACCGCTCAGAGCACGTCGTCGCTCGGCAGCGGCGGGATCGAGATCGACGCACTGACCGACACATGCGTGTCCTCGTCGATCAGCCGCGCACCTTCCATGAGGAGGTGCGTGGTCGACACCGAGACGCGATCGACGCCCTCGACGAGACACGAGATGAACTCGAACTCCCCGGCGCCCCAGGTCAGCAGGTAATAGACGCATTCGGCATCGACGGGTTCGTCGGCATCGTCGAGCCGCGCGTGCACGACCTTGCCCTCGCGGACCAGGATCTGCGCGCTCGGTCCGTTCGGCGCGCGGAGTTGCAAGAGCCCGGTCTTGCGCTCCATCTCGATCAGCACGAGTAGCGAGGACAGGCCGACCTGCGCGAGGTCGCCGCGCAGCCCCGAGCCACCGAGCTGCTCGCGGGTCTCGACCATGGCCTGCTGGGTCCGGCGCAGCGTCTTGGTGACGCGGAGATCGAGCTCCTCGAAGCGGAACGGCTTGCTGACGTAATCATCGGCACCGAGCCGGAAGCCCCGGATCCGATCGTCCTCCGAGGACAGCGCGGTGAGGAAGATCACCGGCAGCATCGCGAGCTCGGTATGCGAGCGGAGCTGGCGGACGAGCGCCCAGCCATCCATCTTCGGCATCATCACGTCGGTGATCAGCAGATCGGGCGTCCGCGCGAGCGCGCGCACGAGCGCATCCTCGCCATCGACGGCAGTCTCGACGCTGTATCCCCGCTTCTCGAGCACGGTCGCGACCATGCGAAGGATCCAGGCGTCGTCGTCGGCGACGAGTACGTGCGGGGCCATCAGCTGAGGCCCGAAGGTAGCGTGACGCTGGCGCGGATGGCAACTGGCGCCGGACGCGTAGCGGCCGCCGACGCGAAGCGACGGTGCGTGCGAAGCACGCAAGCGACAGTCGAGCCGGAGCGGACCCGCGTGCGAAGCGTGCAAGCGATAGTCGAGCCGGAGCGGACCCGCGTGCGAAGCACGCAAGCGATAGTCGATCCGGAGCGGACCGGAGGCGAAGAACGCCCGCGGACCGCCTGTACACGACCGCGTCAGTGCGAGAGGGCCGGGGCGGGGCCCGGGCGCGCCACTGGCAGCTCGTCGACGACATTCGTGAGGCTCCAGGCACCTCGCTCGCGGACGGCGAGGCGACCATCCCGTAGCGCGACCACCGCGCGGCCCGCCTTGTCGACCGCGACCCCGACCGCGGTGCCGAGCGCCACCGTCGGTACCGGCACGATCTCGATCGGCGCGCGCTCGACCTTGTTCTGGTGCAGCGTGACGAGCTCGAGGCCGCCGCGCACGCTGGCCACCGCGACGAGCCGGTCGTCGGCGCCGAGCGTGCAAGCCATGACCGCGAGGCCGGCGGGCCACGTCGTGGTCTTGCCGGTTCGCAGATCGACCACGCCGTGATCGACGAGCGCCCACCGATCACCGACGAGCTTGTTTGCATGGCGCGGTGCCTTCTTGATCGGTACGACCCGGGCGCCATCGATCCGGAACAGCCCACGCGCGGTCTGGATCACCGTGGTCTTGCCGGCACCGAGCGCGAGCACGTTGTCAGGCGCGATGCCGAGCCGCACGGGCTCGCCCGCCTGCGTCCGATCGAGCGCGAACAGCTGGCGTCCGACGGCGGCAACCGCGCGTGGTCCCGCGCTCATCACCGCCTTGCCCCTCTGCATGATTCGCAGTGCGGACCAGCCATTCGGCGCGAGCCGGTACACGATGCCCTCGCCGAGCGCCACGGTCGTGGTCCCGGCTCGACCTGCGACCGAGATCGTGTCCGCGGTGGCGAACTGCGTGCGGCGGATCCACGCGCCCTTGCCGTCCGGCTCGAAGACCTGGCCCGCAGGACCGATCGGGACGGCGCGGCGCGCATCATCTCCGGGCGGCGGCGCGAGCGCGACGAGCACCGGCGCCGTCCGTGGCGCGGCAACGGACAACGAGCTACGCGCGCACAGCGCGAGCACGATAAGCGAGGTCGCGGCGATCGTCCGCACGCCAAGCGACTGCCCGCGCACGGTCAGTACGCGGAGCCGCTGCCGGCGGGCGGCATGGCCGAACCAGCAGAGCCCGCCGTGGGCGCGGCGGCAGAGCCCGCCGAGCCAGCCGAGCCAGCGGCACCGTCTGCAGCCGAACCGGATCCGGCAGGCGCTGCGGAACCCGATCCCATCGCAGGCGTCGCCGAGCCAGCCGAGCCGACATCGGTGGCCGAGCCCGGCGCCGGCTTCTTGTCGGCGAGCTTCATGAAGTCGCAAGCACGCAGCTGTTCGAGCGTGGTCGCCTTGGTCGCGCAGTCGACGGCCTTCTTCGACGATCCGCCACGGCAGCGCCGGACGTCGCCGTCGAGATCGGCGTTCGAGTTCAGGTTCTCGGTACCGAGCAGCAGGCGCATGTTGCCGAGCGCCTTGCGGCAGCTTTCTTCCGACGGCTTGTTGCAGCCCGTTCCGAGGGAGACGAGCGCGCCGGCGGCGATGACGAAGACGACGGACGAGATGCGCGTCATGACCATTCCTTCGGCGAGGACTCTACCAGCTCGCGTGCGCGGTCGAGGTCCTGGCCCGTGTCGATCTCGCGCCACTGACCCTCGATCAGGATCGGATCGATCTTGATCCCGCTGTCGATCAAGAGCTGCAGCAGATCGGTCAGGTACGCGTTGCGATAGCTCGCAGCGCGCTGGAACGGCTGGTCGTCGCGCCCGGCATGATCCTTGGCGAGCCGGTCGAGCGTGTTCGCGATGATCGCGACTCCACGCGGCCCGAGTCGCATCAGCCCGATGAACTCACCGATCGCATCCGCGGGTGGCAGCGCACGCTTACCGACTCGCGCCACGGTGCCATCGGGCATCAGATCGGAGACCTCGCCCTCCTCGAGCGGATGCTCGGTGCGACCGGTGTAGATCGAGCGGAACTCGCGATCGATCACGAGTCCGATCTCCGACGGCGACTCGACCGCCGCGCGCGCGACCGCGGGCGTGAAGATGATGTCGCTGTACGACACCAGGCACGGTTGATCGAGGAACGGCCGGGCGTATGCGAGCGACAGCAGCACGTTGTTGGTCTGCCACTCGGTGTTGTCGACGAAGATCGCGCGCGGCACCAGCGAGCGCACGAAGCTCTCGAGCACGTCGCCGCGATACCCGCGGATCACGACGAGCTCCTCGATCCCGGCCTGCTCGAAGGCCTTCCACACCCAGCCGAGGATCGGCCGCGCACCGACGTCGACCATCGACTTCGGCACCTCGTCGGTGTGCGAACCGAGCCGCTTGCCGCGGCCCGCGGCGATCAGGATGGCGCGCTTGATCTGGCTCATGGGGTTTGCTCGGGGGGGCCGGGGTCGTTGATCGAAGCGATCGGCGTGGTCAGCGTCGGTCGAGTGAAGCGGCCGAGCCGGAAGAAGATCATGGCGAAGGTCTTCGCGAAGTAGAGCGCGTTGACGGCGGCGTACGCCCAGAAGAAGACGTCGATGCGGTTCGCGATCGCGCAGATCCAGATGTACTGCGGATAGTGGACGAGGATGCGCGCGACCCACTCGATCGCGGACAGCACCATGCCGATCGGTCCACGTCGGCCGCCGACGTCTGCAGGCTGGCCGTCCTCGGTCGCCGGCTTCGCACCGTACTCGGGCCTCCGCGTGAACGACGTCAGCGACAGCCCTGATGCGAGGCAGAACAACCCGGCGAGCCCGACGACAAGCAGCCGGTCATCGCCGGTCTCCTGCCACAGCCGGACCGCGACGCAACCGAACAGGAACATCGCCTTGAGCTCGTCCATCAAGAAGTCGAGCAGGTGGCCGAGCGGGGACGCGATCTTGCGCAGCCGCGCGAGCTGGCCATCGGCGCAGTCGAGGACGAACGAGAATTCGTAGACGGCGGCGGCGGCCACCAGCCACAGGTACCCCGGCAGCAGCGCGAACATCAGGCCTGCGCCGGCGGCCACGATCGCGGACAGGAACGTCACCTGGTTCGGTGTGATCGGCGTCTTCGCGAGGAAGTAGACGACCACGGCGGCCGGCGGCCGCGCGACGTACTCGGTGAACCGATTGATGTCGCGCTTCTTCTTCGACGCCCGGTAGATGGCGACGATGTCGGACCACATGGCCGGCGGACCTTACCCGAAGGGGCTGTCAAGCGGGCGGCACGCCGATGCTCGGCCCGTGTACGTGGCAGACCCTCGCTCGAAGCGCACGAAGGCTCCGATCAGCTCGCGGTTTTCGTTCACTTCTGTCGCTGACGTTTTCGCTTGCGGGGAGGGGGACCCCTCGATAGGTTGCCGCCAGTTCAAGGGGAACCACGTCACATAGAACCGCCGATTCGTCGGCAGACCCTGGGGTTTAGGATGCCTGAGCACACGATCCCCGAGTCCCTCATCGAGCAGATCCGGACGGGCAAAGCGGCCCTCGTCGTCGGTGCGGGAATCGGAGTACCTAGCTGGAAGCAGATGCTGGAGCGCCTCACGAAGGCGCTCGAGACTCGCGGGCGCGAAGGCGATGACGCCGCGACCAAGGATCTCGAGAAGCTCCTTCACAAGGGCAACCTCGTTCGCGCCGTCGGGTTCCTCGCCCGCGCGCTCGGCGAGGAGACCTGCGATCGCATCGTCGAGGAGATGTGGACCTCGCCGATCGAGACGCCGGCCCTGCCGCGCACGCTCGCGCAGCTCCCGTTCCGCCACGTGTGGACCACGTTCCCGGGCGATCTGCTCGAGTACGCGTTCGAGACCGCCTCGCCCGAGGAGTGGCCGCCGGCGCGCGTCGTGACCTACCAGGAGCTCGGCGAGCTGTCACCGCGCCGCCGCACCCTCGTCAAGATGCTCGGCAACTTCGACACCTACGTCGTGACGCCGAACTCGGTCCGCCGCGCGCTGTCGCGAGCGGTCGATCTGCGCGAGTACGCGCGCAAGCTCTACGTCGAAGGCTCGCTCGTGTTCGTCGGGTTCCGCTACGGCGATCCCGATCTCGCGGCGCTCCTCGATCGCGTGTTCGGCATGTTCGAGCCGCCCCGCGGCACGCACTACTTCCTCGGGGCTGGCGTCGGGCCGGTCACCGTCGACGAGCTGATGGCCGACCACCACATGGAGGTCGTCAACCTCGCCGGCCGCGGCGGTGACGAGGTCGCCGAGCGCTCGGTGATCGACTGGCTCGAGCAGCTCCGCGACACCTGCGCCAGCGTGGGCATCACGCTCTCGCAGGAGCGTCCCGATGCGGACGACGCCGAGGGCTGGATCGCGATGCTCGGCGATGGCGTCGAGGAAGCCGCCGAGGCACGCGATGCGCTCGATCTGATCGAGCGGCGTGCCCGCGACACCAAGGACTGGGAGACCGTCACCGAGGTGCTGCTCGGCCGCATCGAGCACGCCGGCGATGGGCCGGACCGCGCGCAGCTGCTGCGCCAGCTCGCCGAGGTCTACGAGAGCGGGCTTGGCGATCTACGCCGCGCCTTCGAGGCGATCACGACGGCGTGCCACTGCGCGCCCGAGGACAACGCCGCCGCCCTGATGGCCGAGAAGCTCGCTGCCGCGACCGGTGGCTGGGCCGATCTCGTCAGCGAGGCTTCCGAGATCGCGACCGACGCGACCGACCCGAGCGTCGCGTCGATGTGGTGGGCGCGGCTTGGCAACTGGTACGGCACCAAGCTCGATCGGCTGGACTACGCGTTGCCGTCGCTGCGACGCGCGCTCGAGCTCGATGGCACGAACCGCACCGCGTACCACGCGCTCGCCGAGACCCATCGCAAGGCCGGAAAGTGGGCCGATCTCGCCGACACGCTGCGCGCGCATGCCGCCGTCGAGACCGAGACCGAGACCAAGGTCGATCTGCTGATCGGCCTCGGCGATCTCTCCGAGAACCAGCTGTCGTCGACCGCGAAGGCGATCGAGGCCTATCAGGCCGCCGCCGACCTCGACGATTCGTCTGACGACGCGCTCGCCGCGCTCGAGCGGCTGTACCGCCGCGACGAGAAGTGGGCGAACCTCGCGAAGGTCCTCGACCGCCGCGCCGAGATCTGCGAGGCCAATGGCGACACCGGTCGCTCTGCCGCGATCCGCCGCGAGCTCGCGACGATGCGCGCCGAGAAGCTCGGGGACCTCGAGGGCGCGATCGCGCGCTACGAGGCCGCGGTTGCTGCGAACGGCAGCGACGCGACCGCGCTCAAGGCGCTCGTCGATCTCTACGACAAGACGGGCCGCACCGAGGACTACCTCCGCACGATGGAGCGGCTCGGTCAGGTCGCCCCCGAGGGCGAGAAGCTCGCGACGCTGCGCAAGCTCG
>JACCTC010000339.1 GCA_013812655.1 Deltaproteobacteria bacterium | reverse complement strand
ATGCCGTGCTCGACGCGGCGCTCGCGCGGCATGGCGTGCCGCGGGTGGGCGCCAAGGCAAGCGCGTCGGGCTCGCGCGCGCTCGTGCGATGGGTGCTCGAGACCGCGTTCCATCCGATGGATCCTGCGGCGCTGCACGGGCTGCTGTGCGCGGATCCGGGGCCGGTGCCACGCTCGGTCGCCCGGCGGCTCGTGCGGGCATTCGACTCGTTGCCCGGTCGCGGCTCGCCGGACTGGACCGCAGCGCTCGCCGAAGGGCTCGACCGGATCGAGGAGGAGCGCCGGCTCGGCGTCGCGGTACGGATCTCCGCGCTGATCGATCCGGTGGTGCCGCGCGACGCCGCACTGACGATCGCGAAGCTCGCGACGCGTCTGCGCGTCTTGACGACGTGGGCGCATGGGCGGGTCGCCGGCGAGCCACGGCTTGTTGAGGTGATCGCGTTCAGCGATCGCGTGCTGGCCCTCGCGCACGCGGGCGGCGAACCAGGCTACGGGCGCATGGCGTTGCGCCGGCTGTGCGACGAGGTCGATCGCGACGTGACGGCCGTGACGGCCGCCGAGGTCGGGCTCGCCGGGGTGACGTCGCCCGCCGCGCTGCTCGGGCCGGCGCGCGTCGTCGTGTGGTGGGGATTCACGCGCGATCAGGCGCCGCGGTCTCCGCGCCTGCGGTTGTCCGAGGCCGAGCGGACAGGGCTCGCGGCAGAGGGCGTGGTCGCGCCCGATCCGGGATCGATGATGGCGGGCGAGGCGCGACGGTGGCGCCGACCGCTCGGGCTCGCGACCGAGGCGCTCGTGCTCGTGTGCCCGCGCACCGACGAGGCCAGCGCCGCGACGCATCCGCATCCGCTGTGGGACGAGTTCGTCGCGACGATGCCTGTGCCCGACGAGGCGCTGCGGCTGGTGACGCCGGTGATCACGCGACTGGTGGCGCGGCGAGCTCCGGTCGCGCTGCGGCCACGCCTCGTCGGCTGCGATGTCGCGCGGGCGCCGGGACCGCTCGCGGTGCGCAGTCCCGAATCGCCATCGAGCATCGAGCGGCTGCTCGCGTGCTCCCTCGCCTGGGCATTGCACTACCCGGCGATGCTGCGGCGTGGCATCGGAACGGGTCCCGGCGATCCGAATCCGCTGCTGTACGGCAACCTCGCGCATCACGTGCTCGCGGAGGTCTTCGAGGACGGCGGGCTGTCGCCGGCCGATGCCGCGGTGCGCGCGGACGCGCTGTTCGAGGCGGCGCTGCCGGCGCTCGCCGAGCAGCTCCTCCTGCCGGAGCACCAGGTCGAGCGTGCGGTCGCCAAGCGCGCGGTTGTCGAGAGTGCACGCGAGGTCGGCGACCTGCTGCTGAAGACCGGCGCGACGATCCGCGGCGTCGAGGTACCGCTGACCGGCAGCATCGGTGCGCTCGCTGTCGACGGGCGGGCGGATCTCGTGCTCGACAACCCGGCGGTCGTGATCGACTTCAAGTGGGGCTCGACGACGTATCGCAAGCGCATGGAGCGCGGGGCCGCGCTGCAGCTCGCGATCTACGCCGCGCTCGCGAAGACCGGCGCCACGATGCCGGGGGGCGCGTACCTGAGCCTGGGCACGCAGCACATCGTCGCGTCGCGCGGCACGCCGATCGCGCATGCGCGGTTCACCGGCACGCACAGCGTCGACGACATGCTGAGTGCGGCGCTTGTCGGGCTCGATGCACGTGTTCGCGAGCTCGCCGACGGAACGCTCGTGGCACCGGCGGCGCTCGAGGAGGTCGACGATTCGCGGCTCGACGACGGGGTTCTTCGAATCGCGCCGGCCTGCGAGTACTGCGAGTTCAGCGGGCTCTGCGGACAGCGGGTGCGGCCATGAACATCCGGATCATCACGGCGAGCGCGGGCTCGGGGAAGACGTACCGCCTCACGCAGGAGCTCGACGGTGCGATCGCGGCGGGACGGGCGCGGCCCGAGGGCATCGTCGCGGTCACGTTCACGAACCTCGCCGCTGCCGAGCTGATCGAGCGGGCACGCGGTCGCCTGCTCCAGCACGGCCGCGCGCTCGAAGCGCACCAGCTCCTCGCGTCACGTATCGGCACGGTCAACGCGGTCTGCGGTTCGCTGGTCACGGACTTCGCGTTCGAGCTCGGGATGTCACCGGCGGTGCGCGTGCTCGATGACGCCGCGGCCGAGCTCGAGTTCCGGCGCGCGCTCGCACGTGTGGTCAATCAGGAGCTCGCCACGGAGCTCGAGAAGTACAAGACGATCTTCGAGAGCGACTTCGACTGGCGGCGCGAGGTGAGGCGGATCGTCGAGGCAGCACGCGCAAACGGCCTCGGCATGGACGCGCTCGCGGGCTGTGCGACGCGCTCGAACGCCGAGCTCGATACCTGTCTCGGGCCGTGCACGACCGCGGATCTCGATGCCCTGCTGCGTGCGGCGATCGACGACGCGGTCGCGGCGATCGATACGACGACCGACGAGACCGCGGCCACTCGCGAGTACGTGAAGTTGCTGCGGGCCTCGCGGCTCGATCTCGGGCGCGGGCGGCTGTCGTGGGGCGACTGGGCCAAGCTCGCGAGCCAGGGGCCGGCCAAGAAATCGAAGCCGCACGTGGTTGCGGTGCAGGCCATCGCGACGCGGCACGTCGAGCACCCGCGGCTTCGCAGCGAGATGCACAGGCTGATCACGTCGCTGTTCGGGGTCGCCGCCGCCGGGCTCGCTGCCTACGAGTCGTACAAGCGCGAACGCGGCGTGATCGATTTCATCGATCAGGAGGCGCTCGCGCTCCAGCTCCTGCGTCGCGCCGACGTCCGCGATGCGCTGGCAGGCCAGATCGATCTGTTTCTCGTCGACGAGTTCCAGGACACGAGCCCGATCCAGCTCGCGGTGTTCCTCGAGCTCGCCGCCCTGGCGACCGAGGCGATCTGGGTCGGTGATCCGAAGCAGGCGATCTATGGTTTCCGCGGGACCGATCCGGCCCTGATGGATGCGGCGATCGAATCGCTCACCTCGGTCAGCACGGACGCCGATCTGATCGCACAGGCGACGACGGCGGTCAGCCGTGGCCAGCTCGAGAGCCTCGGCACGTCGTACCGCAGCCGGCCGGCCCTGGTGCGGCTCACGAGCGAGATGTTCGCGCGCGCGTTCGCGGTGCAGGGCATGCCGGAGGACCGGACGCGGCTCGAGCCCGCGCTCGTCGTCGAACCCGCGGGACTCGGCGACATCATCGAGTACTGGCCGCTCGACGACGCCAAGAATGCGGAGCTCCGTGCGAACGCGGTGGCGGCGGCGATGCGCGATCTGCTGGCGCGCGAGCCAATGGTGCGCGATGGCACGGGCGTCCGGACTGCGACGCGCAAGGACCTCGCGGTGCTGTGCCGCACCAACGCGCAGTGCCAGGCGGTTGCCGACGCGCTCGCGCGGATCGGCGTGCCCGCCGTCGTGCCGCGGATGGCACTGCTCGACACGCTCGAGATCATGGTCGCGACCGCCGCCCTGAGGCTGTGGATCGACCCCGACGACTCGGTGGCCGCCGCCGAGCTCGCGCGGTTGATCACGCACCCCGAGGATCTCGATGCCATCGTGGCGCACGCGCTCGCGGCGCCGGGTCGCGACGCGTTCCGGACCGATCCGACGGTCGTGCGCATCCTCGCGGCACGCGCGCTCGATCGTGACGTCGGTCCGATCGCCGCCGTCGATGCGGTGATCGCGGCGAGCGAGCTGCGCTTGCTGTGTGCCGGTTGGGGCGAGGCGGCACAGCGCCTCGCGAACCTCGACGCGCTCCGGGCGCACGCCGTGGCCTATCACGAGCGCGCGTGTGCCGCCGGCGATGCCGCGAGCCCGGTCGGTCTCGTCGCGTACCTCGAGGATCTCGCGGCCGAGGGCTCGTGGAGCGAGGCGCGCACCGATAGCCAGGCGCTGCTCGCCGGCGAGGACGCGATCACGGTCTCGACGTGGCACCGTGCCAAGGGCCTCGAGTGGCCGATCACGGTGCTGTTCGGCCTCGAGTCGATGCGCGAGCCGCGCTCGCATGGGGTGCACGTCTTTACCGATCGCGCGGCATTCGTGGTCGCCGATCCGCTCGGTGGCCGCTGGATCCGCTACTGGCCGCATCCGTACACGACGAGCAACCAGAAGGGTGCCGTGCGCGAGGCCTTCGAGGCTTCCGCGATTCACGCGGCGCTCGTGGATCGCGCGCAGCGCGAGGCCCTGCGCGTGCTCTACGTCGGCTGGACCCGCGCACGCGATCGGCTCGTGCTGGCCGCGCAGCGGAACTGTCTGCTCGCGGGCATCGTCGGCACGCTGGCGGACATCGATCCCATGCTGATCACCGAGCCAAGCGCGGAGGTCTCGCTCGTCGAGAGTCTGCAGTGGGCCGCCGTCGACGTCGATGTCCTGGTCTCGCCGAGCCGACCGAGCACGCCGCTCGACGTTGCGCCGGTGCCCGGAACCGTGACCGTCGGCGTGCCGATCGTGCCACGGGTAGCCGCGCACACCTCGCCCTCGACGGCGCAGCCGATCGCGTGCTCGCTCGGCGAGATCGTCGAGCTCGGCCCGCGGCTGACGATCACCGGGAACCCCGAGATGGAGGATGTTGGCCACGCCGTCCACGGCTTCCTCGCCGCCGATCGGCCCGGCCTCGCCGAGCCCGATCGCCTCGCGATGGCGAGCGAGCTGCTGTCCGAATATGGCGTCGCCGCGAACCTCGCGGCCGCCGACATCGTCGCCGCCGCGAGCCGGTTCTGGACGTGGCTCGACGCCCGGTTCCCGGGCGCACGCCTCCATCGCGAGTGGCCTGTCGTCCATCGCACCGACGCGGGCACGATCGTCGCCGGTACCGCGGACCTCGTGCTCGTCGACATCGACGGCTTCACGCTTGTCGATCACAAGACGTTCCCCGGCGGGCTCGACGCCGCCGACGAACGTGCACGCGGCTACTCGGGCCAGCTCGCGGCGTATGTCGCCGCGATCCGCGCCGCGAGCGGTACGCCACCACGCTCGACGTGGATCCACTTCCCGGTCCTCGGCCGCGCTGTCGAGGTGCGCCTGACCGCGGACCACGCCGCACTCGACCACCGCGCGGGCTGAAGCGGTCCAGCCCGATGCTGGACGCTCGTCAACCAAGGGGGCGTCGTGAAAAAACTGTTCTTGCTCGTGTTCGGAGTGGTGGGGTGCTCGGACGGCGGTGACTCTGCCGTCGAGAAGTGCGACGACTTTGTCGATGTCGTCTGCGATCGAGCGGTCGAATGTTTTCCCGCGGGAAGCGGGACGCACTCGCAATGCGTGCAGGAGGTGCAGACTGCCATCTCGTGTGGCTCAGCGAAGCAGGTCAGCAGCACCTATGATCGCTGCATGAGCCAGCTCCGCGGGAACAGCTGCGGAGCGCTGTTTCCACCAGACCCGCAGAGCGGGGAGCGCGAGCTCGTGCTGCCCGCGGACTGCAACGCTGTGATCCTCGTGCGCGAAGCGGGAGCGCTGCCCGAGGAGGCGATGTCTCGGGGTGCGATCACCGCAGCCGAGGTCTTGTAGTCCGCTGGCGGCGACTACGACGTCTTGGGTCGCGTGAACAAGACGAGCATCCCGAGGATGATGTCACCGGCGACCCAGATGCCGACGATGACCCCGGCCCCGAGCGCGGTCCCGATCGTGGCGCCGGCTTTCTCGGCGTCGCTGGCCGCAGTCTCGACGTGCTTCGACGCCGCGCTCATGCCCGACACGAGCCAGATCAGCATGAGGACGTTGAAGCCGATGAAGCTCCACTTGAAGAGCTTCCCGAAAACGCCACGCGTCGGCTTGTTGATCACGCGGCCGCACTTCATGCACTTGTGCGCGGACGAGCTCACCTCGGTCGAACATTCTGGACATCTGATCAGCGCCATCACCGCTCCTCGTTGCTTTCGAGAGAACCACCAACCTATTCGGGCACCGCTGCAGGCTGTGGAGTGGTTCGCTTGCGCGTGCTGTGCGCGCTGACGATGATGCGTCGTGGGCAGTACGTCGAACGGTGTCGAGAGGCGGCCGGATTCGCAGCAGCTGGTGAGGCAGTGGGCGCTGCTTCGGCTGCTCGCCGATGCGAGCGAGCCGTATGGTGTCAAGCAGCTCGCCGATCAGCTCGGGGTCAGCAAGGCGACGATCGAGCGCGATCTCGCGACGCTCGAGCGCGACTTCGCGGTGATCGAGGAGAGCGTCGGCAAGCAGAAGAAGGCGTACCGGATCGATCAGAAGATCCGCGCGCTCGAGACGATCACGTTCGGGACGACCGAGCTGCTCGCGATCTTCGCGGCGCAGGCGTCGATGGCCGGGCTGGTCGGGACCCCGATCCACGACGATCTGCAGTCGGTGATGCTCAAGATCCGCGGCTTCCTCAGCCCGCGCCACAACGGTGGCCTCGACGCACTGTCGCGGGTGTTCGTGCCGCACGCGCGCGGTCACGTCGATTACGAGCCGCAGCGCGAGCTGATCGATCAGCTCGTCGATGCGATCGCGCGGCGCCGGCGCTGCGTGATCGATTACCACGCGGCCTGGAAGGGCACGACGCGCCGCCACGAGGCGCGGCCACTGCGCCTGGTGTGGCACCGCTCGGCGCTCTACCTGATGGGTTGCCTCGGCGAGCACGAGCGGATCACGACGCTGGCCGTGCATCGCATCAAGGAGGTCGAGGTCAGGCCCGAGGCGTTCGCGGCGCCGAAGGTCGATCTCGACGGGCACATCCACAAAGCGTTCGGGATCTTCGTCAGCGACCAGGAGGAGGACGTCGAGATCGTGTTCGACGCGGAGATCAGCTGGCGCGTCGACGAGCGGACGTTTCACCCCGACGAGCGGAAGCAGCGCGACGCCGACGGACGTCTGCACTACTTCGTGCGGTCGAGCGCGCAGTGGGAGATCATCCCGTGGGTCCAGAGCTTCGGGCCGCTCGCCGAGCTGGTGTCGCCGGCGAGCTGGCGCGAGTCGCTGAAGGCGAATGTCGCCGCGATGACGGCGCGATACGGCTGATGGAAATTCCGCACGCACCGGGGGGCGCGCTGTTACGCTGCGTGCATGTTGGCCGTCGTCGTCTCCCAGGCCGGCGCGCCAACCTGGCGCAAGACCTTCGCGGCACGCGAGATCACGATCGGTCGGTCGATGACGAACGATCTGGTGCTGAGCTCCAGCGAGGTGTCCCGGCAGCACGCGCGAATCACCGTGCGCTTCAACGTTCGCTACACCCTGTTCGACCGCGGCAGCAGTCACGGTACGCGCTACGGCGGTCAGCTCGTGAGCAACTACGTCGCCGTCATGCCGCAGGTGCCGATCGAGATCGGCCCGTACACGCTGACCATCGAGCGAGCGCAGCCGTCGAGCTGGATCCGGATGCGGAGCTCGAGCTCCGCGATGTGGTCGAGGAGCGCCTGATCGAGGAGATCTCGAGTGGCATCGACAGCGCGCGCCTGGTTTATGCGGACTGGCTCGAGGAGCAGGGCGACGAGACTCGAGCCGAGTTCTTGCGTGTCCAGGAGCGCTTGACCGCGATGACGCCCGAGGAGGTCGAGTTCGAGCCGATCTCGGGGCGGTTGCGGCAGCTCGCCCTGTCGATCGATCCGGCGTGGCGGCTGCGGGTCGCCTACTCCGCAGTCGAGGGCTGCGCGGTCGTGTTCGACTTCACGTGCCCGAAGCGGTGGACCGCGCTCGCCGAGACCGGTCGGCCCGATGTCCGGCATTGCGACGCGTGCCACAAGGACGTCCACTACACGACGTCGGCGGAGGTCGCGCGTGCGCATGCGGCGCGCGGAGCGTGCGTGGCGTTCGACGTGTCGGCCGCGCGCTGGCGCAATGATCTCGCGGAGCCGTTCGGCGTCACGGTGTGCCGACAGTGCGGCAGCGACTACCACGGGCTCGACGCGTGTCCGCGTTGCGGCGAGTGGCTGCCGCCGATGGAGAACATCGTCGCCGGCCGGGTGAGCGGCTAGGAGCTCGCGTCATCGTCGGCCGCGACGGCGTCAGGTCCGATCGCGTGGTGATAACGTCATCTGATGTCGCGTCGGCGCAGGGCGGTGTTTGCGACGCCATTCGTGCTCGTGGTCGGTTGCGGCCATCCCTCGGAGCGCGTGGTGTCGACGCCGGGGCCGATGGCCATCGCGGCAGCGAAGCTCGCGGATGCGGGTCCCGGCGATACGTCGTCCGCCGTGGTCGACGCCCCGCCGGACGACACCGCGTCGATCGCCGCGCAAGGCACGACAGCGACCATGGTCGATGCAGGCGTGCCCGGCTCGGTCGCATTCACATGCGCCGATCCGGAAACGGTCCACCGGCCTCACTACTGCAACCCGCCGCGCCCCGCGCGAACCCCGATCGTTGCCGAAGCGCAGAGGGTGATCGTTCTCAAGCCGCTCGAGATGCGCTTCCGCATCCGTCACGCGGGTGAGCAGCAAGGCGTGCGGTTTGGCTGGACCGGCGAGTTCATCGACGACGACGGCAAGCCGATCGCGAACACCACGTTCAAGATCGTGCAGGTCACCGATCTCACCGCCGATGCGGTAGTGCCGCGGCTGCAGAAGCTCCCCGGTCGCAAGGTTCGTCTCTACCCGCCGTGACATTTCGAGGTGCGCACGGGTCGACACGACGTGATGATAGAGTTGCCGCATGTCGCGTCGGCGGAGGGCGGTGTTTGCGACGCCATTCGTGCTCGTGGTGGGTTGCGGCCATCCCACGGAGCGCACGGTCTCGACGCCGGGACCGACGACAGTCGCGGCTGCCAAGCTCGATGCGTCCCTGCCTGATCCGATTCCGGAGGATGCCGCCGAGCCGCGCGAGCTCACCGAGGAGGAGTGGCGCAAGCGCCAGACCGCGCACGAGCGGGGCGTCGATGCCTGCGCGCAGGTCAGCCATCCGTGCAACCCACCACCCCCGCCGCCGCCGCGCGTGGTGCGTCCAGTGCTCGGGGAGGTGATCTCGTTTGGCGAGACCGCGCCGGGGCAGCTGACCGTCAACATCCGGACGACCGGCGCGGCCGACCAGGGCTGGCAGGGCGTGTTCCTGGACGACTCCGGGAACACGATCCCAGGGACCGAGTTCGAGATCAGTGGCCGCCGAGGGGGCTTGGGGTATCAGGCAGTTCTGCGTCACACAGCACTTCCATCGCGGAAGGTGCGTCTCGTGCCCCCGGCCGACCGATCTGGCGGGTGATCGTTGGGAATCGTTGGTGCGCTAATTTCTTCGCCGTCAGAAGACCTCAGCTCGACCTGCTCGAGTTGCGTGCTGCTCCAGGTGCGTACCGAACTCGAAATGACGTGATGATAGAGTTGCCGCATGTCGCGTCGGCGTAGGGCGGTGTTTGCGACACCATTCGTGCTCGTGGTGGGTTGCGGCCATCCAGCGGAGCGCACGGTGTCGACGCCGGGACCGACGACGGTCGTGGCCGCGAAGCTCGATGCGTCCCTGCCTGATCCGATTCCGGAGGATGCCGCCGAGCCGCGCGAGCTCACCGAGGAGGAGTGGCGCGAGCGCCAGACCGCGCACGAGCAGGGCGTCAAGGCCTGCCGGCAGGTCAGCCATCCGTGCAATCCACCACCCCCGCCGCCGCCGCGCGTGGTGCGCCCGGTGCTCGGTGAGGTGACCACGTACGTCGAAGTACGGCCTGGAAGGCTGACCGTCAACATCGAGGCGACCGGCGCGCGAGGCCACGGCTGGCAGGGCGTTTTCATCGACGAAGCCGGAGTGCCAATCCCGGACACCGAGTTCGAGACCAGGTGGGTGGGAGGCTCCTGGTATCAAGGAGTCCTGCGTCGCACAGCACTTCCATCGATGAAGGTGCGCCTGATGCCACCGGCCGACCGCTCAGGCGGCTGACCGCAGCAATGGTCGCGCCATCACGAGACCTCAGCTCATCGAAGTTGGATGGGTCGAGGTGCGCATCGAGCTCCAGCGTCGTGATGATACAACTTGAAGGATGTCGCGTCGGCGTAGGGCGGTGTTTGCGACGCCATTCGTGCTTGTGGTGGGTTGCAGCCATCCCACGGAGCGCACGGTGTCGACGCCGGGACCGACGATCGTCGCGGCCGTGAAGCTCGATGCGTCCCCGCCGGATGCGGTCCCGGAGGATGCCGCCGAGCCGCGCGAGCTCACCCAGGACGAGTGGCGCAAACTCCAGACCGAGCACGAGCAGGGCGTCAAGGCCTGCCGGCAAGTCAGCCATCCGTGCAATCCACCACCCCCACCGCCGCCGTTCGTGGTGCGCCCGGTGCTCGGGGAGGTGACCGAGTATCTGGAGCTCTCGCCTGGGCAGCTGACCGTCAACATCCAGACGACCAGGGCGGCGGACCACGGCTGGCAGGGCGTGTTTCTGGACGACAATGGAGTCGCGATCCCTGGGACCGAGTTCGAGATTCGTAACCGGGGTGGGGGCCTGAGGTTTCAAGCAGTTCTTCGTGGCACGACGCTTCCGTCGATGAAGGTGCGCCTGGTGCCACCGGCTGACCGATCCGGCGGGTGATAGTAGGGAATCGTTTCGGAGGGCTGAGCGGAAAAGGAAGCATATGGGTGTCGGGTTTGAAGAGCCGCAGCAGGTGTCAACGCAAGCACCAGTCGTCCACGCCGATGGCGGGGGTGGCAAGGGCAAGACGCCGACCGTCCAGGAAGGCCGCGAGTCCGCGTGGAAGGCGATCGAGGAGTTCGCGAAGCAGGGCAAGGGCAAGGCCAGTGACCTGCCGAAACTCGTGCAGCGCCTAAATCACTCCGAGGGCGTGAAGAAGCTGATGCCCGAGATCGCGAAGCGCGCGCCCGGCGACATCGTGATCGAGCTTGCCGATGCGGTGAACCTGGAGCTCGTGGAGGGCGTGCGCCTCGCGGTGAATGCCCGGCCGCCGGCGACGAGAGCGGTGCTGCAGCGGTACCTGCATCCGCGTGGCAACAACGAGGTCAAGGATCTCGGCGACGATGCCGACCTCGTGAAGAAGCTGCGCGCGGTGATGCCGGGGCCGATGGGCGTCGCGTTGCCGCAGCTCGCGAGCTTGCCGAGCATGATCCACGACAACCTGCCGCTGATGACGTGGTACGTCGAAACGACCGCACCGATGATCGCGGCAGTCCAGTACGCGGGCGCGGCGCAGTCTAAGTCCAAGCCACTCGCCGCGACGCTCGACACGCTTGACGCGTGGGGGTGGGTCGACCACGTGCAGATCGCCGCGAGCGATGTGTTCGGTCGCAACCTCACGGAGCTCGCGAACAACACCAAGAACGAGGCTGCGAAGACCAAGCTCGCGACGCTCGCGGCGAAGTACACGATGGACGCGGTCAAGCGCAACGACGAGCTGCGCGCGGCTCACCAGGAGTTGCCGAAGCAGATCGAGAAGAAGGACGACGCAGCGCTGCTCGACGCGGCGGCGCGCACATTGTCGCAGGAGAACAACGTCGACGACAAGAAGCTGCTGTCCCGGTTGCGCGGCGAGTCTGCCGAGATGGTGTTCCAGTACGTGATCGCCGCCAGGCACGACATCGAGACGGTCGCCGAGGCGTTCGCGAATGCGAAGGGTGACTCCGCGCCGTACCTGCGCGAATACCTGCGTCGCGAGGAGAGCTCCGGCACGGTCAAGGCGCTGACCAACGATGCGGCGCGCAAGCACATCCGCAAGGTGCTCGGCCGCAGCACGTCACTGCTCGAGCTTCTCGAGGGGCTGACGATCGACACGGTGCACGCGAAGATCGCGGCGGACGAGGCGCTGCGGCGCTGGATCTACGAGGATCCCGACGAGCGCGCGACACTGTGGCTCGCGGCGGCCGAGGCCCAGGGTGCAAAGCGGAACTGCCGGCTGGTCGCGAGCGAGCACGGCAATGGCTGGGTCAAGCGACTCACCGGGTCCGCAGACACCGGGCACCTGCGGCGCTTCGTGCTCAATAGCAACGACGCCGGCGCGACGAAGTTCATCAAGGATAACCTGTTGCGGGACGCACCCCACTCCGTCGATGCCGCGGAGAGTGAGGTCGTCGCCATCGACGGCGCGACGTACGGCGCCGGCACCAAGGCGCGCCTTTCGATCGAGACGGCCGGGTCGAGCGCGGATGCCGACACGGTGCTCGCGCGGATCTCCGATCTCTCGCCAAAGGAGCGAGCGGAGGTGGTCGCGGATCCATCCGCGATGAAGCGCATGCTCGATGACGTCTACGGGCCTTCGTTGGTGCGCGCGATGTATCTCCTGACCCCGACGCTCACGCAGCTGCTCGCGATGCCGTTCACCGGGCCCCAGCCCGGTTTGCTGTCGTACGTCGCGAGCCGGCCGGATCGAGAGGAGGTCGCCGCCGCCCAGTCCCCCAGGCTCGTGAAGGCTGCGCGCGCGCTGTTCGGCTTCAACAGCCCGGTCGACGTGTTCCCGTCGCTCAAGCAGCCCGCGAACCTCGCCGCGGCGCTCGTCAACAACGACGCGCTGCTCGAGTGGCTACTCGAGGAGACCGAGCCGAGCTACGCGCTGTCGCTGCTGTCGCGCGATCCGGTTCGGCCGATCGCGACGGGCCTGATGGAGAACCGCGCCACGGTGTACTCGAACCTCCCGGCGTACGACCTGCTGCTGCCGGAGGGCCAGAAGGGCTACGACGCGCTCCACAAGGGCATCAAGGACGACGACTCGCGCGAGCAGAGCACGGCCTACAAGGACGGCGAGCCCGATCTCGACATCGATCTCGCGACCAACAAGCGCGCCGAGAACCTCGACGACGCGACCGACATGAAGGACCTCGCGAAGGCGGTGCTCGAGCTCCAGCCGACGAACGACAAGGCCGGCATGCTCGCGCTCGTGCGACGCGCACCGGCGGCGCAGCAGATCAAGCTCCTCGACGGCAAGCACCGCGAGGCGACCAACGCGCTGCGCTCGGTCACCAAGCTGATGCCGCACCAGATCTTCGACGGCCTGCCGATCGCCCAGCTGTTCGCGCTCGACGGCGCCGCGCGCTGGATGCTGACGTGGGAGACGCCGACGGTGCTGCTGTCGCTGCTCGCGCAGGACAGGACCGCCGTGAAGCCGCTCGGCAAGCGGCTCGATGCCGAGGCCGATCAGATCACGTGGATCGAGTCGCTGCCCCGCGGTGCCGGGCTGATGGCCAACGAGCGCCAGGTGCTCGACGATCTGTGCCAGGCGGTGTCCACGGCACCTGTGCTGCGGGCGCTGTTCCGGGCGCGGTTCGACGTCGAGGTCAAGGGCTTCGACTATGCCGAGACCAAGAAGCTATGGCGGATCGTGCAGCGGTTGCCGCCGTCGCAGCTGAACCAGAACGTGGTCGCCAAGATGGTCGAGACCGACATCGGGAAGCCGCTCGGTCAGTGGGGCAAGCCGGACATCGAGATCGACGACTCGTCGGAGCGGTTCGAGAAGGACGACAGCGGCTACGATGAGGGGCAGCAGCTGACGCGCGACCAGGTCAAGAAGCAGTACGGCCTGAACGACGCCGAGCTCGCGACCGCCTCGAAGAAGGACGGCTGGCTCGTCGAGAAGGCCGGCAAGTACTCGGTGAAGCCGGTCCCGATCAAGCAGTTCGAATCGACGGTGCTGCACGAGATCGGGCACTCGGTCGACACCTTGCTCGGAGACCAAACCGAGCTGATCTACGGGCTCGCGGGTTGGAAGACCTATGGCGTCGATCAGTTCGAGTCGTGGGCCGGCGACATGCAGGGCCTCGACAAGATCTCCGCAGCGGACAAGCCGAAGGTGGTCGAGGTCTGGAAGCACTCGATCCGCGGCAACACGAGCGTCAAGAACCTCGCGGACGTCGATCACCCAGCGCTCGATGCCAAGTACCAGGGCAATCCGCTCGTCGACACGGCGCGCGCGGGGAAGCGCTTCTACTACGGGGAGGCCGACAAGAAGGTGCACGCCGGTCGCGTGTGCATGACCCGTGACTCGATGCTGTACTCGCTGAACGAGCAGGGCTACAACGCCGCGCCGAGCCAGTACTCGCTATACGCGCCGGCGGAGTACTTCGCTGAGTGCTACGTCGAGTACTACCGGCAGTACGATGGCACCCCGAAGACCGAAGGCGACAAGGGCGGCCGGCTCGCGCCGTGGATCAAGGAATGGTTCGCGAAGTACGTCGACAAGATCCGGCTCAGCCCGGCACGCGTCCGCAAGACCGACGACGGCGAGAGCTGATCAGGCGGGCTGCGCCCAGCGATAGCGCGGGCCGGTGAGCCGGAACAACGAGACGTAGCGGCCGCCGAACAGCTCGGGGAAGTGGCCGGGCAGGCGTGTGTCGTCGTGAAACTGCTCGACGAGTGGAGCGGCGATCGCGAGGCGCTCGGTGCCGTCGACGACGAGCTCGAGGGCGCCGTCGGTGACCGCGTCGACGACGATGGTCTTCGCGTGCAGCAAGCGAGGTTCGCGCGCCAGGAGCTGCGCCTTGAGGCACTCGATGATGGCGTCGTCGAGGTTCGCGCGCCAGATCACGAGCTTCTCGCGCAGCTCCTCGAGGCCGAACACGAGGCGGAGCTTCATGCCCTCGCGGAGCTCGAGTGCGAGCGGCGAGCCGGTGAAGGCTCGGTCGTAGAGCGCGCCGGTCGCGGTCTCGAGCTCGGGCCAGCGCGGTCGCTCGATCGCGGGAGCCACTTGCACCCAGTGCCTGCGCTCGGTGTCGGTGTAGATGAACGGCCGCTGCGCGGTGAACGTGGCCGCGCACGTGGTGCAGGTGATGCGATGAAACGTCCGCGCGAACAGCTGCTCGCGGACCTCGGGCGCGCGGGCGGCGTGGATGCCGTGTGCGAGCCTGGCGTGGATCGTCGCGCCGCACGCGGGGCACGTCACGTCCTCGTCGAACCAGGTGGACACGCGACGACTCTACAGCGTGGTGGGATCGCCGTGGATGATCTTGCCCATCGCGGTGTACTCGAGGGCGGCGGCGCGCTGGAGGTGACGCGTGGTGATCACGCCGCCATCGTCGGCGGCGAGGTAGGCGGCGCGGATCACCGCGTTGCGGATGTAGCCGCCGCTCATCGCGAAGCGCTCGGCGAGGCCGGTGAAGTCGATGCCGCGCTCGATGCGCGCCTCGGCGGGGAGCATCGCCTGCCAGAGCTGCTTGCGCTCCTCGATCTCTGGAACCGGGAACTGGATCCGGAACGCGAGGCGGCGGCGGAACGCCTCGTCGATCGAGGTCTCGAGGTTCGTCGTCAGGATCGTGATGCCTTCGAAGGCCTCCATGCGCTGGAGCAGGTAGTTGACCTCGAGGTTCGCGTACCGATCGTTGCTCGACGTGACGGCGGTGCGCTTCGCGAACAGCGAGTCGGCCTCGTCGAACAGCAGCACGGCGTGCCCAGCAGCGGCAGCATCGAACAGCCGGCCGAGGTTCTTCTCGGTCTCGCCGACCCACTTCGAGACCATGCGCGAGACGTCGATCTGGTAGAGGTCGAGCTGGAGCTCGCGCGCGATCAGGCCGGCCACCATCGTCTTGCCAGTGCCGGGCGCGCCCGAGAACAGCGCGGAGATGCCGACGCCCTTGGCGACCTTGCGGCCGAAGCCCCAGTCGTCGAGCACGGTGCGGCGGTGCTTGACCCGGCCGAGCATCTGGTAGAGCTCGTCGACCACGTCGTCGGGGAGCACGAGGTCGTCCCAGGTCTGCTGCCACTCGATGCGGCGCGCGAGCGTGATCAGATCGGGTTCGAGCTGGGCGCGAACGCCGGCGCGCAGGTCGGCGAGCTCGACGGGTGTGCCGCGGCCGGCGGCGTGGCTGCGGGCGCTCGCGGCGGCCTTCTCGATGACGCCGCCGGTGATCCGGTAGCGACTCGCGGCGTCCCTGGCGAGCGCGGCGTCGAACGGACCGAGCGTGCGCTCCCACAGCGTGATCCGATCGGCCTCGTTGGGAACGGGAAGCTCGGCGACGACGATCGGCCGGTCGTTGCCTGCCGGCCACAGTGCGCGGACCGCGGTGATGATCACGGGACCGGTGTGGTTCGCGAGCACCGCGGCCGCGTGCGGGATGAGGTCGGGGATGCTGCGCTCGACGTCGCCGGTCAGCACGTCGAGATCGCGGATCACGAGGGCGGCGTCGAACAGCAGCGCCTCGCGGAGTGCGGCCTGCAGCGCACGCACGATCTCCTCGGGTACGCGCGGCAGCGCCTGGGTGCGGACGATCAACGCCTTCTTGCCCGCGTGGTGCGCGGCGGCGAGGGCGAGCGAGACGCGGCCGCTGCCGGGTGGGCCGACGATCCACGGGATCGGTGCCCACACATACGAGGCAGAGAGCGTGTCGGACTGCCGGCGCACGGCGTCGAGGACCAGCGCGCGGGTGCCAGGCTCGACGAGCAGGTGCTCGCCCGCCGGCGGATCGTTGACGAGCGTCGCGATCCGGGCGACGTCGACGTCGAGGCGGACGCGGCCGAGCGCGAGCTCGAGGACCCGGCGGGCGACCCGGACAGGGCGCGCGAGGAGCGGCAACTCGGCGCTCCCCAGCTCGGCGAGGCGGTGGCGAAACAGCCGGCCATCCTCGGCGAGCTCCTCGGCGGCGGC
>JACCTC010000330.1 GCA_013812655.1 Deltaproteobacteria bacterium | reverse complement strand
GCCGCCGCCGCGCTGCTGGCGCTGCTCGGCTTCGTTGACGCGGAGCGGGCGACCGTCGAGGGTGCGACCGTCCATGCCTTCGATGGCCTTGGCCGCTTCCTCGGGGGTGCCCATGGTCACGAACGCGAAGCCGCGTGAGCGGCCCGTCTCGCGGTCGGAGACCAGGTGGACGTCGCTGACGGTTCCAAACTCCTGGAACGCGGTACGGACGCCATCAGCATTGGTGTTGAACGAGAGGTTTCCAACGTACAGACGAGTGTTCATCGCTTCGTGCTCAATCTGGCCCAATGACAAAGGTGACGACCCGCCCCGGAGGGGGCCATGGTGCTCGAAAGCGGGTCCTCAGAACTGATTCCTGATTGTTCCCACTGAGCACCGGACCAAAAACCGACGAACCGTGGCGGCCAGAAAATTACTCCTCGGCGCTGGCGAACGCTACCCGCAAAACACATGTCGGCTTCAAGCGTGCGGATCCACTAGGGGAAAATCTCAGAAACCCATGGCGCTCGTAGGTGTCCGATCTGACACACGAGTATGCTGCCGGACGCATGACCGAGCTCGAGCGAACGCTATTGCGGCGCCTGCGCGACCGCGACGAGCGTGCATTTCGCGAGCTCCTCGAGGCGCATCGCGATCGGGTCTACAACATCACGTATCGCATGCTCGGCAATCGCGCCGAGGCCGAGGATGTCGCGCAGGAAGTGTTCATCACCGTCTTCAAGACGATCGATCAGTTCCGCGAGGAGTCGAAGTTCTCGACGTGGCTCTACCGGGTCACCGTCAATCACTGCAAGAATCGGATCAAGTACCTCGCGCGGCGTCACGATCGTGATCGCGACGAGCTCGACGAGACCTCGCAGCAGCAGAACGGCGCGATCGCCGGGACGCCACCGCGCACGCCGCAGCCCGACAAGGCACTCGCGAGCGCGCAGATGGAGTCGATCCTCCAGGACGCGATCAAGACGCTCGATGACGATCACCGGATCGTCGTCGTGCTGCGTGACATCGAGGATCTATCGATCGAGGAGATCTGCGAGATCACCGGGCTGCCCGACGGCACGGTGAAGTCGCGCCTGCACCGCGCGCGCCTCGCGCTGCGCAAGAAGCTGCAACGCCATGTGTGAGCTACGCTGGAGGATGCGATGGCTGGGACGATGAACGGCGCCGACGAGCTCCCACCCGACGACGAGATCATCGCGACCTTGTCGGACTACCTCGACGGTGCGCTGCCCGCGGAACGTGCGCAGGACGTCAAGGCCAAGCTCGCGAGCGATCCCGAGTGGAAGCGCGTGCACGACGAGCTGCGCGAGACCCGCGACGCGCTGTCTGGACTGCAGAAGGCGCGCGCGCCCGAGACCTTCGAGCGCGACGTCACGTCGACGATCCACAAGCGCTCGGCCGGCCGGTTCTTCGCGCGCCGCACGTTCGGCGATCGGATCCCGGTCGGTGTGATCCTGATCGTCGCGCTGATCGCGCTCGCCATCATCGGCTACGTTTTGTGGTCATCGCCGACCGGCTCGCTCAAGCGTGCACCGGACAAGCCGGCGCAAGGCTCGCAGGAGCAGGTCGTGCCCAAACCCTGACGCCCTGACTCCTACTGGGTCTGCAACGACTGGCAGAAGTGCTGTAGCGGTTCGCGGCGCTCGGGCGGCACGTACTCGAGGTTGAGCTGGCGATCGGTGACCTCGAAGAACGTGCGATCGGCGGCGAGCAGCTCGGTCTCCGCGCGATCGAGCTCGTTCGCGTCGACGTCGCGCAGATTCTTGCGGACGGCCTCGGCCTCGGCGTCGAGCTTGTGACCGACGAAGAAGCCGCCGAGAATGAGCTTCGCCTTGACCGCCATCGAGTGGACGTCGTCGCCGGTGCGATGCGGCAGTGCCAGCACTTCCTTCAGCAGATCGGGCGCTGCCGGCGAGGCTCGCTCGTAGGCACGGCGAGTGACGAAGCCGAGATCGAAGAGCGCGAGCTGTGGCGCGAACACCATGCCGTACGTGCGCGCCATGCCGGCGTAGTACGTGAAGTGCTTGCCGATCTCGCGAAGCAGCTCGGGGCGATCGACGATCTGCCGCGCGAGCTTGCGATACTGGTGAAACACGTCGTAGACGGCGCGCAGGTTGCGCGACTTGATCGCCTCGCGCAGGAAGTTGTTGAAGAACCGGATCGACAGCCGCAGCGACTGCTCGTCGTGTCGCTCGTCGAAACGGCAGCCGATCACGCGGACGGCATCCGAGAATACCGAGACCGTGTCGGTCGGACCGTGCAACGCGCGCAAGAAGCCGTGCTCGAGCTGCTGCAGGCACTTCATCTCGTACCAGGTGCGCGCCTCGGACAGCATCTCGAGCGCCTCGTCGGAGAACCCGACGAAATCTGCGCGATCGACGACGAACCACTCGCGCGGCATCCGCGACTTGTGCTTGTCGTAGTTGTCGAGCAGCACCTTGAGCGCCCACGCGCCTTCCGCGGAGACGTCACGATCGCCGCGATCGAGCGACTTGATGATGATCGTGCCGATCTGGCCGACGCGCGTGCCGAGCACCTGCTGTGCGTCGATCGGATCGGCCTTGCGATTCGCGACCTGCTCGACGATCTCGGACGCGGAGTCGCGGAGCCGAATGACGAGGCGCGATGGATCGATGAACCGAACCACGTAGAAGAAGTACGGGATCAGGACGGCCCACCCGAGGAGCGCCATGTACACGGCCAGCGTGACCGCCCACATCGGCGCGAACTCGGGGCCGATCAACCAGTCGACCCACAGCACGTGCGCCGCGCCAAACGCGATGAACGTCAGCACGAAGCGGTTGATCTTGTCGCGCAAGAACATGTCGATCAGCTTCGGCGTGTGCATGTTCGCCGTGAGCGGGATCGCGAGGCCGATCATCGTGATCAGCATGGCCAGCAGGTTGTTGTACGCGCGCGCCATCGGCGACAGCACGTCGACGAGCTTCCCGTTGTTCGTGCCCGCCCACGACATCTCCTTCGCGCCCGGGTAGTCAGCATTCCGCCACTCGAGGAAGAACTCGATGCCGAAGAACAGCGAAAAGCCGACGAACGCGATCGCGAACGACCGCGCGAACAAACCGCGCATGACTAGTCCGCCTCGTCCTCGAGGAAGGCGAAGTAACGCTCGGGCAGATCATCGAACTCGAGCGCGCCACCGCAGCTCGGGCACTTGAACACCGGCGGCTCGAGCCCTGACGCGAGGATCGCCGCGCTCTGGAGCAAGCGCTCCTCCTGGTGATCGCAGCCGATGCAGTGAAATGGCGCGAAGAACGACGTGACCGTGCCGCGGCCGATCACGTCGCGCACCATCGACGCCTGGAGGATGAATGGCACCGAGCAGGCGTGGAACTCGTAGCCCTGGATGCGAGCCTGGCGCAGGAACTCGCACCACGCGCGCACGCCGAGCGAGTTCATGTACGTCACCTGCGCGGTATCGAACACGACGCGGCCGACCATCCCGGGCAGCAACTCGTCGAACTTCGTCGCCTCGGTGAAGTCGCCGCGCAGCACCACGCGCAGCCGCTCGCCTTCCTTGACGACGTGCCACTGCGTGAGCTTCGCGAGCACCGCACGCGCGCGCTCGTCGAGCTTCTCGAACGCGACCCCGACGACGGTCTTGCCGTCGCGCGGTTGCGCCCACACCGTCGTGCCGCGGATCGCGTGCGTCGGCTCGCCCTCTGGCGTGACCGACAGATCGAGCACCTGACCTTCGGTGACCTGATGCGCGAGCACGAGGCGCGCGCCATCGACCGAGAGGTTCGAGACCGTGGCCTCGATGCGCTTGCCGCCGATGTCGACCGTGACCGCAAAGGTCTCGGTGCCCGGCCGCGGTTCGCCGAGCTGGATCGAGATCACGTCGTGGAGCTCATCCGCCGTCATCGGCATGATCAGCAGCTCGTCGCAGCCGCATTCCGAGACCTGGCGCATCTGATCGCCGGACAGCCGCGCACCGGCGACCAGGATCACGCGGGTGGCGGGGTTCTGGCCCTTGATCGCCCTCGCGACATCGAAGCCCCCCATCTCGACGTCGAGCACGGCGAGTGTCGGCTCGTCGCGCTTCCAGAGCGCGCGCGCATCGTCCGCGTTGTTGGCGACGAGCAGCTGCAGGTCGAGGCGCTTGAATGGAAGCGCCGAGAAGTGCCGCAGGAGCTCGCTGTTGTTCGAGACCAGGACCTTGGGCACGGCCGGCCTCAAGGTAACACGCGGCACGTTCGCACGAGCCGCGAGGGGCGGTTTCTAGCGGTCGAGCGAGATTGGCAGCAGCGTGTCACCCACGACACGAAGGTGGATCTGGGCACTCAGCCGCGTGCGGGTCAGCTCGACGGTGATGAACGGATCGTCGGCGAATCCGGCTTCACGCTGGAGGGCCGCGAGCGTCGAGCTGAGGTCGATCTGCACCTCGCCAAGCACGCCTGCGTGCGCGACGCTGGCCTCGCCAGTGTCATGGATCGTCGCGCGGTCGGGAGTCGTCGTGTTGACGGTGCCGTGTGCGAGCTCGCGATCGGCGCGACGCGTGCGGTTCCAGCGCACCTTGTAGCGCAGGGGTCCAGTGTTCGGCAGGCCGCCGATCGCGCGCAGGTCGTCGACGATCAGGACGTGACCGCGCGCGCGCGGCTGGTCGATCTCGAGGAAGCCCGTGAACCCGTAGACCAGCATCTTGCGGCGGCGCTCGAGCAGCGTCTGGACCACGTGGGTGGTCGCGCCGTCCTCGTGGTAGCGGCCCGCGCTGACCGCGGCGCGGATGTGATCGGGCTGGATGCGCGCGAGGACCGACGCGGCCCAGAACGTGTCACTGCGCGTGCACTCCTCGAACGCCGGGTTCGGGAACGTCGGGCGCCAGTCGTGGGGCTGGAACGCCTTGGCCTCGAAGATTCCGACCGAACGATACGGACTGCGCCGCAGCCGCTGGTATCGCGTGGTGCGCAGGCCGACCGCGAACAGATTTGAAGCGATCACGCGCCAGTCGAAGATGTATTCGAAACCAGACTCCGCGATCTTCTCGCCGGTGCCGGTGGCGCCGAGCGAGTTGCCGAAGTCGAGGAGGTAGTGGCGGATCATGCCGGGGCCGTCGGGCTTCGCCGGATCGACGGGGCGGAACACGTCGAGCGAGTTCTGGTTGCGGGTATCGGTGTTGTTGAGCCAGGCCGAGAACACCCAGAGCGCGCGCAGGCTGCGGCGATGCTCGTGCGGGATCTTGTCGTTGGCATCGTCGGGATCGAGCCCGCGGTAGTCGAACGGCCCGAGCACGACGCCATCGGGTTGACGCGACACGAGGACGCGGATGCGGCCCGCCTTGTCGGTGTTGAGCGGGCGCAGCAGGCGATCGAGCGCGAGCGGGGTCAGGGGGATCTTGCGGCCGTAGCGGTCCTTCGTCTTCGCCTTCGGATCGAGGAGGAAGCGCCGCGCCTCGATGTCGATCGCGTGGATCTCGGTCACGTGATAGCCGGCCATCCACAGCAGGCGCGACGCGATGACCTCGGCGCTCGTGGAGAGCTCGGGGGACGCCGGCGGATCGAGCTTGAGGTACCAGGTGATCCCGTCCCGATCGCGGACCACGAAGCCCGCGGTCGCGCCGTCGACCTTGCCGCTGATCACGAACAGCGGGCCAACCGCGGGGCCGGTCGTCTGCGTCGGGCCGCGAAACGCCTCGTCGACGGTCATCGTGCGGCGCGAGATCCGGTTCTCGAACCAGTCGGAGTCCGGCACCTGGCCGAGGTCGTTGACGTCACGTGCCGCGCGGCCGCCCATCGCGCCGGAGATCCAGCGACCTGGGCTGAGTGCGCGACCGATCGGCCGCACGATGAGCTGGAGACCGTGATCCCACCAGTCCGACGTCGGGCGACGCTCGGGGACGCGCGGGATCGGCTTGACCGCCTCGCGCTGGAACATCCGATCGTGAGGCGTCTGCTTCCATCCCGGGGCGCACGCCCCGGCCGCGATGCCGAGGCTGACGGCGAGCATGACGAGGAACGTCATCTGCTTCATAGCTTCTGCTCCGCGCCGATCACGAACTGAAAGCCTTCGGGCGACCAGCCAACGAACGATTCGAACACCAGCCGGGTCTCGTGCGCGCCGCGGAAGCCGACGCCCGTCGAGTAGCGGACGCGCTTCGCGGTCAGCTTGTCCTCGCCAAACGCCGACGCGACATCGGTGAACAGGAACGCATCGAGGCCAGCACCGGTGGTCAGGTACTCGTAGATCGGATAGCGGTATTCGACGTTGACCCACCCGGCGTAGTAATCGCGGAACCGCCCGCGGTCGTAGCCGCGCAGGCGGTGCTCGCGGCCGAGGATCGAGAGCGTGTTCAGCGGGATCTCGGAGTCAGTGAAGATGGGTACCGCCGCGGAGCCGCCGACGGTCACCACGAACAGCCGCGCGTCCGGTAGCACCGAGAGGAAGAGCTGCGTCGAGAACTCGAACTTCACACCCGACAGCGCGCCGGCGACGTCGCTACGTGCCTTGAGCTTGCCGTCGACGATGCTGCCCTTCGTCGGCCGGCCCTTGGTGTCGCGGGTGTCGTAGCGGAGGCCAAGCCCGAGGTGGCCGAGCACGCTGGTGTCGTTGAAGCCAGGGGGGAGCTCCACGTGGTCCCCGGGGGAGCCGAGCGGCTCGTGCGGCACTTCCCCGGGCTTCAGCATCGGCTCGATGCCCGGCCCGAGGTGCTGGCGGAACACGCCGAGCTCCACGATCCCGCTCCAGTCGTAGGTGTCGCGCGCGAACACGTCGAGGCCGACAACGAGAGCCTGTTCGTCGTCGAGCATGGCGCGACGATCCGCCTCGGGTGTGTCACCACCGATGCCGTAGTAGCGCGCGTTCCCATCGTGCTCGGCAAAGCCGTCGATGTGGAGGGCGCGGCGCTCGATGAAGCCGATGCGCTGGAGATAGTCGGCGTCGAGCTTCCAGTCACGGTTGAGGCGGTACATGCCGCCAAACGACAGCTTGGCGCTCCGCGACAGCAGCTTCGGAAACTTGATCGCGGCGCCGACACCAAGGCCGTCACCGAACGCGAGCTTGAAGCGCGGCGAGATCTTGATCTTGCCGTCGTAGAACGAGAGCAGATCCGCGACGCGCCGGTGGATGTAGTGACGTTCGGTGTACTCGACGGCGAGCGTGATCGGCATGACCACGATCTCGAGCAGGTACCCGGGCACGTTGAGGATGTGCCAGTGCAGATCGATTGGCTGATCGCGATCGTAGGTCTCGGTCGTCAGGTGCTCGGTCCCCGCGACCGCGGCCGACGCAGCGGGGGGCGGTGGCGGCGCGGGCTGTGGCGCGGGCGGTGGGGTGAGATCGGGTGTGGTCTCGGGTCCTTGATCCGCGGGTGGCGGCGGATCGGCGACGTCTGGCGCGGCCGTGGCCTGACCAGCCGACGCGACGAGCGTGATGATGACGACGAGACTCGGGCGGATCATCTGGGCTTGTAGACTCGTGCCGGGTTTTGCTCGATCACGCCCGTGTCGAAGACCTCGCCGCGCAGGTTTATCGCGCGGGTCGTGATCCGCTCTCCGTCGACGTCGATCAGCACGTAGTGCGGCTCGGTGCGCGCGCTCGCCGTGAAGTCGCTCGGTTCGACCGGCCGGATCGGGGCGCCAGCGGAACCGCTGACGATGTAGGTCGTGCCGTCGATCGGCTTCGTGCGCTCGTAGTGATGATCGTGGCCCGCGATCACCAGCTCGACGCCGTAGCGCTGCGCCAGCTCGCCGATCGCACGCGCGACACCGACATTCGAGCCGTGCTCCCCCGACGAGTACGGCGCGTGGTGGAGGAACATCACCATCAGCTTGCCCTGGGCCGCACCGTCGGCGAGTACTCGCCGCACGTACTCGAACTGTGCGCAGGCACGGTTGCACTCGATGCCGTTATCGAGCGCGATCAGCCGGAGGTTCCCCCAGTCGGTCGCGAAGTAGCGTCGGCCTTTGGAGACCTGGGAGACGAAGAAGAACCGCTCGTAGTACCCGCGGCCGCTGAGGTCATGGTTGCCGGTCGTCGGGATGATCGGCACCTTGGCGAGCAGCGGGCGCTCGATCTGGAAGAACGTCGTCCATTCGCTGACGCGCCCGCCGTTCTGCACGTAGTCGCCGGTGTTGAGGATGAAGTCGATCTCTTCACGCGCGAGCGCCGTCACGATCTCGCGGTGCACCGCGTGGCCGTTGCGGGTGTCGCCGAACGTCGCGAACCGGATGCGGGTCTCGCCCGGCGCCGTGCCGACGCGGAACTTGCCTGACGTGACGGGCTTACCGTCGAGGATCACGTCGTACTCGATCACCGGGCCGCGCGGCAGTCCCTCGAGCGTCGCGGCGTAGATGCCAGCATTGAGCCGGGCGCGGACCCTGCCGGTCTTGCCGTCGGCGGTCTTCCACGCGACCTCGGCGTCCGGCGAGGTCAGCACTCGAAACCCGACGATCGCGCCATCACGCCCGGTGAGGATGACGTACGGACCGATCAGGAGCGGGTGGGGATCGGGATCTTCCCACTCGAGATAGTTTTGAGCGCAGCCAGCCACGATCGCCAGCGCCGCCACGCACGCCAGGAGGCGAACGCGGGCGCAGAACGAGCGGTGCAACATCTGCACCGCTATACACTCTAATCTGTCACATTGCTCGCTCAGTCATGGCGGTCTCACGACGGCCTTCCTCGAGCAATTCACAGAATCGCGCGCAGAATGACGATCAACGCCAGAATGGCAACGATGGCGCCGCCGATCGTCGCGAGGCCGCGCGTGAGCGTTCCGCGATCGTACGCCTCGCGCTCGGCCGTCAGCTTCTCGATCTCGGTCGTGCGGGCTGTGATCGCGCCGCGCAGTCGATCGATGCGGTGATAGAGCTCCGCGAACTGGACGTCATCGATCCGGTTCAGGTTGACGAGCGTGCCGAGCGTGACCAGGCGACGCTGGATCTCGCCCTCGGCGAGCGCGATCTCGCGTGACTTGCGCTTCTGCTCGGCGTCGAGCTCGGCGAGCCGGTGATTGTGACCCTCGCGCGCGTCGGCAAGGCTGCGCTTCGCGGCGTCGAGCTCGGCCTTCGCGGCGTCGAGGCGCGCGGTCGCCTCGCCGATCGGCCGCTCGAGCGACGCGAGCCGGCGATCGATCTCCTGGCGCTCCGGCTCGATCGCGGCGGCTTCGCGACGATGATGCTCGGCGGCGCGCCTTTGCTCCATGCGGGTATCGGCGAGCTGCGAGGCGGTCGCCTGGCGCTCGCTGTCCTCGGCGCCCTTGAGGTAGGCCTTCTGGCGGCGCTCGAGCTCCTTGCGCTTGTCGCGGAGGCTGCGGCGTTGACCCTCGAAGTGGGCGAGCTCCTTCTGGGTCTCGTCGACGCTCTTCTCGGCTTCTTCCAGCTTGGTGTTGCGCTCGCGCTCGACCTCGATGAACCTCGAGTTCTCCTCGGCCTTGCGACCGTCGACCTCGCCGTGCTCCTGGCCGAGCATGAACGATCGCTCCTCGGCGGCGGTGATCGCGGAATTCTCGGCGGAGAACACGCGACCATCGAGGCGCGCGCCACGTGCCGCGCGGCCGAGCGCGCCGAGTACCTGGTCGAGGGCCTCGGTGTCCTGCTTGATGTCGGCGCCGAGCGTCCTGATCGCACCTCTGCGCTGCCAGCGCGCGCGGCCGAACCGCATCGTGTAGCGCGCGGCGTGCACCAGCCCGGGCTCCGGGATCTCGGGAACCGGATCGACCTTGGGCGGGGTGAACGGTCGATCGGCGAGCGCCTCGGGACGGTGGATCCTCGTCGGTGGCGGCTCGATGCCGGTCGGCGAGCGCATGCGTGTCGACGGCACGACCGGCGTCTCGCTCGAGATCGGCGGCGGCAAGCCCGCCCGCGGTGACGCCGCGCGCGTCGGTCCCGAGTCGAACGCGGACGCCGCCGGCACCGTGTGGAAGTCGTCCTCGAAGCCGCCGCGCGGGATCGGCGGCAGCGTAGTCGGCTTGCTGCGCGGTCCGCTGCCGAAACCGGGGATCGCCGGCGGCACCGACGCGGTCTTCGCGCGGGCTGGTGGCACGGTCGGCGGTATCGAGGGCGCACGCGTGCGCGGTGGATTCGCGCCGCCATCGCTGCCAGATGAACCATCGCGACCATCGGTGACGGGCGCGTGGCCGGCCTGATCGATCGGCGGCATCTGCTCGCTGCGCCGGCGTGCGTGCACGGGATCGCGGCTGCTGTCGACGGGCGCCTCGCGCCGCTGCGCCGCGGGCCCCGGCGAGATCGCGGCGAGCAGCGCCGAGTCCGTGGACAGCGCGGCCGCACCGGGCTGC
>JACCTC010000135.1 GCA_013812655.1 Deltaproteobacteria bacterium | reverse complement strand
GCCCGAGCGGCTCGAGCGCGGCGCTGCGCGCGGGCTGCTGGACGTGTGCCGACGAGGTCAGCTGCGCGCCGCTCGGCCTGCCGAGGAGCTGCGGCGATGGCTCGACGGTGACCACGCGCGCGCCGAGCTGCGAGCGCCACCAGGAAGCGGTCGTGCAGCGCGGGCAGTGGGTCTGCGTCGACGTGTTCACCTGCACGCGGCCCGGCACCATCGTCTCCAGACCCCCGCCCCCGCCGACGCCGTCCCCGCGCGGCGCGACCTGCGGCAACGGCATGTGCGAGCAGGGTGAGAGCTTCACGAGCTGCTCGACGGACTGCTGTCAGCTCGGCGAGTCCGGCGTGTGCGCCCCCGCGTGCGGCAACCGGTTCTGCGAGACCGGCGAGACCCACGCGAGCTGCGCCGCCGATTGCTGCGAGCAGACCGCGTCGGGCAACTGTGTCGCCGTGTGCGGCAACGGGTTCTGCGAGGAGGGCGAGGATCCGCTGGGCTGCGCGGCGGACTGCGCGACCGCCGGCTCTGGCGATGAGCCTGGCCCTGGCTCGGCCGGCGGCAATGGTGGTGGCTGCGGCTCGGGCTGCTAGGTTGATTATTTCATGCCGCAGTCGAGCCACTCGGCGAGCAGCTCGCGCTCGGTCTCGGTCGGACCACCGGCGGGCGGCATCGTCGGCTTGGTGCCGGTCGCGCGCGTCCGGATCCGCTCGCGCCACTCGACGAGATCGGCAGCGTCGTCGAAGTTGACGTCGGCCGGCGCATCCTGGCGCATACCGGCCGGCACCGCGCTCGAGTGGCAGCCGCGACACCAGTTGACGACGAACGGCGCGCCGAAGTTGTTGTAGTCGAGGAATGACGTCTCGCAGGCGTCGGGATCGATCGGTGGCGCGTCGTCACCACCCTCGGGGATGCCGACGTCATTGCCGCATGCGGCGACGAGCGCGGCGATCACGATCAGCTCATGCCACGAACGCATCGAAGACCTCCGTCGCGCCGAGGTGAGAGACCGCGTCGACGCCGCACAGCTGCAGCACGCCGCCGACGAAGTGGTTCGACATCAGCGTCTTGCCGGTCGCGCTGGGAGCGCCGGTCGCGAAGTCGATCGTGCGCGCCTCGACGCCAGCGGTGGTCGCGCCGTAGCCGTAGCCGCCGCGCACGCCCGCGCCCATCACCATCGCCGAGGTGACCGGCCAGTGATCCTTGCCGAGGTTCGCGTTGAGCTTCGGGGTCCGCGAGAACTCCGAGAAGCAGACGACGACGGTGTCGTCGAGCATCGTCGTGCCGGCGTCGCGACCGGGCCGTGCGGCGAGGCCGTCGAGCAGGCGGGTGAGGCCACCGAACGTGGTCTCGTGGAAGCCGGCCTGATCGGTGTTGGTGTCGTGGGTGTCCCACGGCAGCCGGGTGTTGAGCATCACGGCCTGCGAGATGTCGCGCCCGAGTGCGTCGAGGGCGAGGTCGACCTGGCTGTCGATCGTCAGCGTCCGGCCGCGCGCGCCGAAGCCGTCACGCACACCCTGGAGCTGCTTGCCGCGCTTGATCGATGACTCGAAGTCCTCGACGCGGCGCCGGTTGTAGCCTTTCGAGCCACGCGTCGCGCGCAGCCGGTTCGCCGTGGCGTTCGCGTAGCGCGCGAGCAGCGCGTCCTCGGCGTTCGTCGTCGCGAGCTGGGGGCGGCCGTTCGACGGGTACGCCTGCGCCGGATCGAGCAGCGCGATGATCTGGTTCGTCGCACCGACGCGGCCGGCGCTGACCGCGTACTCGCCGGCGAACGCGGTGTCGCCGAGGATCAGGTAGGGCAGCGGCAGATCGTTGCCATTGTCGTGCGCCACGATCGCGCCCATGTCGGGGTTGACCTCGCTGCGCGTGCCGGTCGCCATCCGCTTCACGCACTCCTGGTGCGCGACGCTCGCGACCGAGATGCCGCGGACCACCGCGGTGTTGGCCGCGTACTTCGTGAAGAACGCGGTGACGTTCGGCCGGCTCGCGTCGGTGAACACGTCGAGGTTGCCGAACCGCCGGATCGCGCCGGCGGGGATGTCGCATACGGCCGACTGCGCCTTCGGATCGAGCGCGTAGGTCGTGTCCCAGCCGCCCTGGGCGAGGACCATCAGCAGGCGGCGCGGCTTGCCGATCGCGCGCGGCGCCGCGGCTAGGCGTGTCAGGGGCGAGGACAGCATGCTGACGGCGCCAGCGGCGCCCGCGTACTTGAGGAGGTCTCGGCGGTTCATGGTCATCGCTCCTAGTAGAAGAGGCTCCGGAAGTCGCTCAGCATGCCGACGAGCACGAGCTTCCAGGTCCGCGCGCGATCGGCGGTCTCGGTGAACGCAGCGGTGTAGAGCTCGTACGAAGCGTCGACCTCGGGCGAGTCCGCCGCGACGAGCTCGCCGTAGATCCGCGCGTGGAGGTACGCGAGCTGCGCGCGGATCCGCGCCGGATCAGCTGTGGTGATCTCGGCCTCGACGAACAGCTTGCGGTCGGCGATCGGCGCGACGAGCTCGCGATCGACAACGAAGTCCGCGGCGGCAGCGGCCGCGGTCTTGGCGACCAGGCTCGACGTCGCGTTCATCGTGTGGACGGGCTCGGTCACGAAGTACGAGTCGATGCCGCCGGCGAGCACGCGGAAGCCGATGAAGTCACTCTCGAACAGGTTCGCGGTGCCGTACGGGATACCGCGCAAGCGCGCCGCGGTCGTCGTCGTCCACGAAAAGCCGGTCAGATCGCGCAGCATGCGTCCGAGCTGCTCGGGGCGCACCTTGAGCGTGCCGACGGTGGTCTCGGCGCGGGTGTCGTCGCTGTCGTGCGAGATCCGGAACTCGTCGGACAGCACGATCGCCTTCGCGAGCTGCTTCGCGCTCCACTCGCTGGTGAGCGCAGTCTGCAGCCGCGCGATCCACGCAGGCGACACGGCGCTCTGCGGGACCTCGGAGAAGTACGAGGCGAAGCGCTGCGCCGTGCAGCGTGCGAAGCGGGGGTCGCGGGCGATCACCTCGCCGAGGCCACCCATGCCGCCGGTGTCCTCGCCGAAGAACATCGGCGGGCGCTTGTTCGTGGTGCGCCAGCGATTGAGCGAACCGGGCTGGTAGTAGGTGACCGGGTAGGTATCGACGGCAACCGGCGCGAGCGAGCCGCGGAACACGAACAGGTAGCTCGCGAGCGGATCGAGCGTCTGGTGACAGCCCGCGCACGACGAGTTCGCGATCACCGCGTTCGCGACGACCTCGGGATCGGAGAGATCAACCGACGTGTCGATCTGGATGTCGGACGCGAGGAAGTCGTGGCAGAGCAGCGCGCGAGAGATCTCGTTCGCACGGCCGCGGTTGTAGTTGAAGCCGGTCGAGCGCCAGCGGTGATGGAACGCGCTGGTCGCGAGGATGCCTGCAGCCGGGCGGCCATCGGGGAACGTCGTGCGTTCCCAAATATCCGGCGCGCCGGCGTGGGGCAGCCCCCAGATCGCCGCGGTCACGCCGTTCGCCATCGTGTAGTTCGCGGTGACGATCTTCGTGTAGGGCTGATCGGACATCACGATGTCCTCGATCAGGCGCAGCGGCTCGTCGAACAGGCCGCGGTTGATTTGCAGCGCGGTCGCGGTCGCGAGCGGACCGACGGCCGGGTACGTCATCTGCGGCTGCTCGACGCGGAGCAGCAGGGTCTCGTTGTGGAGCTCCTTGATCGTCTCCGCGAACGCCGGTGAGCTCAGGTAGCGATCGACGATCGCGGGGAGCGCGGCCGGATCGGCCTCGACCGCGCGGAGGTCGTCGACCGTCGGACGCATGCCGCGGAGCGCCATCGATGCGCGGGTCAGGTGCTGCGCCGGGGTCAGGAAGACGGCCGTCGGGCTCGGACCCGGCGGCGGCTCCGGCGGATCGGGCGGCGTGTACTGCTCGGCACACGCCGTGCTGAGCAGGAGGAGCAAGGCGAGGATCCGCATGGTCCCCACCCCGAGCAAGCGCAGGACCATCCAGGCCCCGAAGAGTCTCGCGAGGTTATGTGATTAACTGAGAAGGTCGTTGTCGGGTCTCGCCAGCAACGGTGTCGGGGACCCCCGACACCTCGACGCAGGCCGTCATCGACCGGCAAACGATCCTCAACGATTCCCCCATGAGCGACATCGAAACGAAGCTCCAGCAACGCCCCGGCGTCCACGTCGTCACCTCGCTCCGCGTCGAGGTCGTCGACGGTCCCGACCGTGGCGTGCACGCCACCGGCGGGGAGGCGATCTCGGTCGGTACTGCGCGCGACAACGCGCTCGCGATCGGTGACTTCACGGTGTCGCGCTATCACCTCGAGGCGGTCGCGCGCAGCGGCGGCATCCTCGTCACCGATCTCGGCTCGACCAACGGGACCTACGTCGGCGCGGTGCGCATCGAACGCGCGGTCGTCCCGCCCGGCACGCTGGTCACGCTCGGCGGCACGACGATCCGGTTCGACGACGCGGTCCGCCGTACGGTGCCGGCGACCACCGAACAGCACGAGTACGCCGGCATGATCGCGCAGTCGCCGGCGATGCTCCGGCTGTTCGCCGACATCGAGCGGATCGCCGCGACCGCGACGTCGGTGCTGATCGTCGGCGAGTCAGGTACCGGCAAGGAGCGGGTCGCCGAGGCGCTGCACGCCGGTGCCGGTCGCAGTGGCGAGCCGCTCGTCACGATCGACTGTGGCGCGCTGTCGTCGTCGCTGCTCGCGAGCGAGCTGTTCGGGCACGAGCGCGGCGCCTTCACCGGCGCCGACCGCACGCACGAGGGCGCGTTCGAGCGCGCGCGCGGCGGTACCGTGTTCCTCGACGAGATCGGCGAGTTGCCATCACCCGATCAGAGCTCGCTGCTCGGCGTGCTCGAGCGCCGGCGGTTCCGGCGCGTCGGCGGCAGCACCGAGCTCGAGCTCGGCGCCCGCGTGATCGCGGCGACCAATCGCGACCTCCGCGCGGAGGTCAACAGCGGACGGTTCCGGCATGACCTCTACCACCGGCTCGCCGTCGTCGTGTTGCGGCTGCCACCACTCCGCGATCGCCGCGAGGATATCCCCGCGCTCGTCGAGCACTTCGCGAAGGAGCTGGGGGCGACCGGTCCGCTCGAGGCCGTGTTCGGCGCCGAGACGCTCGCGCGCTGGCAACGTCACCCGTGGCCGGGCAACATCCGCGAGCTGCGCAACGCTGTCGAGGCCGCGCTTGTCGTCGGTCCCGGGGCGCACCTCGAGCACGCGGCGAGTGCGCTGGGCCAGCCGCAGATGCTGCCGTACAAGGACGCGCGTGCCGCGGTCGTCGGCGACTTCGAGCACGAGTACCTCGCGCGCCTGCTCGCCGACGCCGGCGGTAACGTCTCGCAGGCCGCGCGAGCCGCGAAGATGGACCGCTCGCACCTCATCGATCTGCTGCACCGCCACGGCCTCAAGGCGAAGGGCTAAGGGTCAGTCGAGTTGGTGGCGGCGGGTGCCGCTGGGATCCCCGACATCCCCGACGGCTGCGTGATCAGGTGGACGCGCTGCTCGTGGACACCGCTCCTTTCACCTCGAATCGAAGATCTGGCTCGGGCTCGTTCTGCCGATCACCTGAACGGACTGGCTCTGGGCCTCGGCGAGGCCACGGGGCGGTCGCGCTCTCGAAGACGAAGCGTGAGCGGCATGCCCGACGATGGAGAGCTGGTCGAGCTTCGTCGACGCTCAGTCGATCGCGAGGTGGAGACCAAGTGACGCGATCGGGCCGATACGATGGTCGGCGTCGGTCACCATCCAGCCGAAGTCCGCGACGAGCTGCAGCGTTCGCGTGCCGCCCACGAGCCCAGCAGACGCCATCCAGTGCCCGGCGCCGCGCGACGTCATCTCGTCGGCGTTGCGTGCGCGCGTGCGACCGACGGTGCCCTCCGCGAACACTCCGAATCGGAATTGCGAGCTCGCCCAGGTCGTCATCGCGCGGAGCCCTGCACCCCACGATCTCGCCAGGAGCTCGGGCGTGCCAGGCTCAGCCGGCGCGCCGTGGTCGTCAAACCGCGCGACGAACGCGACATGAACGGCAGCCTCCGGGCCACTCGAGATCGCTGCCGAATCCACCGGGGCGAGGAGCGCCGCGCGCCAACCGGTCTTTGGCTCGGCCGTCTGTCCCGACCACGTCCCAGCTGCCTCGAGCATCAACGCTGGGGCATCGACCTCGGTGGACGAGGCGGTGCCCTCGACGGGGTGTGCGTTCGCATCGATCGATCCGAGGGCTACGGCGAGCAAACCGAGGCCAACCCTCATCTGCGAGATTGTATCAACGTCGATGCGCTCGAACAACGACCAGCGGCTCTCCATGTGATCGCACGCGCAGGAGATGGCGAGCTGCAGCACTTGCGCGGCTAGCAATAGCCGTCACTTACATAGAATTTTATTCATTCCCCCGATGGCCCGTCTCTTACTGTCCGCCGAAACCGCCAGTGTGGTTTCGATATGGCTCGCGACCGAGACCGGGCTGTCGTTGAAGGGCGAGTACTACGGTCACGATCTGTACGACGTCGAGCTGTTCATTTGCTGATCACGGTCAAGCGCGATTCGATCACCGGTCCCGCGACCGGCAGCCGCGCGAGCTGCCAGCCGATCACGGCGCCGATCACGAGCAGCAGCGCGGCGAGCACCGGCCAGCGGCGCCGCGGCCTGGCGACCTCGGCGACCATGCTCGCGCGCTCGGCCTCGGCGCGGCGGCGCAACATCGCGATCGTGCGGGTCAGCGGGTGATCGTCGACGTCGGCATTCGGCACGGATGCCGGCGTCGCGATCGCGAGCTCGACCGTCGCGCGGCCCGAGGTCCGGTGAACCGTCTCGATCGGGCCACATGGCAACAGCTCGATCGGTGCGGCGCTCGCGAGCCCGAGCGCGCGCGCAGCAGCCTCGCGATCACGCTCGA
>JACCTC010000278.1 GCA_013812655.1 Deltaproteobacteria bacterium | reverse complement strand
GTCCCGCGCGGCCCGCGTCGCGGTGTTCTCGATCGCCGGTCGCCCCCGGCGCTGCCCGAGCTTCCGGCGCTGCCTGCCGCCACATCGCCGCGAACCGCTCGCCCTCGGCGGTCCGGAAGTCACCGCGGACCTCCCAGTACGGGCGCGCGACGAATGCGCGGATCGCGCGCTCGCGCTCGACAAGCATCGCCAGCGTCGGCGTCTGTACGCGGCCGATCGAGTACAGCGCATCGTGCCCGGCCTCGCGGCCGCGTGACGTCACCGCGCGGGTCGCGTTCATGCCGACGAGCCAGTCCGCCTCGGATCGCGAACGCGCCGCATCGCCGAGCGGATCGAGCTGGCTGCCCGGGCGCAGCGCTCCGAACCCGCGCCGGATCGCGTCGTCGGTCAGCGACGAGATCCACAGCCGCTGCACCGGCGGGCCACCGCGTGGCTGTCCGCTGCACGCGAACTGGTATGCGTAGCGAAAGATCAGCTCGCCTTCGCGTCCCGCGTCGCACGCGTTGACGACCGACGTGAACCGCCGATCGCGCAGCAGGCTCGTGACGATCCGCAGCTGCGCGATCGCGTGCCTTGCCGGTCGCAGCCGGAACTCCGCCGGCAACATCGGCAGGTTGTCGAGGCGCCACGCCTTCCACCGCGCGTCGTACGATCCGGGCTCGTCGAGCTCGACGAGGTGACCGATGCACCACGTGATCACCGAGCGCTCGCCCTCGAAGCACCCGTTGCCACTCGCCGGCACGCCGAGCACGCGCGCCAGATCGCGCGCGACCGACGGTTTCTCGGCGATGATCAGCTGCACCTCGGGACGGTAGCGGACGGGGGTGTCATTCTGGCAGGACCTCGCGCCCGAGCCGCCGAAGCACGCTGCCGACGCCGCGTACGACGACGTGTATTGATCGCGCTGTCCGATCGGTTCACGCGACCCGGTCCCCTGTCACCGGACGTCAGTGCCGCGATGGCAGCACCCCGAACACGTCGGGTGCGCTCGGCTGACTGCAAGGCACGCACGCGCTGGCCGCCCACGCGATTCCGCGGCGTTGCCGCCTGGCGCTCCGTTTGCTCTAGCCCGCCACATGAAGCTGCTCGCCGCGCCCCTCCTCATCTGTCTCGCCGTCCAGCTCGTCGCATTCCCCGGCCCGGCCTTCGCCGACACCCCGCCGAGCACCACCGCACCGACCACGTCCGACGCGCGCCTCGTGCCGGTCATCCGCGACGGCGTCTTCGTCGGCCTCAAGGTCTACGCCATCCGCGCCGGTGGCCGCTTCGACCAGCCAACGGCGAAGTTCCACGCCGGCGACACGATCGAGCAGATCGATGGCGTCGCGGTCACCACCGATGCCGGCACCCGCGCACTCCACGACAAGGTCGTCGAGGGCCGCGGCGACGCCACGATCACCATCAAGCGTGCCGGCAAGCCGGTCACGCTCCACAGCAAGGCGCGCTGAGCGAGTCCGACTACAGACCGAACGTACCGCGCCGCACGAACTGGCCGCGGCCCTGCTTCTGCTTGCCGACCCACTTGTCGTCCTGGACGACGAGCTCGCCGCGCGACAGCACGTGCGACGGCGCGCCGATCACCTTCTTGCCCTCGTACGGCGAGTAGTCGACACGCATGTGCAGCGTGTCCTTGCCGAGGACCTTCTCGCGGTTCGGATCCCACACCACGACGTCGGCGTCGGCGCCGATCGCGAGCGTGCCCTTCTTGCCGTACATCCCGAAGATCTTCGCGGGCGCCGTCGACGTGATCTCGACGAACCGGTTCATCGAGATCTTGCCCTCGCGCACGCCCTCCCAGAGCAGGTGGAGCCGGGTCTCGACGCCGGGCATGCCGTTCGGGATCTTCGAGAAGTCGCCGCGGCCGAGCTCCTTCTGATCCTTCATGCAGAACGGACAGTGATCGGTGGCGACGACCTGCAGATCGTAATTGCGCAGGCCGCGCCACAGGTGGTCGTGGTGGTGCTTCGGCCGCAGCGGCGGCGTGCACACGTACCCGGCGCCCTTCCATTCATCGCCGGGGTCGCCGCGCAGATCGTCCTCGGAGAGGAACAGGTACTGCGGGCAGGTCTCGGCGTACGTCGGCAGGCCACGGTCGCGCGCCTCGGCGACCCGCTCGAGCGCGCGCTGCGCGGAGAGGTGCACCATGTAGACCGGCACGCCCGCCATCTCGGCCAGCGCGATCGCGCGCTCGGTGCCGGTTGCCTCGGCGATCTCGGGCCGCGTGAGCGCGTGGTAGATCGGCGCGGTCTTGCCCTCGGCGAGCGCCTTCTGGACCATCACGTCGATCGGCAGCCCGATCTCTGCGTGCATCGTGATCAGCGCGCCGAGCTCGCCCGCGCGCTGCATCGCCCGGAAGATCTGCTGATCGTCGACGAGGAACACGCCCGGGTAGGCCATGAACATCTTGAACGACGTCACGCCCTCGCGGACCATGTCCGCCATCTCGTCGAGCGCCGACGGATTGGCCTCCGTCATGATCATGTGGAACGCGTAGTCGATCGCGGCCTTGCCCTCGGCGAGCCCGTGCCAGTTATCGAGGCCGGCGCGCATCGCCCCGCCCTTCGACTGGATCGCGAAGTCGACGATCGTCGTCGTCCCGCCGTGCGCCGCGGCGATCGTGCCGGTCTCGAAGTCATCCGACGCGGTCGTGCCGCCGAATGGCAGCGACATGTGCGTGTGGCAGTCGATGCCACCGGGGATGACGTACTTGCCCTTCGCGTCGATGACCTCGAAGGCTTCCTGATTCCGCGACAAATCGTCGAGATTGCCGGGCGTCACCATGCCGGCGATCTTCCCGTTCGCGATCATGACATCGGCCGCAAACGTGTCCGATGCCGTGATCACGGTGCCGCCCTTGATCAATGTCCCTGGCTTCATGGATTCGTCCTCCGTGAGCAGGCCGGGCCTGCGATGAGCTGCGCGTCCGTTACTTGCGCTTGGTCTTCGACTTGGCCTTGGACTTCTTCGCCTTCGGCGCGGGCTTGTCGACGAACCAGAACTCCTGCTCGGTCTCGCCGATCACTGCCTGCTTGCCGGCGATCGCCGCGACGTGCTCGGCGAACACCATGAGCCGTGCGTGATCGACGCCCGGGCCGGTCACGCAGTACGTCTCGAGCACGTGATCGCCTTCGCGCTTGGTATCGCCGGCGACGGTCAGCCCGTCGATCGATGCGCGCCAGCGATCGCCGCGGTTCCCGGCGGGCAGGTGCGGCACCACGCCGAGCTGCTTCGCGGTCGCCTTGAGCGCGAGCAACACCTCGCTGTGCGTCGCGAAGCGTGATTGCCCGGGGCGGATCGAGCCCGGTCGGATCTCGAACCGTTCGCTCATGACTAGCGGTCTTCCGTCAGGTCACCGTACGCGTCGGGGCGCCGGTCCCGGTAGAACTGCCAGGTGCGCCGCACCTCCTCGATCATGTCGAGGTCGAGCGTGGCGACCACGAGCTCGTCGTTATCCTCGCTGCCGCACGCCAGGATCTGGCCGCGCGGATCGACGAAGTACGAGTTGCCGTAGAACTTGCCGATGTTCCACGGCGCCTCGGTGCCGACCCGGTTGATCGCGCCGACGAAGTAGCCGTTCGCCACCGCGTGCGCGGGCTGCTCGATCTTCCACAGGTGCTGCGAGAGCCCGGCGACGGTCGCCGACGGGTTGTAGACGATCTCGGCACCGTTGAGGCCGAGCGCGCGCGCACCCTCGGGGAAGTGGCGGTCGTAACAGATGTACGCGCCGATCGTGGCGTACTTGGTCTTGAACACCGGATAACCGAGGTTGCCCGGGCGGAAGAAGTACTTCTCCCAGAACCCGCTCGTCTGCGGGATGTGCGTCTTGCGATACTTGCCGAGGTAGCTGCCGTCGGCATCGAGGATCGCCGCGGTGTTGTAGTAGACGCCGGCCTGCTCGCGCTCGTAGAGCGGGACGACCATCGCCATCTGATACTTCGCCGCGATCGGCGCGAGCTTCTCGACGGTCGGGCCGGGCACCGGCTCCGCCGCGTCGTACCAGCGCTTGTCCTGGCCGGGGCAGAAGTACGGGCCGTTGAAGATCTCCTGCAGGCAGAGGATCTGGACGCCCTTCTTGCCGGCGTCGTGGATCATCGGCATGTGCTTCTCGAGCATCGCCGCCTGGACCTCGGCGACGCTCTTGCTCTCGTCGTTGATCGGGTTCGACGCCTGGATCAGACCGGATAGGACCTTGCGTGCCATGACTGCAGCTCCTTAGTTGGTGACGAGCGTCGAGGTTTCTTTTGCGATGTCGCCCTTCCAGGTCTCGACATCCTTCGCCGCGCTCTTGGTCGCGCGCGCCGCTTCCTTCGCCTCGCGCGTCGCCTTCTGGCGATCGACGAGATCGTGGTGCGTCGTGAAGTACGGCAGGCTCTTGCCGATGAACTCGCGCAGGTTGCCGAACTTCTGGTCCGTCATGAACTTGCCGAGCTCTTCCTTGAGCTCGTTGATGATCTCGTAGCCGCGCAGCATCGCGCCGGTGCAGACCTGGACGGTCGACGCGCCGAGCAGGAAGAACTGCGCCGCATCGAAGCCGGTCTCGATGCCACCGATGCCGCTGATCTCGACGCCGGGGTTCGCACGCGCGACCTCCATCACCTGCCGGAGCGCGATCGGCCGCACGGCCTGGCCGGAGTAACCGCCGGGCACGCTGTGGCCCTCGACGGTCGGCATCGGCCGCAGCGTCTTTAGGTCGATGCCGGAGACCGAGAGGATCGTGTTGATCATCGCGATGCCGTCGGCGCCGCCGCGCAGCGCCGAGGCCGCGGGCACCGTCGGGTTGCCGACGTTCGGCGTCATCTTCGCCCACACCGGAATCTTCGCGACCTCCTTCACCCAGCCGCAGACCTCTTCGACGATGTCCGGGTTCTCGCCCATCGCCATGCCCATCTTGCGCTCGGGCAGACCATGCGGGCACGACAGGTTCATCTCGAAGCCGTCGACGCCGGTCTCCTGGACCTCGCGGGTGATCTGCTGCCAGGTCTCCTTGCGGTACTCCTCCATGATCGACGCGATCAGGATCTTCGTCGGGTACTGCTTCTTGAGCTGGCGGAGATCGTCGAGCCAGTCCTGGTACGGACGGTCGCTGATCAGCTCGATGTTCTGGAAGCCGATGACTTCCTCGCTCGTGCGGGCGCGCAGCTTCGCATAGCGCGGCGCGGTGTTGATGACCTTGCTCGCGTCGAGCGAGAACGTCTTGCAGACCATGCCGCCCCAGCCGAGGTCGTACGATCGCGCGATCACCTTGCCGTTGGTGCCCGGCGGGCCCGAGCCCAGCACGAACGGGTTCTCGAACTTCATGCCATTGACGGTGATGGAAAGATCAACAGTCACGTCGCCTCCAAGGGGTATCGGGATCGCTGCGGGGGAAGCAGTCTGGCTAGCACGTGCCGCGAGGCCGCTTCAACAAGGTTCGTCGGGCCAGAAATTTCCAGACGAGACCCTCACCAAGATCTACCGCGACCCGCTCACGGCGTCGACGAATCGGGGCGACAATGGACGGTGATGGACCTGCGCGGCTGGTGTAGTTTGCTGGTCGCGCTTGCCGGGTGTGATCGCGTGTTTGATATCGATCAGCGCGCACCTGCCGATGCGCCTCCGGACGCGCCGAAGCTCGGCGACTGGCGCATGGTCTCTGCCGGCGAGCTTCACACGTGCGGCATCCGCGCGGATGACCAGCTGTGGTGCTGGGGAAACAATACCGACGGACAGCTCGCGCGCGACCCGGCGACGCTGCCCGAGTCGCTGGTCCCCGCCCGCGTCGACGACGCGGCGTGGAAGACCGTTGCAGCCGGGCTCACGCATACCTGCGCGATCCGCACCGACGGCGGCCTCTACTGCTGGGGCTCGAACGAATACCTGCAGGCCGGCACGAGCGCGAGCGTTGCAGACGTCCCCGTGCCGACCCGCGTTGGCACCGACACCTGGCGCGAGGTGTCGGGCGGCCAGGCGACCACGTGCGCGATCCGCAGCGACGGCTCGATCTGGTGCTGGGGATACGGCCTGAGCGGCGGGCTCGGCACCGGCCTCACGACGACGAGCAGCTCCGTGCCCGTCGCGATCGCGAGCACGAAGACCTGGCAGATGGTGTCGACCGGAGTCCAGTACAGCTGCGCGATCGCGGCCGATGACGCCTCGCTGTGGTGCTGGGGGTACAACGGGTTCGGGCAGATCGGAGACGGAACCGGGGCCAACCGTTCGCTGCCGATCAACATCGCGCCGGGGACGCGTTGGTTGGCGGTGTCCGCCGGCGAGCAGTCGACGTGCGCACTACGCGACGACGGCCGGCTCCGCTGCTGGGGCCAGGGCGATCACGGCCAGCTCGGCGACGGGACGAACCCGTTTGCGCGCTACACGCCGCAGCCGGTCGGCCTCGACGATGACGGCTGGGTCTCGATCGAGGTCGGCCTCGCGCGGGCGTGCGCGAGTCGCAGCGACGGCTCGCTGATGTGCTGGGGGCGCAATGACCAGGGCCAGCTCGCCGCGCGGCGCGGGCTCGCGATCCAGTCGTCGCCGGTCGAGGTCGAGCCGCAGCGCGGCGCGTGGAGGACCGTGGCCGTGGGCGGCGTGCACTCGTGCGTGATCGACGCCTTCGACAACCTGTGGTGCGCCGGCAACGGCTCTCGCGGCCAGCTCGGTGATGGTGAGGGCGGCGCGCGGAAACGGCCGTCACAGATCGCCGGCCTGTGGACCGCGGTGAAAGCCGGCGATGACTTCACCTGCGCGCTCGATACGAGCAGCACCCTGCATTGCTGGGGCAACAACAACCTCGGTCAGCTCGGCGACGGCGCCAGGCTCGCCCGGCAGGCTCCGGTCCAGCCCGCGGTGCCGGCGCCGATCACGCGGTTCGAGGTCGGCGGACGACACACGGTCGCGGTGCACGTCGAGGAGCTGTGGGGATGGGGCTACGCCGGCTACGGTCAGCTCACGATCACGGGCAACATCGATCTCAACCCGACGCCGTTCGCGAAGGCGCAGGTCGCGCTCGGCGCCCACGACCACACGTGCAGCGTCGACCCCAATAACGCGCTCGCGTGCTGGGGACGCAACGACTTCGCGCAGCTCGGACGCTCGACACAGACCCTAACCGAGCCAATGCCGGTCCAGATCGGTGTCGGCGAGGTGTGGAGCACGGTCGCCGCGGGCCAGCTCCACACCTGCGCGATCTCGGCGACGGGCCTCTGGTGCTGGGGATTGCGTTCGTTCGGTGCGCTCGGCGATGGCTCGCTCACCCCCGAGGTCCAGGCGACCCCACTGAAGATCCTGCCGACCGCACCCAAGCGGATCGCGGCAAGCACGTTCCACACGTGCGCGGTCCGCGCCGACGACTCGCTCGCATGCTGGGGCTACAACGGGTTCGGCGAGCTCGGCAACGGCACGCTCTCGCTCACCGCGAGCCCGACGCCGGTCGTTGGTCCGAGCACGTGGCTCGAGATCGGTGTCGGCGAGCAAGCGAGCTGCGGCATCACCATGGACAACCAGCTCTACTGCTGGGGCAGCAACAGCCGCGGTCAGCTCGGCGACGGCTCGTTGACGAACCGCCTGGTGCCGACCCGCGTCGACGAGACGGCCTGGCAATCACTTTCGGTTGGCCGCGAGCATGCGTGCGCGATCCGCGACGACAAGTCGCTGTGGTGCTGGGGCGACTCGACGACCGGCCAGATCGGCGACGGCAAGACGTGGCGCTCGCAGCTCGTCGAGGTCGCGGCGGCGCCGTGAAGCTCGCGATCGTCCTCGTCCTCGTCCTCGCATGCGTACCTGCATGCGATCGCGTGTTCTCGCTCGAGCCGCTACCGCCATCGGCGCGCTGGGTCACGGTCACGGCTGGCGCCAGCCATACCTGCGCGATCCAGGACACCGGCGCGCTGTGGTGCTGGGGCAAGAACACCAATGGCCAGCTCGGCGACGGCACGCTGCTCGATCGGGCGGTCCCGACGCGCGTCGCCGACGCGGCGTGGAGCATGGTATCGGCGAACGTCGATGCGACGTGCGCGATCGATCGTGACGGCGCGCTGTGGTGCTGGGGTGATAACGAAGATGGTCAGCTCGGCCAGGGCAACGCCGAGCCGAGTGTCGTTCCGCTGCGGGTCGGCAGCGATCTCGACTGGCGATCGATCGCGATCGGACGCAGACACGCGTGCGCGACGAAGGCTGACGCGTCGCTGTGGTGCTGGGGCGATAACGACAACGGACAGCTCGGCACCGGCGACACGATCGCGAGCCTGACGCCCAAGCGTATTCCCGACGATCGGCCGTGGTCGACGGTGACCGCCAGCTCGAACCACACCTGCGCGATCGCGACCGACGAGACGCTGTGGTGCTGGGGGTCGAACAGCAACGACCAGCTCGGCGGCGGGACGCGGACCTCGTCGCAACCCGTTCCCCAGCAGGTCGGCAGCGAGGCTGGCTGGACGACGGTCTCGACGTTCGGTGATGGCGACAGGTGCACACCTGCGCGATCCGCGCCGGGACCGAGGTCTATTGCTGGGGCGGCAATGTCGACGGTCAGCTCGGGATCGACTCGCGCACCCAAGCCCGGACGCCGACGCGCGTTGCGGTCGATGCGAGCGTGGTCTCCGCCGGCGGACGCCACACCTGCGCGGTCGGCGTTGACGGTGGACTCGCCTGCTGGGGACGCGACGAGCGCGGCGCCCTCGGGCTCGCGAGCGAGCTCGGCGCGAGCATGCAGACGCCGCAGCGGGTGGTGAGCGACGAAACATGGGCGACGGTGGCCGCGGGCGCGGCGCACACCTGCGCGATCACCGTCGATGGCGAGCTGCACTGCACCGGCTCGAACATGCACGGCGAGCTCGGCGCCGGCACGACCGGGCAGCAGCTCACGCCGCAGCGGGTCGAGGGCGCCTTCACCAGCGTGTCGACCGGCGAGAACCACACGTGCGGCGTCCGCGACGGTGCGCTGTGGTGCTGGGGATCGAACGTGGGTGGCCAGCTCGCCGACCCCTCGTTGCTCGCGCGCCAGCGACCCGTGCTCGCGGTCGCGAGCGCCACGGCCAGTGCAGCAGGCCACGATCAGAGCTGTGCCCTCGACGGCAGCGCGCTCGCGTGCTGGGGAGGTGACGAGCTCGGTGATGTCGGGAACGGCGCCGCTGGCGCGACCGCCGTTCCGTTCGCGATCACCGCGCCGTCGGCGGCGTGGATCGCGGTCGACGCTCGCGAGCACACCTGCGCGATCGACAGCGGCAACGTCGCGTACTGCTGGGGCTCGAACGCTCGCGGCAAGCTCGGCGATCCGAACCTCGGGACGACAAGCCTCGTGGATAGCCCGCACCTCGTCGACGGGCCGACGCGCTACACGTCGATCTCGACCGGCGGGAATCACACCTGCGCCATCGAGCAGACCACGAGCAACGTCTTCTGCTGGGGCCAGAACAACACCGGGCAGCTCGGCGACGGATCGGAGGTCACGCGCGCAGCACCCGCAGCGGTCGAGACGTCGGGGGCGATCGCGACGTACGCGGCGTCGACGATCACGACGGGTTATCTGCACACGTGCGCGATCCAGGCCGACGCAGCACTGGCCTGCTGGGGTTTCAACAGCGATGGCCAGCTCGGCATCGGCAACACGACGAGCCGGCGGTTTCCGGCGAAGCTCGATCGCACGTGGCGGGCGGTCACCGCCGGGACTCGGCACACCTGTGGCATCGACACGGCAGGCCAGCTCGCGTGCTGGGGCGCGAACGACCTCGGCCAGCTCGGCGATGGCAGCACGGTGGGGCGCGCAGTGCCGACCCCGATCCGCGCGGATCTCCGATGGAAGGCGGTCGATGCACACGGGGCCCACACCTGCGCGATCACCGAGGACGACGCCCTCTATTGCTGGGGCTCCAACCTTCAGGGTCAGCTCGGCGATGGCACCGCGTGGCGGACGAGCTTCGCGCCGGTGCTGCCGTAATTCCTGCGCCCGAGCCGGCGCGGGCTGTGGTACGCGTATCGCCCTATGGCGACGAAGACGATCGGACACTGGATCGACGGCAAACCCTACGAGCGCGCTGCCGAGCGACACGGCGATGTCTACAACCCCGCGACCGGCGAGGTGCAGGCCCAGGTCGCGTTCGCGACCCCCGCGGTGGTCGACGAGGCGGTCGAGTCAGCTGCGAAGGCCTCGCAGACGTGGCGCTCGGTGTCGATCGCGAAGCGCACGAAGGTCCTGTTCGCGTTTCGCCAGCTGGTCGACAAGCACCAGCACGATCTCGCGCGCCTCTTGACGCTCGAGCACGGCAAGGTCACCGGCGATGCGCTCGGCGAGGTCAACCGCGGCCTCGAGGTGATCGAGTTCGCGTGCGGGATCGCCGACCTCGCGAAGGGCGAGTACTCCGAGAACGTCTCGACCGAGGTCGACAGCTACTCGATCCGGCAGCCGCTCGGCGTGGTCGCCGGCATCACACCCTTCAACTTCCCGGCGATGGTGCCGATGTGGATGTACCCGCTCGCGATCGCGTGCGGCAACACGTTCATCCTCAAGCCGAGCGAGCGCGATCCGTCGTGCGCGAACTTCTGCGCCCAGCTGCTCGCCGATGCCGGTCTGCCGCCCGGCGTGTTCACGGTCCTCCACGGCGACAAGGTCGCGGTCGACCGGTTGCTCGAGCATCCCAAGGTCGCGGCGATCTCGTTCGTCGGCTCGACGCCGATCGCGCAGTACATCTACGAGACCGGCACCCGGCACGGCAAGCGCGTGCAGGCGCTCGGCGGTGCGAAGAACCACATGATCGTGCTGCCCGATGCCGACATGGAGCTCGCGGCCGACGCGGCGGTATCCGCGGCGTACGGCTCGGCGGGCGAGCGCTGCATGGCGATCTCGGTCGTCGTCGCGGTCGGTAACGCCGCCGACAGGCTCGTGCCGCTCATGAAGGAGCGGATCGCCAAGCTCAAGGTCGGTGATGGCCTCGAGGCCGGCTCCGAGATGGGCCCGCTGATCAACAAGGCGCACCGTGACAAGGTCGCCGGCTACGTCGACCAGGGCGTCGCCGAGGGCGCGACGCTGGTCAGCGATGGCCGCGCGCTCGCGGTGTCGGGACGCGCCAATGGCTTCTTCCTCGGCCCGTGCCTGTTCGACCACGTGACGCCGAACATGGCGATCTACAAGGACGAGATCTTCGGCCCGGTGCTCGGCACGACGCGGGTCGCGACCTACGACGAGGCGATCAAGCTGGTCAACTCGAACCCGTACGCGAACGGCGTCGCGATCTTCACGAACGACGGCGGCGCTGCGCGCAAGTTCCAGCACGAGGTCGAGGTCGGCATGGTCGGCATCAACGTCCCGATTCCCGTGCCGATGGCCTACTACTCCTTCGGCGGCTGGAAGGCCTCACTGTTTGGCGACCATCACATCTACGGCCGCGACGGCGTGCACTTCTACACGCGCACCAAGGCGATCACGTCGCGCTGGCCAGACCCGCGGCATCGCGGCGTCGACCTCGGCTTCCCGCAGAACCGTTAGGGACAGCGATCGCGCACGGCGTGCGTAGGAGTCTCCCCAGGAGCACCGGCATGTCGGCTGCAAGCCTGCGTGGTGGAAGCCCACGAGGAGACCGCCATGCGCCCCCTGATCACCTTGGTTTCGCTGACGTTGTTCACCCCGGCCGCGTTCGCGGATCGCACACCCGCACAACGCAGCGCTGCACCCGCGCCCACTGCAGCCGCCCCGGTCGCCGCGCCGGCGCCGCCGAGCAACGGGCTCGCATCGATCGATCTGCTCACGATCCCCGAGAAGTGTCACCCGATGGTCAAGCAGGCGACGACGCCGAACCGGATGCTGGCGCTGTCCGCGCGGATCACGCTGGCGAACTGTGTGGCCGAGGCCAAGCTCGCGACGCTCCAGCTCGTCGACGCCCAGGATTCTGTGCAAGCGGTCGACGACGCGACCGCGCACAGCTTCGCGATCCTCGACGAGGTGATCGGGAACGCCGATGCCGTCACCAAGATCGTCGCGGAGCAGGCGAAGGCCGAGCTCTACACGAACATGGCGATCCGCATGCTCGCGAGCGTTCCGGCGCCCGGGGCCGGCGAGGCGGCGAGCGCGCTGCACCAGACCCGCAAGGATCTTCTCGTCGGCATGCTGGCGCCATGGCGAGACAAGGCAGCGGCGTCCTACGAGCACATCGTCGCGATCGCGAACGCCGATCCGAAGCTCGTGAAAAATCCGGTCGTGGCGACCGCCCTGCGGACCAGCAAGGATCGGCTCCGCGCACGCACCGCGACCGCGGCCGCGCAGCCCCCGCCTGCCGTGGCGCCCACGCCGGCCGAGGCACCGGCTGCCGCATCCGACGGCGATCAGCTTCGCTGACTCCACACGACGAGAGACTCAGCGACGTCAGCTCGAGCGCGTGCGGCTGATGCGAATGGAGAACGTGCCGGTCTCGGCGACGGGCGGGAGCGTCTGGGGATCGACGCCGTGTGGCGGCGTCCACCGCGGCTTCTCGATCGCGAGCTGCTCGAAGCTGGCCGCGAGCCAGCGCGCTCGCTCGCGAACCTCCGCGCTCGTCGGCCGCAGCTCCGGCCGCGACTGCAGCATGCTGTCGATCAGGGCCGTGAGCTCCCGCGGCGCGCCCGGGCACCACTCGGTCGCCGAGACCGCGGGGGTATGGAGACAACCGGTCAGCGCGCGAAACGCGATCGCGCCAAGGGCGTGGACATCGGCGCGTGCATCGTCGGCGCGATGCTGGTCGGCGCCGACCGCGGACGCCTTACCCCAGTTGACCACGCAGATCGAGGATGACCGGGACGGGGTCTTCAGGATCGCGTCGGCCGTGAGCGCGCGATGCACGACGCCACGGGCGTGGGCGTGCTCGAGGACCTCGGCGACGTTGCGCAGCAGCACGGCGAGCTCGGCAACCGCGAGCGGTCCGGCGACCAGGGTATCCGCCAGGCTCTCGCCCTCGACACGCTCGAACGCCGCCCACGGCCGGCGATCGGCGCGCACGCCGCACTCGAACACGCGTGGGATCGCCGGGTGCGAGAGGGCGTCGAGCAGGCAGGCTTCGCGAAGCATCTGGACCGCCATGTCGCTCGCGCCGCCGCCATGCGTGGTCTTGAGCCAGACCTTGCGAGGCAGCACGACGTGGCTCGCGAGGTACACGACGCCGGTGTCGCACGGGACCGGATGCTCGCGCTCGATCGTGTAATTGCCGACACGACTTCCTGAAGGAAAGCGGTGACCTGAGCTGGCGCCGGATGGAGTCACGACGTTCGTGCGTGCATGCGTGATGCCTTGCGTGAGGAACCTCGAACCTCGCGAAACAGCAGGGCCGCGATCAGGTCGTACGGGGGCACTGCCCCTCTACTGCGTGCCGATCGTTGTCCAGCGGCCTCAGCGGCAATGTACGCGGCGCACCGTGGACACCCGACGCAGGTCGGCGCAGTAGGATTCGCCGCATGGCGACCGACCCGCAGCTGTGGAACGAGGACCTGGCCCCGACGCCGGCCGAGAAGCGGACCTGGTCGATGTGGCACGTCGCGGCGCTGTGGGTGGGGATGGCTGTCTGCATCCCGACCTACCTGCTCGCAGCCGACATGGTCGCCAAGGGCATGAGCATCGGCCAGGCGGTGTTCATCGTCGCGCTCGGCAACGTCATCGTGCTGATCCCGATGATCCTCAACGCCGACGCAGGTACCCGCTACGGGATCCCGTTCCCGGTGTACGCGCGCGCGGCCTTCGGAGTGCGCGGCGCCAACATCGCGGCGGTGCTGCGTGCGCTGGTCGCGTGTGGCTGGTTCGGCATCCAGACCTGGCTCGGCGGTGGCGCGATCTACCTGATCCTCGTCAAGCTCGGGCTCGATGGTGGTAGCGCGCTGCCGGTCCTCGGGATCAACGCGCTCCAGCTGCTCTGCTTCGCGGTGTTCTGGGGGATCAACCTGTGGTTCATCCACAACGGGATCGATTCGATCAAGTGGCTGCAGTCGCTGTCGGCGCCGTTCCTGCTCGTCGCCGGCATCGGGCTCCTGGTGTGGGCGCTCGACAAGCACGGCACGGCCGCGGTGTTCGGCAAGCCCGGGCTCGAAGGCGCCGCGTTCTGGGAGCTGTTCGGCCCGTTCCTCACCGGCATGGTCGGGTTCTGGGCGACGCTCGCGCTGAACATCCCGGACTTCTCGCGGTTCTGCCGGCGCCAGCGCGACCAGGTGGTCGGCCAGTCGATCGCGCTGCCGACGACGATGGCGCTGTTCTCGTTCATCGGCGCCGCGGTATCGATGGCGACCGGACTTTGGGACCCCAACGCGGTCGTGGCCTCGTTCTCGTCGCCGGTCGTCGTCGTGATCGGCCTCGTCGCGCTCGCGATCTCCACGCTGTCGACGAACATCGCGGCGAACGTGGTGTCACCCGCGAACGACTTCTCGAACCTCGCGCCCTCGCGGATCAGCTTCCGCATGGGCGGTTACATCACCGCGGCGATCGGCTTCGCGATCCTGCCGTGGAAGCTGACGAACAACTACGTGTTCGGCTGGCTCAACGGCTACGGCGCGCTGCTCGGCCCGATCGGCGGCATCCTGATCGCGGACTACTGGATCGTTCGCAAGCGCGTGCTCTTGGTCGATGACCTGTACCGGCGTGGCGGCATCTACGAGTACACGAACGGCACGAACCGCTGGGCGATCATCGCGCTCGTCGTCGGCGTCGCCCCGAACATCCCGGGCTTTCTCCACGCGGTGCACCTCCTCGACTCGATCCCGCAGATCCTCGCCGATCTCTACGCCTACACGTGGTTCGTCGGCTTCGCGATCGCCGCGATCGTCTACACCCTGGGGATGCGCACGCAGCCGGCGGCGAGCCGGTCGTGAAGCGCGCGTTCGTCACCGGCGGGTCGGGGTTCGTCGGCCGCCGGCTGATCGGCGAGCTGACCGCGCGTGCGATCCCGGTCGCCGCCCTCGCGCGCAGTGAGACTGCCGCGATCGCCGTGCGGGTCGCCGGCGCCGAGCCAGTCCGCGGCGATCTCGATGATGTCAGCGCGCTCGCCGAGGGCATGCAGGGGGCGGACGTCGTCTTCCACGCGGCGGCGCACGTCAAGCAGCACGGCGCGCTCGCCCAGTTCATGGCGATCAACGTCCGCGGCACCGAGAACGTGATCGCCGCGGCCCGCGCGACCGGCGTGCGCCGCTTCGTGCACGTCGGCACCGAGGCCGTGCTCGTCGATGGCCAGCCGCTCGTCCAGGTCGACGAGACCCGTCCGTATCCGGCGAAGCCCGTCGGACCTTATCCGCACACCAAGGCGCTCGCCGAGGCTGCCGTGCTCGCCGCGAACAGCGTCGGCCTCGAGACCGTCGTCGTCCGGCCGCGCTTCATCTGGGGCAAGGGCGATACCTCGCTGCTGCCGCAGCTCGTCGATGCGGTGAAGCGCAAGCGGTTCGGCTGGATCGGCGGCGGCCGCTACCTGACGTCGACCTGCAACGTCGCGAACGTGATCGAGGGCGCGCTGCTCGCCGCCGAGGTCGGCCGGCCCGGCGAGATCTACTTCCTGACCGACGGCGAGCCGATCGAGCTGCGGACGTTTCTGTCGTCGCTGCTCGCGACCCAGGGGATCGACGCGGGCAATCGAGAGATCCCGCGCTGGCTCGCGCGCACGACCGCGACACTGACCGGTTGGATGAAGGAGCCGCCGGTGACCCGCACCGCGCTCGCGTTGATGGGCACCGAGGTCACCGTGGATGATCGCAAGGCACGCCGCGAGCTCGGCTACGTCGGCAAGATGTCGCGCGAGGCGGGCCTGGCCGAGATGCGGGCACCGGCGTAGCCGGGATCTGGCCCGCCGAGTCGAGTGCAGCGTGGGTCTGTGCTACATGAGCGCCCGTGACTTTGCTCGACGAGTGCTTCGCTGCGAATCGCCGATGGGCGGCGCAGACCGTTGCCGAGGATCCGAACTTCTTCAACCGGCTCGTGAACCTCCAGAGCCCTGACCTGCTGTGGATCGGGTGCTCGGACAGCCGGCTGCCCCCGAACGAGATCATCGGGCGCGCGCCCGGCGAGGTGTTCGTGCACCGCAACGTCGCGAACCTCGTCGAGCACACCGACGTCAACTGCCTGTCGGTGCTGCAGTACGCGGTCGAGGTGCTGCACGTGAAGCACGTGATCGTGTGCGGCCACTACGGGTGCGGCGGCGTGCGCGCGGCGATGTCGACCCAGCCGCTTGGCCTTATCGACAACTGGCTGCGCCACATCCGCGACGTCCACCTGTGGAACCGCGAGGAGCTCGCCGCGATCCAGGATCCCGAGCTTCGGCTCGATCGGCTCGCCGAGCTCAACGTCGAGGCCCAGGTCGCGAACGTCTGCCACACCACGATCGTCCAGGACGCGTGGCGCCGCGGCGCGACGCTGACGGTGCACGGCTGGATCTACTCGCTGCGCGACGGCCTCTTGCGCGACCTCGGGATGGTGATCGAGCACCCCGACCAGATTCCGCCCGAGTACCGGCTGGTGTTCTGATCGAGCGCCGCGGACCTCGGGCTACCGAAACTTCGCGCGGTTCGCGAGCTGGCGGCGGCGTACCTCGGCCGGCGCGCGCGGATCGTAGTCGGCATCGGCGAGCTTCCTGCCGAGGATGTCCTCGACGGCGAACACGCCCCACGCGCGGACGTAGGGCAACGGATCGTCGAGGAGCCGCAGCAGATCGGCGAGTGCGTAGCGGCCGAGCGGGCTACGCGCATACGCGTGCGCGGCGGTGACCCGGATGTCGGCCTCCGGGCTCGCGAGCCACACTGCGCCGACCGCCTCGTCGGAGTCGCCGTACGCGCCGAGGTTGCCGACGGCGGGGCGCACGTCGTGCCGCGCACGGAGCTCGTCGAGCGTCCACTCGATCGACTGATCGAGGTGACAGAGGTTGCACGCATTCGGGGCGGCCGCGGCGAGCATCACCCGATCCGTGGGCGACGAGATCCGGTGCGAGCGAACGTAACGATCGATCCCCATCGTGATCCGCGGCATGTGGCAGTCGAGGCAGCTCACCGACGCGTGGCCCGATCCCGCATGAGCTCGCGCGGCCGCCGGATCGCCAAGCACGGAATGACAGCTCGTGCACGCCTCGATCGCGCGCGTCTCCGACGAGCCGCCGCGGTGCGGATCGTGGCAATCGGTGCACTTCGCGGTGGTGCATGGCGACGCCGCCAGATCGATCGCCTCGCTCGAGTTGCGAGTCGCCGAGCCATCCGGCAGGCGCGGCGATGGCCCGGAGTGACACTGCGCGCAGACCGTGTTGACGATCGTCGCGTCCGCCCGCTCGATCGCGAACGTCGTCGCCACCGGCGCGTGCGGCTTGGGCTCCGCACCGATCGGCACGAGGTGAATCGAGCCGCCCGCGGCGTGCGCACGCCCGCCGAGGTGACAGCTCTCGCAGCTGATGCCGGTCGTCACCTGCTGCTCGGTCACGAGCCGGTCGACCGAAACCGCGCTCCCTCGCGCGGCCGGCAGCGTGAAGTACTGCTCCATGCCGTGCCCGAGCGCGCGTGGCCCCGCCGCCCGCGCGATCCGCTGCTCGAACGGATACGTGCTGTGACACCACGGGCAGCGCTCCGCCCATGGCTCGCGGACCGCGGCGTACACGTCGAGCCCCTCCTCGGTCAGCCACGGATCGAAGTACGGCTGCGGATACCACCCACCGCGCCGCGGCCACCACCCGACCGGCAACCGCACCTCCTCGCCATCACCGCCGTCGACCACGCCGACGAGCTCTTGCAGCCCGCGGTGCCCGATCGTCCGCGTCACCCGGTAGCGAATCATTTCGCCGCCACGCGCGAACGTGATCGCCCGCCCGCCATCCCGCTCCCTCTCGAACCTCACCTCGCCGCCGCGATACCGCAGCGCACCCTCGAACGGTGCGATCACCGCGTCGCCCTCCGCGCGCTGGTTCATCACCCGGTGCAAGCTCGCGGTCCACGCAGCCAGCTGGTCCGGATGACACTCGCCACAGGCTGCCGGGCCGATGTAGTCCGCCGCCGCGATCGTCGACTCCGCGATCGCCGGCTTCGGCCCCTCGCCCACCACCGCCACCACCGCAGCTCGTGACGACGGCTGCTCGCCGCGACAAGCCGCGACGATCGACAGCACGAGCACGAACCTCACCCGGTCGACTCTGGCACAGGGCGGCGCGTGTTGCGTCTGACCCTGTTGAAGGGGACTCGAAGAGGCCGCGATCACGACATGGGTGTCCGGGCTCGATGGCAAACGCCGAACGCAGATTCGCAGGAGCTCGAAACAACTTGGCTGCTCGGCTGGTCCGACCCTTGCTCGATGGCCGGCCATGGGTCGGTCGTCATCGCGTCTCGTGGTCGTGGTCGCGTCGCTCGTCGCGAGCGGCGCGCTCGCTGGTTGTTTTCCACCACCACCGGTCTATCGCGTACAGCGATCGGCGCGCGTGTTTCATCCGACGGTGCCGTTGCGTACCGGGCAGGCACTGACGGGACCGGTCGAGCTCAGCTTCGGTGCGAGCAACGTCGGCGACACCCAGAAGCCTCGGCCGGGTGATGCCGGCGCGGGCATCGAGGTGCCACGTCACCAGGTGCGCGGCGAGCTCCGGATGCGCGTCGGCGTGAATGGCGAGGTCGCGGCGATCCACGAACGCTCGATCGGCTCGCGGATGTACAAGCTCGATGACACCCAGGCCGAGATCGAGGATGGCGCCGCGATCGGAAGTGGCGGCTCGCTGCGCTACGCGGTCGTGAGTGCGGATCGCAAGCTCGCGCTCGGCCTCGATCTCGAGGTGATGCTGTGGCAGCTGCCGTACGTCGAGCACCGCACGTGCGTCGAGAATTGCCCGGAGTACGAGCCGACGTCGACGGTCGAGCACGATCGCGCGTCGCAGGCCACGGTCGGCTTCGGGCTGACGCCGAGCTATCGCGACGGCCGGTGGACGGTCTTCGGCGGCGTGTTCGCGCGCAACCATCCGACGATCGATCGCAAGGGGACCGAGCTCACGACGGAGAACGACGAGGACCTCGAGGGCGGCCGGCGCAACGTGCTGGTGCACGCCGGCTTCGCGGTCCGCCTCGGCCCGGTCTCGGCGCTCGTCCTCGTCAACCAGAACCTGACGCAAGACCCCGTGCACTACGGCCCCGGCGTGGGACTCGCACTGTCGGCGACGCTTCCGTGACCTGGAACCGCGTTGAATGGCGACCCGGCCGCGTTACCATGGACCGATGCCGAAGCTTCTGACGCTCGTGCTTGCCGGTTCGCTCGCCCTCGCCGCCTGCCAGCCGATGTATGGCAGCAAGCCGCAGAAGCTCCGCACGCCCGAACCGATCAGGCCGCCGCAGGAGCTGGCCGCAGACCCGACCGTCCCGAAGGTGCTCGAGAGCTGCGAGGTGTACACGAAGGAGGTCAAGGTGGTCCGCCGCGACACGCCGCGCGCCGAGGCGCTGACCCGCGAGGGCGATGCGAAGGTCGCCGAGTTCGAGCGCGCCTCCGAACCCAGGCGCAAGGGCGAGCTGATCGTCGACGGCATCGAGGAATACCTGCGCGCCCTCGACAAGGATCCGTTCAACGCCCACGCGACGCTCAAGCTCGCGCTCGCCTACGACAAGGTGCTGCGCAAGGGCTGCGCCCTCGCGCTGCTGTCACGCCTGAACCGGCTCGCGCAGCATCCGACCTACGCCCCGGCGGCGACCGCGGAGATCGACGCGATCACCGAGCCACAGAACAAGTCGTGGTTCTCGGGCTATCGCCGCGATGCCCTCAGCGCCGTCGGTCGCTGAGCCGGCGGAATCGGTCGACGCTCACGGCCACTCCACGCCGCACAAGCGCTCGCTGAGCTGCCACAGCTTGCGCGCCTCGTCGCCGTCGCGCGCGCGCCGCGATGGCTCGGCCGGCTTGTTCTTCACGAAGTACTGACCGGTGACACCCTCGACCTCGGGCGAGCTCGCGAGGTAGATGCTCGTGCCCGCGCCCTGCTCGGGGGTCAGCAGGAACGGCTTCGCGAGCCTGGTACCGAGCTTGTAGAGCAGCGATCCCGACGCGCCGAAGTTCGACCCGACCGCCCCCGGATGCAGCGCGTTCGAGGTGACCCGCTTGTCGCGTAGCCGCCGTGCCGACTCGCGCGCGAACCAGATGTTGCACAGCTTCGATGCGCCGTAGACCGCGGTCTCGCCCTTCCAGCGCTCCATCGTCGCGAGGTCATCCCACTCGAACCGCGCGAACCGGTGCCCCATCGACGACACCGTGACGATCCGCGATGGCGCCGCCGCGGCGAGCAGGTCGCGTAGCTCGTACGCGATCAGAAACGCTGCCAGGTGATTGAGCGCGAACGTCCGCTCGAACCCGTCGACCGTCAGCTGGCGATGATCGTGGATCAACCCCGCATTGTTGACGAGCACGTCGACGCGGTCGCAGATCCGCCGGATCTCCGCGCCCGCCTCGCGGACCTCGGCCATCGAGTACAGATCCGCGAGCACGAGATCGGCGAGGACATCGGGCACGGCCTGCCGGATGTTCGCGATCGCTGCCTCGCCGCGCGGCCGCGACCGCACGACCATCACGAGCCGCGCGCCCTGCGCCGCGAGCGCCCGCGCGGTCTCGAGCCCGATGCCCGAGCTGGCTCCCGTGATCACGACCGTCTTGCCTCGCACGCGGCAACTGTCTCACACCGCGTTCAGACCCCGAGAGCCGACCGATCAGACCGATCAGAACAGCCGACCCTGCGGGCCCTGCCCGCCCGATGGCGCCTTGCTCGGCGCGGCGAGCCCCATGTGCTGGTACCCGGCGGCGGTCGCGACCCGGCCGCGCGGCGTCCGCGCGATCAGCCCGACCTGCAACAGGAACGGCTCGACGACCTCCTCGAGCGTGCCGCGCTCCTCGGACAGCGACGCCGCGACGGCCTCGATGCCGACCGGGCCGCCGTCGAAGCGCTCGCAGATCACCGAGAGGTACGCGCGGTCGAGCATGTCCAGCCCGGCGTGGTCGACCGCGAGCCGATCGAGCGACGACGCGGCGATGTCGCCATCGATCACGCCATCACGCTCGACCGCCGCGAAGTCGCGCACCCGGCGCAGCAGGCGGTTCGCGATCCGCGGCGTGCCACGCGAGCGCCGCGCGATCTCGACGGCGCCGTCTTGATCGATCGTCACCTTGGTCAGCGCCGCCGAGCGCTTGACGATCGCGATCATGTCCGCCTGCTCGTAGTAGCGGAGCTGCCAGCAGAAGCCGAACCGGTCGAGGAGCGGCGCCGACAAGAGGCCCATCCGCGTCGTCGCGCCGAGCAGCGTGAACCGCGGCAGCTGCATCGTCACTGCCTTCGCGTGCGGCCCCTCGCCGATGAACAGATCGAACCGGAAGTCCTCCATCGCCGGATAGAGGTTCTCCTCGACGACCGGCGCGAGCCGGTGGATCTCGTCGATGAACAGCGCGTCGCCCTCGCCGAGCGACGTCAACAGTGACGCGAGCATTCCCTTGTGATCGATCGCCGGCCCCGAGCTGACGTGGAGGTTGACCCCCATCTCGTTCGCGATCACGTGCGCGAGCGTCGTCTTGCCGAGGCCGGGCGGCCCGGCGAACAAGAAGTGATCGAGCGCCCAGCCGTTCTCGCGTGCCGCGCGCACGCTGACCTTGAGGTTGTCGATCAGATCGCGCTGGCCAATGTACTGGTCGAAGCTCTGGGGCCGCAGCGCCGCCTGCCACGCCTGCTCGCCGGACCGCTCCGCAGGCGCGACCTCGCGCGAATCCTCGGGATCGATGCTCGCCGCCGGAGGATCGATGTGGCGCTTGCGGCTCATCGCGGCATGCTCCGCAGCGCCTGGCGCAACAGCGTCTCGATCGACGCGCCATCGTCGACGGCGAGCTCGCCGACCGCGGCCTCGGCCTCGATCGGCCGCCAGCCCATGCCGACGAGCGCGGACATCACCTCGCCGAGCATCGGATGGCGCGCCGACTTCGACGACCGCACTGCCCCGGCGGAGCTCGCGACGGTACGGATCCCCCCATCGGCCGTCCACGACAGCACGAGCAGCTCGCACTTCTCGCGGAGCTCGACGACGAGGAGCTCGGCGGTCTTCTTGCCGATGCCCTTGATCCGGGTCAGCCCGGCGACGTCCTCGCGCGCGATCAGCGCGGCGATGTCCCGCGGGGTCGAGCCCGACAGCATCGTGATCGCCGTGCTCGGACCGACGTTCTTCACGGTGATCAGCAGATCGAATAGCCCGCGCTCCTGGGGGTCGATGAACCCGAACAGCGCGATCTCGGTCTCGCGGACCTGCGTGAACACCCGCAGCACGACGCGGTCGCCGTGCGCCGGCAGCGATCCGAGCGTGTACTGCGAGCACGTGACCTCGTAGCCCACGCCGTTGCAGTCGACGATCACCTGGTCACCGTCGCGCACGAGCGTGCCCTCGAGCCTCGCGATCATGGTCGTGCCCTCACGGCCCTTATCACGGCGGGCCGGATCCGCGCCGCCATCGGCCGCGCACTTCGGCCGTGGGTGATCGCCACCGCGAGCGCGTCGGTCGCGTCCGCGCGCGGCAACGTGCGCAGCCCGATCAGCACCTGCACCATCCGCGCGATCTGATCCTTGTCCGCGCGCCCCGATCCCGAGACCGCCTTCTTCACGCTCGCCGGCGAGTACGACGCGACCGCGAGCCCCGCGAGCCCGATGACCGCGAGCGCCATCCCGCGCGCCTGGGCCAGCGCGAGCGCGCTCCGCGGGTTCTGGCGGATGAACACGTCCTCGATCGCGACCAAGGTCGGCGCGAGCTCGGCGATCACCTCGGTGAGGCCGCGCGCGATCTCGCCGAGCCGCTGCTCCATCGTTCGGCCCTCGGGCGCGGTCAGCACGCCGCACTCGACGTAGCGCAGCTCCCCCCCGACGTCATCGATGACGCCGTAGCCGCAGACCCGGCTGCCCGGGTCGACTCCGAGGATACGCACGCCAGGACCCTACTCCAGCGGTCCGACACGGCGCGACTTCGAGGCAGTGGTACCCTCGGCGCGTGGCTCGCTGCGTACGTTGTCTCGCGATCTTGCTCGTGATCTGCGGGTCGGCCGCCGCCGCGCCGACCGTCGACGAGAACAAGGCCGAGGCTGACCGGCTGTTCTACGAGGGCCGCGACCTCCTCGCGCAGGGCAAGGCGGACGAGGCGTGCGCGAAGTTCGAGCTCAGCTTCAAGAAGGACCCGTACGCGATCGGCACGCTCCTCAACCTCGGCCTCTGCCGCGAGACGAGCGGCAAGGTGGCGACCGCCGCCCGGCTCTTCGCGGAGGCCCGCCAGCGCGCGAAGGACCAGGCACTTCCTGAATACCAGGAGGCCGCCGAGCGCCGGCTCGCCCTGCTCGCCCCCCGGATCCCGCACGTCCAGATCACGCTCGCGGAGGTGCTCCCCGACCAGCGCGTCCTGCTCGACGACCTCGTGGTCGACCCCGATCAGCTGCGCGACGTGATCGTCGATCCCGGCCCGCACACGATCGTGGTGACCGCACGCGATCGGTTGCCGTACGAGACCCGGCTCGACATCAAGGAGGCCGAGCGCACCACGGTCGCGATCCCGAAGCTCGAGGGCCGTGTCGTGGTCGCCGTCGAGACCAGCAAGCGCCGGCCGATCGGCAAGATCCTGGTCGCCAGCGGCGCCGGGCTCGCGCTCGGCTCGGTCGCACTCGGTCTGTGGTCACGGCAGAAGTACTGGAGCGCGTTCCCCGATCGCTCGCGCGACGGCGACGTCGCCCGCGACTCCAGGCACGATTGCTGGACCGAGCTCGTCGACAGTCAGGTCGAGCGACAGTGCAACGCCGAAGGCTCGGCCACCCTCGACCGTGCCCGCACGATCGGCCACCTCGCGACCGGCGCGGCGATCGCAGGCGGCCTCGCGATCGCGGGCGGACTCGTCCTCTGGCTCACCGCGCCCGAGGACGGCGAGACCCCGCGCACCGCGCTGCAGCTCGACGTCGGCACCGGCCACGCCGGCTTCGTCGTGCGCGGCGGCTTCTGATCAGCGCCCGATCAGGTCGTACCAGTCGAAGCGGACGGTCGCGCCTTCGCTGCCGAGGCCGGCGAACCGCGGCGGCTGCCCCGCTCCCTTGTAGGTCGCCTGGGTCTCGAACGTCCCGAACCGTGCCGTGCAGGTCGCCAACGTCGTGTCGCCAGGCTGGACGTCGAACGTCAGCAGAAATGGCGCGTAAATCATCGCCGCCGGCACCGGGTTCGCGGAGGTGACCGTCACCTTGCCTTCCGGGTCGACCAGATGGATCTCGACGTACCCCGCGCCGGTCACCTTGCACATCCACGCGGTGGCCGCGGTCGGTTGCGAGAGCCCGTCATTCAGCAGGAGCAAGGGTCCGCTCTCGCTGCCCAGCGACAGGATGCGGCCTGCCGTCGACAGCCGGGTTGCCGAGCTCAGGCTGCCTTGCAGGCCCGGGCTGAGCGCGCCGCGCAGCCGGTACGTGCCCGCCGACGGAATCACGACGTTTGCGGCGTCATCGATGATGACCCAGCCCTCGCCGAACACGTGCCACGCCGGATCCTGGCGCACGAACGAATCGAAGGTCTCGCTCTCGATACCCGGGCTCGGGTCGCACGCGTCGCCGACATTGTCGCGGGCTACCTGCTCGCCCGTGTTCAGCTGATCGGGGTTCGCGATCGCCGCGCAGTTGTCACAGACGCCTGGCTGCTCTTTGCAGTTCGCGCAGGTATCGAAGAAGCCATCGCCGTCCTCGTCGTGGTTCGGCCCGGCGCACGGATCACACGCATCGTCGATCCCATCCTGATCGGCATCGCCGAGCGTCGGCTTCGTGCACGGGTCGCAACCGTCGTCGATGCCGTCCTGATCGATGTCGACGCGGGTCTCGACGCACCGGTCACAGGCGTCGTCGATGTTGTCACCATCGGCGTCCACGCCCTTGCCGATGCAGCCATCGCACGGATCCGGGATCCCGTCACCGTCGACGTCACCGAGCGCATCCGCGACGTCGCAGATCTCGCAGGCATCACCGCTGCCGTCGCGGTCGATGTCGGACTGGTCGGGATTGAAGACGTCGCGACAGTTATCGGTCCCGTCCGGGACGCCGTCGCCATCGATGTCCGCATTCGACACACCGTCGAGCCCGAGCAACGCCGTGCAACTCGCGAGGCCGATCGCGACCAATAGACCAACGACCAGGACCGCCGCGCGCATTTGCCGATTGTCACCGATTCCGCCCCGCACGTCACCACGCATGCGGGCTACGGCGCTTCGCGCTCGCCGAAGATCGCGGTGCCGATGCGGACATGGGTCGCACCGCACGCGATCGCGACCTCGAAGTCGTCGCTCATCCCCATCGACAGCACGGGGAGCGGCTGACCGAGCGCCTGCGCGACGCGATCACGCAGCCCGCGCAGCGCGTCGAACGCGGGCCGGCTCGCCTCGGGATCTTCGCTCGGTGGCGGCATCGTCATCAGGCCGTCGAGCCGGATGCCTTGCACCAGCGCGAGGTCCCGCGCGAGGTCCGTCACGGCCTCGGGCTCGACGCCACCCTTCGTGGCCTCACCCGCGACGTTGACCGAGATCAAGATCGGCTGCAGGCGGCCGTCGGCACGCTTCGCGAGCTCCCGCGCGAGCTCGAGCGAATCGACCGCGTGCACGAGCGCGACCTGGCCGGCGACGAGCTTGGCCTTGTTGCGCTGGAGCCGGCCGATGAAGTGCCAGCGGAGCTCCGGCGGACAGTCCGGCCGCTTCAGCGCGAGCTCCTGCGCGTAGTTCTCGCCGAAGTCGATCGCGCCGGCGGCGGCAGCCGCGCGGACCGCAGCCGCCGGATGCGTCTTCGAGACCGCGATGATCGTGACGCTGTCGGTGGGCCTCCCCGCCGCCGCGCAGGCTGCGTCGACGCGTGCCCGGATCGTGCGCCAGCGATCGGCGATGTCGGTCATGACATCACGTGCGTCACGCCGCGGTTCCTGCCGCGAGCTTCGGGTGCGGTCCGCCGACCTCGCGAAGCGCGGCGAGTACCTCGGCGAGTGGCAGCCCGATCACGTTGGTCACCGAGCCACGCACCTCGCGCACCAGCGCGGCGCCGATGCCCTGGATCGCGTACGCACCGGCCTTGCCGCGCCACTCGCCGCTCGCGACGTAATCGGCGAGCGTGCCGGCGTCGAGCTCGATGAACGTGACGTCGGTCGAGACCAGGCCCTCGCGGATCACGGTCTTGTCATCGCGCTCGCCGATCAGCACGAACGCGGTCAGCACCTGGTGCGTCTTGTCCGAGAGCCAGCGCAACATCTTCGCCGCCTCCTCGGGGCTCTCGGCCTTGCCGAGGATCGCGCCGTCGAGCGTCACCGTGGTGTCGGCGGCGAGCACCCAGCTCTCGCTCCGGCGCGCGATCGAGATCGCCTTGGTCCGCGCGATCCGCGCGACATACGCAGTCGGGTCCTCGCCGGCCTGCTCGCGCTCGTCGACGTTCGCGGGCTGCACCTCGACGCGCAGGCCGACACGCTCGAGCAGCTCGCGACGCCGCGGCGACGCCGACGCCAAGAGCAGCGGCGCACTCAACGCGGGGGCTTGATCGCCTTGAGCGGCGTGGTCTCGAAGTTGAGCTCGACCGAGATGCCGTCGATGAAGCGCGGCTTGCCGTCCTTCACCGCCTCGGTGCACTGCACCGCACCCATGTCGCGGATCTCGGTGCCGTCGCCGTCGATGCAGACATCGACGATCTTGATGTCGTCATCGGGGTTCGAGTCGCAGTAGGCCTCGAGGCCATCGCGATCGACGTCGATGTCAGGCGTGCGGCAGCCCAGGTACTTCTTCGTGATGTCCTCGTCGGCCTTCGGCAGCGCGAGCAGTGGCCCGAGGAGGTTCGCGAACGTCGCGTCGAGCAGGGAGTCCTCCGGCTTGAGGCCGATCTGGCTGACATCGAGGCCGCGGATCGTGTCGGCCGTCTTCGAGTCGAGCACGCCGCCGAGCCGGCCTTCGCGCAGCACGAGCTTGCCGTTCTCCTCGACGACCTTCGCCTCGATCTGCGCGCCGGTGATCCGCAGGTCGAGCGCGATGTCGAGCGCGACCGGGATGCGGACGCTGAACAGCGACGGCCCCGCGGTCAGCACGCGCGCGCCGTTCTTCTCGGTGATCACACCGTCCTTGAACGTGATCACGGGCTCGCCGTTGGCGAACGACAGCGGGTCGAGCGGCACGTCCTGGAGCGCGGTCGGATCGAATGGGCTGCACGCCGTGGCGACCATGCCGCCGGTGCGATCGGCGACGCCGTCGCAGTCGTTGTCGAGCCCATCGCCGCAGATCTCGACGGCGCCCTTCTTCACGGACGCGAGCGTGTCGTCGCAATCGCCGTCGGCCATCGACTGGCCGTCACCATCGCGATCGGCGGTATCGGTCGACGCGACGTCGGCGTCGTCATCCGCGAGCCCGTCGCAGTCGTCGTCGCGGAAGTTGCCGGGGACCTCGGCGTTGCCGGGCCGGATCGTCGCCTCGAGGTCATTGCAGTCGCCGCCGTCGATGTACGGCTTCTCGCCGTCGGCATCGGCGTCGACGACGTACTTGCCGAGGTAGATCGCGAACTTCACGCACGTGTCGGCGGCAGCCGCCGGCAGGTCGAAGAACTCGATCGGGATCACGATGTCGTACTTCGCGATCGACTCGTCGATCGAGCTCTTCGCGATGCTCGAGACCGCCGCGAGCTTGTTGTCGGGCTTGCCGTCGCCGTCGAGGTCGAAGCCGTCGGCGGCCGCGCCGATCCCGAGCTTCGAGATGACCTGCTGGTGCATGCCGGCGTACGCGGTGACCGCCTCGCCCATGCATTCGGGCTTCGGCTGGAACAGGTCGCCGCCTCCATCGCCACCACCACACCCCGCCAGCAACGCGAGCCCAGCTCCAACGATCGTCGCCGTGGTCTTCCTCATCGCGCGCACTTGACCACGGTCAATCCGGCGCGGTCAACGGCCCTTTGCTGCTGTGGCCCCGACGGCGTGGCAGGATGCCGCCATGCGTCGAGTGCTCGTGCTGGCGATCACGCTGGCCACGGTCGGGGCCGCCGCCCACGTCGCCCCGTCCGTCGACGATAACAACCGGTACCTCAAGCTGACCCCGCTCGGTGACCGCGTCCGGCTCGCGTATACCGTGTTCTTCGGCGAGGTCCCCGGTGCGCAAGCCCGGCGCTCGATCGACAGCGATCGCAATGGATCGATCAGCGACGCCGAGGGTGCCGTGTTCGGCAACCGGGTCGCCGCCGAGGTCGCCGCCGCACTCGAGATCACGGTCGATCAGCAGCGCCACCCGGTCGCCTGGCACCTGGTCTCGGTCGGCATGGGCACGCCGCAGACCACCGGCGGCTCGTTCTCGATCGACATGGTTACCTATCTCTGCTTTCGCAGCGCGCGCGGCCGCCACGAGGTCCGGCTTCGCGACCGCTTCCGGATCCCGAAGCCCGGCGAGACCGAGATCCGGATCGAGGACAGCCCCGGGATCACGATCGATCGCGCGCGGCTCGGCGACATCGCCGACCCCACCCACGAGTTCAAGCTCGTCGGTCCGAGTGGCCCGCTTGCCGACCCTGGCCTCGAAGTCGTCATGACCGCGAGCGATCAGGCTGCGGTCGCCAGCGACGCGATCTGCAGCGCCGCGCCGGCGACTCGTGGGCTGCCGACGCTCGCCGTCATCGGCGCGGCCGCCGTGCTCGGCGCCATGCTCGCCGCGGCGACGATGGTCGTGCTCCGGCGCCGCCGCCGCGCTCGGAGCTCGCGCGCGTAGTCGACGAACACCGGCTGGGCGGCGGACGGGCGATCCGGATCCGTCCGGGCCACGCGCAGGGCACGGATTGGCGTTATGATGCGACGAATCCGCGAGCCATGAAGAAGTTTCCCGACTTCGTCGCGCCAACCAAGGTGGCGTACCTGCCCGACCGCGGGCCGACGCTGCACCTGCGTCGCTGCAGCCTGCAGTCCGTCGATGACCCGACGCAGGAGTGGTCGTTCGACAAGGAGGAGATCCGGATCGGCTCGATGGAGGACAACGACATCGTCCTCGGCGACGACACGGTGTCTCGCTACCACTGCCGGATCGTCCAGGACGACACCAGCTACGTGCTGATCGACCAGCGCTCGACCAACGGCACCTTCATCAACAAGGTCCGGGTCCGCGAGGCGTTCATCAAGCCGGGCTCGACCGTCTCGGTCGGCCAGAGCCAGCTGCGGTTCAACGCGCGCGAGGAAGAGGTCCAGATCGTCCCGTCGCACAACGACCGGTGCGCGGGCCTGATCGGCGGCAATGCGCGGATGCGCGAGATCTACTCGATCATCGAGAAGATCGCGCCGACCGCGACGACGGTCGTGATCGACGGCGAGACCGGCACTGGCAAGGAGGTCGTCGCGCAGGCCATCCACTCGCTGTCGCCGCGCGTCCGCAACGAGCTGGTCGTGTTCGACTGCGGCGCGGTCCCGCCGAACCTCATCGAGAGCGAGCTGTTCGGCCACGAGAAGGGCAGCTTCACGGGCGCGATGATGACGCGCCAGGGTCTGTTCGAGCAGGCGGACGGCGGCACGCTGTTCCTCGACGAGCTCGGCGAGCTGCCGATCGATCTGCAGCCAAAGCTCTTGCGCGCGCTCGATCACGTTGACGAGCTCGCGGACATTGCCGGGCCACGGGTAGGTCTGCAGGGCGGCCATCGCCTCGCGGGTCAGCCCGCGGATCTTCGGGACGTTGTTCAAACGGTTGTACTGACCGTGGTCGAGGAAGTGCTGCACGAGGAGCGGGATGTCATCGCTCCGCTCGCGCAGCGACGGCAGGTGCAGGCGCACGACGCTGAGCCGGTAGAACAGGTCCTGGCGGAACCGGCCCGCCTTGACCTCGTCCTCGAGGTTGCGGTTCGTGGCGGCGATGATG
>JACCTC010000241.1 GCA_013812655.1 Deltaproteobacteria bacterium | reverse complement strand
ATCCGCGCGATCGCACCGGGATCGTCCGCGAGGCGCTCGACGGTGCGCGCGACCACCTCGAACCGCGCGCCACGTGCGAGCAGCGCATCGCGTCGATCCGGCTCGGCAGGTCCGAGCGACCCGCGCGGCGTGCGGACCCCGCCGGTCACCGCGATCCGTTCGCCCGCCGCGAGCGGCACGTCGGCCCAGATCCAGATCGAGTCACCAGTATCGGGCGCGAGAAGCGCTCCGGTCCCGCGCCGGGTGTGGATCACCGGCCCACCGACCACGCCGACCACGCGATCGATCGCGCGATCGTCGACGACGATGCCGGCGGGCGGCTCCGGTGGTCGGCGCGCACCACGTGCGGCCCCGGCCGCGACCACCGCCGCGATCACCAGCCACAGCGAGCCGCGACGACGCGCCGCGATCACCACGCAGACGAGTGCGACCAGCCAGCGGGCCGACGCGGGCACCGCGAGGTGATCGAGGAGGGTGGCGAAGGCGATCCCGAAGGCGAGCGCGATCGCAACCGGGAGCGGACCTGGCGAGCGGACAGACGACATGTGCGCTCTATCGGACGATCACCGCTGCAGTTGCGGCCCGGGTTGCTTGCCGTCGGGAGTGTGGCGGTTCTACGATCGCGGTTCTCCATGAAACCGTTCCGCGTCTGGCTCGTGTCGTTCACCGTGGTGGGGGCAGTCGCCGGCAACGGCCTGGCCGGTAACGTCTCGGGGCGCCTCGAGCTTCCGCCGCCGCCCGAGCGTCCACCCGTCGCGTCGAAGGGCTTCCTCGACCGCGTCGAGAACCCGCTCGCGCCGGTCAAGCCGCCGCCCGTGGCGCCGCACCTGCTCGTCGTGCTCGAGGGCGAGGCCAAGCCGGAGTCACCGGCGCAGGTCAGCTGGGATCTGGTCGGCGAATCGTTCGCGCGGCCGGTGATCGGCGTGCCGGTCGGCGCCGAGGTCGTGATCAAGAACGTCTCGAATACTGCCCGCTCGCTGGTCGCTGCCGAGGACCCGAAGCTGATCCCGAGCGGACCGATCAATCCAACCGGGCCGAAGTCGTTCCGGCCGACCGAGGCGAACATCTACACGATCGGTGATCGCGACGCGCCGCACCTCAAGGGCACGGTCGTCGTCGTCAACACGAAGTACATCGCGACCGTCGACGCGACGGGCAAGTTCGATTTCGGCGACGTCCCGGAGGGAAGCTACAAGCTGCGTGTGTTCTTCAAGTCAGGTTGGATCGACCGGCCCGACGACACCGTCAACGTGCCCGCGAAGGGCAAGCACGAAGTCAGCGCGAAGATTCCAGCGGGCTACCCGCTGAAGAAGTGAGGCCGCGGTGTTCTTCTCCAAGATCTGGTTCTTTCTCGTCGCCGTAGCCGCTGCGATCGCACTCACGATCGCGCTCGTCATGCCCCGTCCCGCGCAGCGCGCGATGGTCAACGAGGAGCATCAACGGATCACCGTCGCATGCGGCGTGATCGACATCCTGCTGACCGACGATGCGCGCAATCGCATCGATCTCGCCGGCTCGTTCGCGCGGACCTCCGAGATCGTCGGTGCACTCGAGTCCGCCTCCGGCGCCGACAAGCTCGATGACGCCCGCATGAAGCAAGTGCGCGGCGTGGGCGAGGGCGTCATGAAGACGATCCAGGGCAGCCGCAAGCCCGACTTCGCGATCCTGATCGACAAGCGTGGTCGCGTGGTCGCGCGCGTCCAGCTCGACGAGAACGACTATGGCGACGTGCTCGCCGGTCGCCCGCTCGTCGACGACGCGCTCGCCGGTTATCTCCGCGACGATCTGTGGGTCCAGAACGGCACGATGTACTTCGTGACCGCGTCGCCGGTCGTCAAGCGTGACCCGCCGGTCGAGTACGTCGGTGCGATCGTGCTCGGTCACGCGGTCACCAACGAGCTTTCGAAGAAGCTCGTCGGCTCGCTCGGCGTCGACGTCGGCTTCTATCTCGGCGGTGACACGGTCGCCGGCAGCAAGACGCTCGCGCTCGACATGACGCCGATGACGGCCGCCGTCGCGAAGCTCAAGGGCGATCTGTCCGGTGACTGCGCCGCGACCCACCCGATCCAGGTGCGCGCCGGCAACGAGGACTACACCGCGCTCGTCGCGCGACTGCCCGGCGAGGCCGCGCAGAAGAAGGCGTTCTATACGGTCTACACGAAGCGGCCGCAGGAGCTCGGGTTCGCCGCGACGCTCAAGATCGTCCGCCAGGGCGATCTGTCGATGGCGACCTTCCCGTGGATCATCGTCGGTGCGGTGTTCCTGATCGCGCTCGCCGTCGGCATCGGCCTGATGTTCTTCGAGGCGGACCGCCCGCTGCGCCGGCTCACCGCAGACGCCGTGCGCCTCGCGAAGGGCGAGACCGAGCGGCTCGCCGAGGATGCCCACCCCGGCAAGTTCGGATCGATCGCCCGCAGCGTGAACATCGCGATCGACAAGCTCGGGCGCGACGCCAAGTCCGCGAAGAAAGATCTCGACGGTCTGCTCGGGCCCGCGCCGGAAGGCAGCCTCGGAACGATCGATCTGCTCGCGACCGCACTGCCGAGCTCGCGACCTGGTGGTCCCGCACCCGCGGTGGCCGCGCCGCCGTCGGAGTTCCGGTTCAGCGGTTCGGGCCCCACGCCGTCCGGCCCGCAGCATCCGCGCCCCGGCACGCCGCCGCCGCGACCCGCCACGCCGCCGCCGTTCAAGACCGTCCAGACCCAGCCGGGCCACACCCCGGCTCCTCCGAGTGCGCTCGGCGGATCGCGTCACCCGACACCCGCGCCACTGCCGGTCCCCACGCCCGCGCCGGCCAGCGTCTCGGCACCGCTGTCACTCGACGACGACATCCTCGGCGGCTTCGAGTCCGAGGGGCGCGGCACCGTCGACCCGTACTTCAAGTCGGTCTACGACCAGTTCGTGTCGACCAAGCAGAGCTGTGGCGAGCCCACCGCCGGGCTGACCTACGAGAAGTTTGCCGAGAAGCTCGTCCGCAACCGCGACGATCTGACCTCGAAGACTGGCTGCAAGGACGTGCGGTTCACCGTCTACGTCAAGGACGGCAAGGCCGCGCTCAAGGCGACCCCCGTCAAGGACGAGGCGTAGCACGCGACCGACATGGCGAAGTCGTCGCGGTCAGTTGACGAGATGTAGGTCGACACGCCGATCACGTTGCCATCCCGATTCATCCGCTCCGTGCGCGTCGAGCTCGCCTCTCGTCGTCGGCGATAGCCGATTGCCAGGCACACCGAGGCGTTGCAGGAAGGACCGCACGCTCTCGGCGCGTTGTGCCCCGAGGCCGAGGTTGTACTCGTCGGTACCGCGTGCGTCAGCGCGTCCGACGAGCTGTACGCTGCGACCCTGGAGCGGACCGCGGATCAAGCACTCCGCGACCTGCTGGAGGACGTCGCGATCGGATGGCAGCAGCGCCGTGTCGTCGTAATCGAACTTCGGCGCCTGCTCGACACTCGCAAACTTGAGGCTGCACCGCTTCGCGAGATCATCCGAGATGCCGAGGTTCGGGCTCGCTGCAACGGGAGTTGCCACGGCCGGCGCGGACTGTGTCGACGCCGCCGGGGTCGCAGCGACCGGAACGGATTGCTTCTTCGCTGACTTGCCACCACAGGCGAGCAGCGCAACCGCGAGAATGATGAAGGGGTACTGACGCGTCATGCCCAGGAAGACGCCGGCGGCCCGAACGTGTTCACGGTGATATGGTCGTGAACAGAGGAACCGGGATGCCGTCTTCGAAATTAGACGTCGGCTCTGAACCGATGTCCGAACGGACGGAGCCATCCGATGACCAGATGGCCGCCCAGTTCGAGCGGATCATCCGGAGAGTCAAGAGCTCGATGAATTACCGCGGCTCGTACAGCACGCGGGACATCCTCGGCTCGCTCGTCGCGCGGTGGCTCCAGAGCGGCGAGTGGGAGCGGCTCAAGCTGCTGCCGCCTGCAGATCGCCACATCGGTGAGAGCGTGCGCCGTTTCGTCCTCGACCGCCTCGAGCAACTACGTCGGCGCGGCGCGCACGAAGAACTGCCGGAAGACCTGCTCGTCGTACCCGACGAGGGAACGCTGATCGAGCTGATCGACGCCGCTGAGTTGCGCAGCTGGATCGAGGCGCGGATTGGCGATCTCGAACGCGGCGTCGTCGATCCTCGTGTCCGCATCCCGGTTACCAATGCGGCGCAAATCGGGCACGCACTTCGTCTCCACGTCAGCGGCCAGACGCAACGCCAGGTAGCCACTGCACTCGGCATCTCGCTCGGGGCGGCGAACAAGCGGATCTTTGAAGGGACGAACTATCTCGTCGTGCTTCAAGGTATCGAGTCGGGACTCGGCGGCAGCACGTGACCGACGCGTTTATTCGTGACGTGTTGGCGCGGATCTCCGCTCGTCCCCCGACGGAGTGGAACAAGCGCCTCGAGCAGGAGTTTCCCACGGATCCGGCCATGCGCATGCAGGCGCTCCTCTGGCTGCACTCGCAGAAGGAAGGCCCGGAAGCCGAAGGTGCGCCGCCGTCACTGGGCGATGCTGCGGACGAGCGCTATGAGCTGTCGGTTCGACTCGACAGCGGCGCGACCGCGTCGGTGTGGCAGGCGTTCGATCGACGGCTTGGGCGCAACGTCGCGATCAAGGTCTTCCACGAGCGCGGTGAGTCCGAGGCGCTCGATCAGGTACTCGCCGAGGCACGGGCCGCGAGCGATGTGATCTCGGAGCACGTGGTTCGCGTGCTCGATGTGCAGTACGGCGATGGCCACCCCTACATGGTGATGGAGCTTGTTGGCGAGTACGACGCTGACAAAGGGGAGGTCGCGCTCGGCGCGACGGCTGCCGCGCTGTCGCCGCGCGATCTCGACGAGGTAGCTCGGTGGGTGATGCACGTCGCGCGGGGCGTTCAGGAAGCGCATCTCCGCAACGTGTTCCATCGCGATCTCAAGCCGAAGAACGTGCTGATCACGCCCAACTCGCGGCGAGCACGCGTCGCGGACTTCGGTCTCGCGGTCAGCGGCGCGAGCGCAGATGCCGCGCATCCCGCGATCACGCTCATGAAGCGCGGACCGATGGGGCCGGTCAGCGTGCGCGGCACGCCGGAGTACATGGCACCGGAGCAAGCGCGCGGGTTGCCGCTCACGCTCGACGCGCGCGCCACCGAGGATCGCGCGGTGCTGGTCGCCGTCGACGTGTGGGGGCTCGGCGCGATCGCGTACGAGCTGGTGACCGGAAAGCCTCCATGGCTCGCGCGCCGTTCGGATGACCTCAGCGCGTGGGAGGTCGCTGCATCGACCGAGCGTCCGGCCCCGCTGGACCGCAGCCGCGACGGCGAACGGGTTTCGCCGCGTCTGAAGCGCATCATCGAGAAGGCGATGGCGATCGATCCGAAGGCGCGTTACGCGACCGCCGCAGCGCTCGCAAACGAGCTGCAAGCGTTCCTCGCGCGACGCCCGACCACGCTCGATCGTTCGCGCCTGCTACGCATCGGGCTGTGGTGCCGCCGTAATCCGCAGCTGGCGTTGACCGTGCTCGTCGCGATCGGGCTCACGGGGCTCGCGGCTGGAACACACTCGACCGTGACTCAATTGCGTGCACAGCGCGACGAGCTCGATCGCGAGGTCGCTGTACAGAAGGCGGAGGAGACGCGACTGAGCAGGCGCGTCAAGCGATCGCGCGTCGAGCTCGACGAGACACGCACCAAGCTAGCGGCGGAACGCCTGAATCTGACCGCCCTCGAAAAGTCGCTGGCGGACGAGCGCGGTTCCTACGCGACCCTGATCGAAGCCAAAGAGCGCGCCCTGAAGGATGCGAACGCCGCGACGCGCCAGATCATGCACCAGCTCGAAGCCTCACGCCGCGAGCGCAAGGCTGCGGAGGACGCCCGCGCGAACCTCGAGAAGGTTGCTGCAGACGCCCGGCGCGAAGGCGAGAAAGCAGCGAAGGACCGCGATCGCAGTCGTCGCGAGCGCGAAGCCTCACGCGCCGAACGCGATGCGGCCCAGCGAGAACGTGACGCCGCGATTGCAGAACGCGAAGCTACCGAAAAACAGCTCACCGAGCTGAAGGCGGAGCTGGAACGCCTGGCGAGCGCTCGCGCACAGGGAAGCTAGCTCGTCGTCGCCACATTCCCCGTGAACACGGGGAGAAGGTCGCCGTCTTCTAACCTGTGACCGCGAACAGTGTGCGATTCGCAGGTTGCGTGCTCGCGATGATACTTGCGGGTACATCGGTAGAGGCGGGGACCACGGGACCGACCCACGTTCGCCTGCGTACGGAGAACGGCGCCGTACATGTCTGGTCACCTGCACGATACGACCGCGCGACGGCCGGGATTGTCGTTTACGTGCACGGATACTTCACCGGGGTCGATCGTGCGTGGAGGGCGCATCGACTGCCGAGGCAGTTTGCCGAATCAAAGATCAACGCGCTGTTCATTGCATGCGAAGCGCCGGACGGCCCGAACGGGCGTGTGATGTGGACGAACATCGACGAGCTGCTCGATGTCGTCGCTGCTCGCATCGAAGAACCGTTGCCGGAAGGACGGGTCGTTGCGGTCGCCCACTCGGGCGCGCATCGCACGCTGGCGACGTGGCTCGACGAGGAACGCATCGATACGATCGTGCTCGTCGACGCGCTGTACGGAGAGATGCCGAAGTTTCGAGAATGGCTCGATTCGAACGCTGGCCGTCGTCTGATCGATGCCGCGGCGCTCACCCGCCGTTGGAGTGAACAGCTGCACGCCGCGTTACCCGACACGCTCGTGTTCGACAGGTTTCCGCCACCTCGCGCGGGAAAGCTGCGCGGCGCGCGAAGTGCGCGCGTCGTATACGTGCGGTCACAACATGATCACATGCGCCTGGTGACCGGTGGGATTGCGCTGCCCATGCTCCTTCGCGCCTTGCAGTTGCCGATCGTCGAGGACGCTTCGCGAAAGGCGCCGATTCGTGCGCTGTGAACACCCGAGGAGGGCCCCATCAACGTGAATACCGTCATGACCACACCGATGCAGTTGACCAGGAGCGTCGTTGGTTTTCTCCACTCGTATGTCGACCACCTCGAGAAGCTGAAGCTCTTGCTCGCCTTGCATGGCGCCGCATGCAGCACGGTCTCGGTGCACCTCGCTGCGCGACAGCTGGAACTGTCGAAGCGGCAGGTTCGCGACATGGCCTGCGAGCTCGTAGAGGACGGCCTGGTGCGAATGTCCGGCGACGACGTCGAGCTTGCGCCGAGATCGATCGCTGACCGCCTGGCGATCGCTGATCTGGCCCACGCGTACGCACACAACCGCAGCATGTTGCTGGATGTGCTGCAGGCGTTACGTCGCGCGTCGTGATCACGTAGATGCGACCGCGAGGCCGTCACACGGCGCCGGCGGCGATCAGACGCTCGCGCAAACGCTGCGAGTCGGCGAGGGCCTGGGCGGTGCTCGGCCGCTTTGCCGGATCGGGATCGCCGATCCGCAGCAGGTGCTGCTGGACCTCCTCGGCGACGGTCGGGTAGGGCGCGAGGACGGAGGCGGGGAGCATGAAGTCCTCGGCGCGGCGGATGCCCGCCATCAGGCGCTCGCGTGACCACGGCGTGCGCGCGGTCAGGTTCTCGAACAGCACGACCGCGCTCGCGTAGACATCGGATGCCGGCGATAGCTCGCCGCGCCGCTGCTCGGGTGCCATGTAGGAGATGGTGCCGATCGCCTCCTTCTTCGCGACCGCGCCGACCTGGCCGGTCGCGTCGGGCAAGTGGGCGACGCCGAAGTCGCCGAGCATCACCTCGACGCCGGGTAGATCGACGTCACGCCGGAACATGAGGTTCGCGGGCTTGAGATCGCAGTGGACGATGCCACGTCGGTGCGCGGCGGCGAGCGCCGACAGGACCTGGCCGTGGCGCTCGATCGCGCGCCGGAGCGGGCGCGGACCGCGCTCGCGCAGCACGTCCTTCAGCGTGCCGCCCGCCGCGAGCTCCATGACGATCCGGCGCGATGCCTCGTCCATGTCAAGGACGGCGACGACATTGGGATGGCGCAGCGACGCCATCACCCGCGCCTCGTGGAAGAACCGCGCGAGCGCATCCGCGCGCTCGGTGCCAGCGAGGTGCGGATGGAGCAGCTTGATCGCGACGTCTCGGTCGAGCTCGGCGTCGCGCGCGAGATAGACAACGCCGGTCGCGCCGCGGCCGAGCTCGCGCACCAGCCGGTAACGCGCGCCGGCCTGCACCCCGGCGACGTCTCCGCCGGCGATCGTCTCGCCCGCGACCGGTGCGGCGCGGCCGACCTGCTGGCGCAACCGATCGACGCGGACGCGCACGTTGGGATAGTCGACGTCGCGGCCGAGCACCGCCTCGTAGTGGCGGAGGGCGCTCTCGTGATCACCGCGCTTGCGCGCGTGCTCGGCGAGCAGGTAGTGCGCGCGCAGCGCGAACGGCGCATCGATCGTCAGCTTCTCGAGGTGTCCAAGCGCGGCCTCGAGCTCGCCGCGCTGCTCGTAGCGCTCGACGAGGTTCGCGCGCAGCGGCGCGGTGGCCGGCAGCGGGATCTCGGGGATGCTGAGGAGCTTCTCCATCCACTCGATCGCGAGGCGCTCGTGGCCCGAGGCCCACACGGCGTCGATTCGCTTCAGCACGTCGGGGCCGCTGATCTGATCGCGCCGCTTGCCCTCGGCGAGATCGGCGACGAGCTGTGCGAGGAACGCCTCGTCCTCGCTGCCGAGGTGTACGGGCTCCGGCACGACGGGCGGTGCGATGACCGGCGGCAGCGTCTTGCCGCCGGGCCGTCCGAACAGTCGCTTGAAGAAGCCCGCCATCAGCCGATATCGATCTCTTCGCCACCGGCGACGACGCGATCACCGCGGATCAGCTGGACCCGGATGTCGCCGAGCGGCTCGTCGTTGAAGGTGACGTCGCGAGAGGTGCCGCGCCCGAGCAGTGGGCGCCCGCGCTGGAACACGAGGTCGAGGCCGAGCCCGACGGGCGCGAGGTCGAAGCGCGTCGCGTCGCGCGCGGCGATCAGCGCGACGCCGCGATCGAGGCCACCCGCCGCGCGGACGACGAGCACGCCGTCGGTGCACTCGAAGTCGAGCAGACACTCGTCGCCGAGCGCGAACCGACCGCTGCCGACGAGTGGTACCCGGCCGGCGAGCGGCATCCCGGCCAGCGACGTGCCGTTGCGCGAGTCGAGATCGCGGAGGACGAACGCGTCGCCCGACCACTCGATCTCGGCGTGCTGCCGCGACACGCCGCCGGCGCGCAGTGTCAGGTCGCACAGCGGATCGCGGCCGAGCGCGAGCTTCGGCGCGCCGCACGCGACGATCAGCGGCTTGGTGCGGCGCTTGAGCTCGACCTTGCCGGCGGTCAGCATCGCGGTGTCGAGCTGATCGAGGAGCCGGCGATACTCGGCCGCCGCGCTCGTGGCCGCGACCGCACGGACCAGCTCGCTACGCGCCTCGTCGCGCCGGCCGACACGCATCGCGGTCTGGTAGCCGGCAAACGCATCGGCTTCCTCGCGCGCCTGGCCGGCGGCATCGTCATCCTTCGCGAGCGCCGCCTCCATGCGTTCGACGAGCCCGCCCGCCGAGTAGGCGTTCGCGGCCGCGAGATGATCGCCGATCGCCTCGAGCGCCTCGCCGGCGAGCGCGTGATCGTCGCCACGGACGAGCAGATCGGACGCCTCGCGTACGCGCTGGCGATCGCGCTCGGTCGCGATGCCCTCGGCCTTCGCGGCCTCCCACAGCGCGCGACCGAGTGCCGCGGCGGCCTGTCGCTGGAGCGCCGGATCCTCGCCGGCCCAGCGCATCGCGTCGCGTAGCGCCGCGAGCTCGGCATTGCGACTCGGGGCGCGCGCTGCCCGTGCGAGGTGCATGCGCACCGCATCGGCATGCTCGCCGGCGAGGCCGTAGCGTTCGGCCGCGAGATCGACGTTCCCCGACGCCTCGGCCGCCACCGCGGCGCGGTAGTCCGACGAGAACATGCGGCGGAGGAACGTCACGGTTCGCGAGTATATCGTGCGAGGCGTGCTGGCTCGCGCGCGACCGCGTCTAGCGGGGCAGGGGCTGACCGAACTTCGCCTGGTAGTCCCTGGCGAGCTGGTCGAGCGCCGCCTTGTCCTTCGCGCGGTCGTAGGCCTTCGCGAGGGTCCGCCACGCCTGGCCGAGCTCCGGATCGATGCGGATCGCCTGCTTGAGCTTCTCGATCCCGGCACGCGTACCGCTCGCGTCGCGCAGCGCGATCACGCCCGACAGATAGAGCGCCCACGACGCGTTCGGATCGCCGGCGAGCGCGCGCTGACACGCGGCACGTGCGGCACCGACCTGACCGACGCGCAGCGCGAGATCGCAGCGCGCCGCCGCGAGCCCCGGCGCGCCGGGCCACTTCTTGTCGGCGGCGTCGAGGGTCTTCTCGGCCTCGCCGTACTTGCTCGCGTAGACCTGATCGAGCGCGGCGCGGATCGCGGCGACCAGCAGGGCCTCGTCGGTCGGCGCGACGAGCTTGGTGCTGCGGGGGATGCCGTAGCGCGCGCGGACCTGGCCGATCTGCGCGGCGACCGGATCGTCATCGAGCTTGGCCTTCGCGATCGCCTCCTCGGTCCACGTCAGCATGCCCATGCCCTGGTAGGTCGCGATCAGCTTGCGCCACGCGTCTTCTTTGCCTGCCGGCAGGTTGCCGATCTTGCCCTCGGCCTGCACGAGCTCGGCGCGCGCGGCCTTGATGTCGCCGATCTTGACGAGCGCGGTGCCGACCGCGAGGTGTGGTGTCGGATCGCCGGGCGCGAGCTCGCTGGCGCGCGTGCATGCGGTACGCGTTGCCTTGTCGGCGATCCCGGGCTTGCCGAGCATGATCTCGCATCGCAGCTGGTGGATCGCGGCATTGCCGGGATACGCGGACAGCAGATTGTCGAGCTCGGCGAGCGCGTTCACGGTGTCGCCACGCCCTGCGATCGCCTTGATCCGCGTGTACTGGTCGTACGCGGCGGGCGGCACGTCGGCGGCGGTCTTGCCGGCCCTGGCAGCGTCGAGCAGGTTCCGCATCCGCGCGGTGACCTGATCGCGATCGGCCTGGATCCAGCCGCCCCACTCGGACTTCTCGATCGCCGCGAGCAGCTTCTTCGCGATCACCTGCTCGGTCTCCTCGGCCTGGCGGGCATCGAGGGCGAGCGTGATCAGCTCGCGGCTGCGCTCCGAGAACCCGCTCTGCTTCACCGAGTACGACGGGTGCTTGATCCACGCCGGATCGGTCTCGGCGATCGCGCCGAGCGTCGTCGCGAGTCCATTCAGCAGCACGACCGCCTGCTTGTGCCGGCGGTGCGCGGCGAGCACCTCGATACGCTCGCCGTCCTTCAGATCGGGCAGCGAGCCGGCGAGCACGGTGGCCTCCGGGCGCTCGCCCCAGCCGCGCACGATGACGTGCTTGCCGAGCGGCTCGGCGTAGACCAGCTCGCCCATCGCCTTCGTCGCGGTATCGGGTGGCAGGATGTAGCCGAGCACCCAGGTCACGCCATCGCCCTTGTCCTCGGCGGCGAGTGCCTGCAGCGCCTGGTGCGGCTCGCCCGTGCGGTTCCAGTCCTTGAAGCCCTCGATCGCGAGGCGTACGCCGGCCAGCGGCGTCAGGACCTGGTTCGCGTAGTCGATGTGATCGCCGATGTCATCTTTCCACCGCGGCAGCGCGCGGATCGCGGCGTCGACCCAGACGCGGACTTTCACGGTGCGCGCGTCGCCCTCGCGCGGCCGCTCGATCTCGAAGCTCGCGGGCAGGTGCTTCGTCAGATCGACAGCCGACCGCTCCTGGATCTGCCCGCCGCCGCACGCGGTGACGAGCATCGTGGTCGTGACGAGCACGCGGCCGTCGCATCGCATGCCACGGACTTTAGCGTACGATGCGCGCCGTGCTGCTTCTCGACGAGCGGATCCTCAGCGATGGCACCCACGCGAAGAGCTGGGCGACGGCCACCGGCGCACACCTCCACCTCCGCGACGATGACGGGACGGAGGGCGAGCTCTCAGTCGCCGCGGTCGACCGCGTGATGTCCCGCTACGGGCGCGCCCTCGACCCGGCGATCCCGGTCACGGGTGACGTGCTCGAGCTCGCGGGCGGCTTTCGGCTCCGCCGCCTGCGCTATCACGCGCCGGTCGATGCCGAGGCCCGCGATTATCTGCTGTGGGAGCGCCCCGGCGAGGAGCCGCTGTGTGTCGTGGCGACCATGGCGACGGCCGCCCTGCGGTATCTGGTGTTGCGGCTCGCGGCCGAGAGGCCTCAGGAAACTGAGACGTGAGACCGGGAACACAACACATTCAAAGGTGTGGGACGCGTCATACCCGGCCTGCGACGAGCACTTGAGGGTGGCACGGCGGCTGCTATCCCTAAGGTCCATGTACCGGTGGTGGATCGTGCTCGTCCTGACGGTGGCCTCGGCCACCGCATGGGCGCAGCCCGGCTCGCCCGCGGCGGTGACCGTCAAGGCGCAGGAGGTCGCGACCGCCTCCGAGCGGCGGGTGCTCGCGCTGAACGCTCAGCGCAACGAGCTCCACGCGCGGTGGGAAGGCGAGCTTCGCGCGATCGACCGCCTCAAGCAGCAGCGTAAGTCGTGGCGGCAGGAGCGCGAGCTCAAGGACCGGCTGTCGCAGGCGAACGAGACCGCGACCGCGCTCGCGAGGGTCACGCGCGAGCTCGCGACCGCACAGACCCAGCTCGCCGGTGCACGCCGCGTGCTGGTCGGCGCGATCGACAGCGAGCTCGCGGGCGGTGCCAGCGGTGCGCGCGCCGAGCAGCTCGCGCGCCTGAAGTCTCAGCTCGTGCCGCAGGTGAAGCGCCCGGTGCGCCGCATCGTGCTACCGAACCTCGACGTCGACCCGAACGCCGACCCCGAGGATCTCGACCAGCAGGCCTCCGCGCTGCGGGACGCCGAGGCCGAGCTGCAGCGTCAGATCGCCGGCCTCGAGAAGCAGAGCAAGGATCTCGAGCGTGTCGTCGAGCTGCGCAAGTCGCACGACCGCGCGATCGTCCTCGATCGCCGCGACGACAGCCAGCCGAGCCGCAACCCGCAGCAGGCCTCCGGCGGCCGCGGCTTCGGAGCTGGCGAAGCTTCGCCGCAGGATGATGCCGGCAGCACGACTGGCACCGGTGGCGGTGGCTCCGAGCCGCCGCCGAGCTTCGAGGCCGAGGCGTCGATCGTGCTCTCCGAGGTCGTCGATCCGTCGACGATCGACTCGCTGAGCCGCGCGCAGCGCTCCGGTGATCCGGGGCAGCGCCTCAAGGCTGCCGCGAAGACGCGCGATGCCGTGAAGGCCAAGCTCGAGTTGCTGCGGCAGAAGCGTGCGCTCGTCGAGCAGCGCGCGAAGCAACTCCGCAAGTAGCGGTCAGCGGTTGTAGACGCCGCCGAGATAGACCAGCTCGCGGCGAAATGACGTGTCGAGCGTGCCGCCGAGGTCGCGCCAGATCGCACCGCGCGCCTCGAGGGACCACGCCACGGTCAGCTTGCGCGCGATGCGGAGCTGCAGCGAGCTGCGGTTCGCGTCGTCGAGGTTCGTGAACTCCTGGTGCTGCAGATCCTTCTGGACGACGACGCCATCGAGGTACTGATCGATCTGCAAGGTCGCGAGCGCTGTGCCGATCCACTTGCCCGGCAGATCTGTCGTCGTCGACACGGTCGCGCGGTGCCGGACGAGCGACTGGCCGTAGCTGTTCGAGTCGATCACCGTGAGCTGGTAGCCGGCGGCCGCGACCACGCGACCGACCCACGTCAGCTCGACGCCGGCGCGCTGGTAGCGATCGCGGCGCGCGAGGGTGGTCGGCGCGAAGCACTCGGGGCTCGGCGGCGCGTCGTCGGGACATGCGCTCGCGCGCGCGCGGCTGTCATACGCACGCGCCTCGAAGCCGACGATCGCCGCGAGCTCGACGCTGCGGGTGCCACCCGACGGTTCCCACAGCGTGAGATCGAGGCGCGCGCTGATCGCCGCACCGATCCAGTCGAAGTCGTGGTCCGGCTTGTACTCGAAGTGACGGGGGCCGACGGCGAGCGTCAGCGATCGGTCCTCGGTCCCACGCAGCACGAGCAGCGCGTCGGCGCCGAGGTTGCGAAACGTCCGCGCGCCGACCTCGTCCGCGAGCGGCAGCGCATCCGCGAACACGAGGCCAAAGCCCGCCGACACCGGCCGCTTGCCGATCGCGTGGACCCACCGGAGATCCGCGGTCAGCAGCGCGACGTTCTCGGGGGTCGCCTCGTTGCCGGCGACGAGCCGCGACAGCGACTGCAGGGCGAGCGCGAACGCGCCGCCCGCGGCGACGCCTCGATGATCGACCCGCGCCCCGACCCGGATCACCGAGCCGCCGAGCCGCTCGGTCGGAAGCCCGGCGCCGGTCTCGACGCGCTGGAGATTGCTGTCGGCCTCCGCGCCACCCTCCACTGTCACGGCAGTCGGGGACGCGTGCGCCGCGGCATGCAATAGCCCGAGGCAGACGGCCGCGCTCGCCAGCGTTCGCTGGCTCGCTCCATCTCGGGCCGCGCGACGCATGGTCGCAGCCTATCGCATCGCCACGATCCGCGTGGTACGCAGCCACCCATGCGCGCCGCCCTCGTCGTCGTTCTCCTCGCGCTCGCGGCCTGCAAGGGTGACGCTCAGAAGTGCGAACAGGCCAGCCGCAACTATGCGACGCTGATGTACTGGAAGAAGGCGAACGCCCGGATCGACGCGCTCCCCGAGGCCGAGCGCCAGCTGGCCCGCGAGAAGGAGCTCTCGAAGTTCACCAACGCGCTCGAGGCTGACGTCGACTTCTTCGTCCGCCAGTGCCAGTCCGCGAACAACGACGAGCAGGTCGACTGCATGATCGCGGCGAAGACCGCGGAAGCCGTCGCCAAGTGCGCTGACCTCGCGAAGGAATAGCGAGCGGCGCACCGACCGGCCGGTGCTACGATGGGCATGTGTCAGCGGACCTGTCTCCCGACGAGCAACGGCTCCGGCAGATCGACCGCCTTGATCGCCGGGTCGGCTGGCTCGATCGCTACCGCCGCGTCCTCGCGATCGGGCTGACCGCGGTGATCGGACCGCTCGTGATCTGGCGGATCACGGGCTGGCTGCCGGAAGGCTGGCCGGGCATTCACGCGGTCGCGCTCGCGGCAATGCTGGCGATCGTGATCTGGTACGCGATCGAGGTCGGCCTCGTGTGGCTGACCGCGCTGTGGGAAACCGACTGCGCGCGGCTGCGGCGCGACCGCGGCGTTCCGCGCGCGATCGTGGTCGAGCGCCGCCACCGCTAACCGAAAACGAGCCGGCAAAAAAAAACGGCGGCAACCCTCGCGGGCGCCGCCGTTCTTAAAACGTGCGTGGTGACTGGACTAGAAGTCCATGCCGCCCATGCCGCCCATGCCGCCCATGCCGCCACCACCGTGGCCGCCGCCGCCACCGCCGGCACCCGCGCTCTCCTTCTTCGGACGCTCGGCGATCATCGCCTCGGTCGTCAGCAGGAGGGACGCGACCGACGCCGCGTTCTGGAGCGCCGTGCGGACGACCTTGGTCGGGTCGATCACGCCAGCCTTGACGAGATCGCCGTACTCGAGCGTCGCGGCGTTGAAGCCGAACGGGCCCGTGCCCTCGCGGACCTTGGACACGACGATCGAGCCGTCGACGCCCGCGTTCTGCGAGATCTGGCGAAGCGGCTCCTCGATGGAGCGCCGCACGATGTTCACGCCGAACTGCTGCTCCTCGGAGAGCTTCAGCTTGTCGAGCGCGGTCTGTGCGCGGAGGAGGGCAACGCCGCCACCGGGGACGACACCCTCTTCGACGGCCGCGCGGGTCGCGTGGAGCGCGTCCTCGACCCGGGCCTTCTTCTCCTTCATCTCGACCTCGGTCGCAGCGCCGACCTTGATCACGGCGACGCCACCGACGAGCTTGGCGAGGCGCTCCTGGAGCTTCTCCTTGTCGTAGTCGGAGGAGGTCTCCTCGATCGCGTTGCGGATCTGCTTCACGCGCGCCTCGATGTCGGCCTTCTTGCCGGCGCCGTCGACGACCGTCGTGTTGTCCTTGTCGACCGAGATGCGCTTGGCCGACCCGAGGTCCGCGAGCGTCAGGTTCTCGAGCTTGAGGCCGAGATCCTCGGTGACGGCCTGGCCGCCGGTGAGGGTCGCGATGTCCTTCAGCATCTCCTTGCGGCGATCGCCGAAGCCCGGCGCCTTGACGGCGCAGATCTGCAGCGTGCCACGGAGTTTGTTGACGACGAGCGTGGCGAGCGCCTCGCCATCGACGTCTTCCGCGATGATGAGGAGCGGCTTGCCCTGCTTCGCGACCTGCTCGAGGACGGGCAGGAGCTCCTTCATGTTCGAGATCTTCTTCTCGTGCGTCAGCACGTAGCAGTCGTTGAGGACGACCTCCATGCGCTCCGTGTCGGTCACGAAGTACGGCGAGAGGTAGCCGCGATCGAACTGCATGCCCTCGACGACGTCGAGCTCGGACGTCATGGTCTTGGCCTCTTCGACCGTGATCACGCCTTCCTTGCCGACCTTCTTCATCGCCTCGGCGATCATCTCGCCGATCTCGGCATCGCCGTTCGCGCTGATCGTGCCGACCTGGGCGATCTCGTCCTTGCCCTTGGTGGGCGTCGAGAGCTTCTTCAGCGACTCGATGACGGCGGCAACCGCGGTGTCGATACCGCGCTTGAGCTCCATCGGGTTGTGACCGGCCGCCACGAGCTTGCTGCCCTGGTGGTAGATCGCCTGCGCGAGCACGGTCGCGGTGGTCGTGCCGTCGCCGGCGTTGTCGGAGGTCTTGGACGCGACCTCCTTGACCATCTGCGCGCCCATGTTCTCGAACTTGTTCTCGAGCTCGATCTCCTTGGCGACGGTGACGCCGTCCTTGGTGACCGTGGGAGCGCCCCACGACTTCTCGATCACGACGTTGCGGCCACGCGGGCCGAGGGTGACCTTGACGGCATTTGCGAGCGTATCGACGCCCGCGGCAACGCGGCTCCGGGCCTTCTCATCAAAAATAATGTCTTTGGCAGCCATGGGATTCTCCTTACGACTCGATCACGCCAAGGACTTCGTCCTCGCGCACAATGATGTGGTCGATGCCATCGACCTTGATCTCGGTACCGGCGTACTTGCCGAACAGGATCCGGTCGCCCGCCTTGACGTCGAGCTTGACCAGCTGACCGTCCTCGAGGCGCTTGCCCGAGCCGACGGCGATGACCTTGCCCTCGAGGGGGCGCTCCTTCGCGGAGTCCGGAATGATGATGCCGCCGCGGGTCTTCTCGACCTCTTCGACGCGGCGGACCAGGATGCGATCCTGTAGCGGGCGGACGTTCATAGCGCTGTGCTCCTCAGAGTGATGTTTCCAGCAGATTTCGACGATTGTTAGCACTCGCCTGGAACGACTGCTAACGGCCGCCTTGGTAAGCGCTGGGGCCCTTTCGCGCAAGGGGATACAGGTCGGTTTTTGTTCACGACTACACGAACGGTCGAGTAGCAGAGCAACCCACAGCCGAGCCGTGCGCAGGCGCCTCGTCCGGAGGGTCTCTAAGGGATGGTGATCAAACGCAATCTTGCGTTGGCCCCGGACTCGCAGAAGATCAAACCATGGACGTAACGTTGGCTGCCTCCGTGGATGAGTTCTTTCACGAGGTCGTGAGCGATGCCCTCTCGGCTGTCGATCTCGATGCCTCCGAACCTGCCAGCTGGTACCTCGTCGGCTTGCTCGGCGACTTCACGCGCGCGCGGCTGACCGACGAGCCGCTCGGGATGAAGCTGGCGCAACCCGTCGACGATCCCGGCGAGCGGGTACGCAACCTCAAGCAGGTCGGCGACACGAGCCTCTACGTCGCCGGGTTCTTCGCAGACTCGCTGACCCGCTCGATGGTCAGCGCCGACTACTACGTCGGGCTCGGCCAGAATGCGTACGCACAGCTCGCGAGGCAGCTCGGCACGAGCAAATCAATTTCCGAGGTGTACGAGGAGCTCGCAGCGAACTTCCCGCAGTTCGTCGATGTCCTCGGTGCGGTCCGCAAGCGGGTCGACTTTGCGACGCCCGACATCGGCCGGCTCTACGAGATGTGGCTGCGCACCCGCGACGAGTGGATCGAGAAGAAGCTCAAGGCCGCGGGGCTGATCGTCGACGCCGGTACGAGGGTCATCCAGTAGTGAAGACGCTCGCTCGCGTCCAGCGCGGGCTCGAGTCGTTGTACCGGGTGACGACCGGTGTCGACGTCCACGAGTACGTCGTCGGCGCGGACGTCCGCGACGAGCTCGTCACCGCGCGCCGGCCACGCGAGCAGCTGCTCGTCTGCGAGGACGATGGGGACATGTCCGTCGCGCTGTTCATCGATCCGAGCGTGCTCGCGAACCTCGCTGCCAACGACCCGTCGCGCCGGCTCGGCGACCACAACCTCGGCGACTTCCTGCTCGCGGTCGAAGGCGTCAGCCACTTCATCTACACGATCTGCTGCGCGCGGGCCGAGCGCCCGGTCAGCCAGCTCGAGCTCGAGCTCCAGGCCGAGGTCGACAAGTACGTCACCTGCCTGCTGACCACCGCGCCCGAGACAGACGTCTCCTCGGCGCTGCGCCAGCGGCTGTTCGCCGACGCCGAGTACGAGCCCGATCTCGATCACGAGGAGCGCGCTCGCTACCGCGCCGCGAACGACAACGCGCAGCGCTACGCGGCCTGGCTCGAGGAGACCTTCGTGACGCGTCGACGGATCCCCGAGATGCTCGGCGAGCTGCGGCGGTTCTACCGGATGGGGCTCGCGGCGAAGCTGTCGACGATCGCGCGCGCGGCGTAGCGGGTACCATCGGCGTATGCCGCGCGTGACGTGGCGTGGCGTGAACAATGCGTGAACGTCCGCATTGGCGTGCACCGGCGTGGCTCACTGAGCCGATGAGGCATTCCAGCGGAGTGGCGGTGATCGTCGCCATCGCGTGCGGCGCATGCTCGATGAACCATCCTTTCAAGGCGTCGCAGCTCGGTCGGCTCGATCGCGAGTACGCGCGGCCGGAGTCAACGGTGCGCGACGTCCACGGTCACGTGCTTGATCTGACACCGCACACGGAGATCGAGCTGGCGTTCGATGGCGGCATGCACGTGACGGGCGAAGTCCGTGACCTCACGATCCGCGACGGGATGTTCACCTGGAAGGCCAAGACGCCGGGCGTCGTCACGGGACACGTCATTCAGATCAAATCAGCGAGGGTCTCAAAGTCGTCGGCGGGTGCGACGATGGCTGGAATCGCCTTGGTGCCTGTCGTTGCGTACCTGCTCGTGCTCGTCACGTTAGCGCCGATGGGCAACTAGCCTCAACTAGCCTCAATGCCGATCAGATAGCGCCAAGTCCGCGACGGGAATCCGGAATTCCGGCTGTGGCCGCGTGGGCTATCCGGAAGCTGTCGGGAGGATCATGCTGCGTCGATCGTGACGCCAGTCCAAGAAACGT
>JACCTC010000240.1 GCA_013812655.1 Deltaproteobacteria bacterium | reverse complement strand
GACTGCGGCGGCGCTCGCGCTCGACATCACAGCGGTCGCCGATGCCCTGCAGGCGCTCGAGCCGCTGCTCGCGTACCAGCTCGTGGTCGGGCGCGTCGGTGCGGCGGAGAGCTGGCAGGGTGCACGCCGCCGCGATCGCGAGCGCGTGGTCGTCTGGGGCGAGCCGCTCGCCGACGGCGAGGTCGCGTTGCTCGACGCCCAGGGCCGCGTGGTGTCGAAGCTGTCGCCGCTCGTGCAGGTCGTGTCGCCGTTGCCATCCGCGGAGCCCGAGCTGTTTCTGCTATGGCGCAGCGGGCGCGGCGCGGCCCGCCTGGTCGCGGCACCGTGGGGCTTCGAGCGCGACGACGAGGCAGCCGCCGCGCGGCTCAGCTTGCTGACGACCGAGGACGCCGACACCCTCGCGAACGAGGGCGACGACAGCTCGCCGTATCCCGGCCTCGCCGCCTATGGCGTCGACGACGCCGCGCGGTTCGTCGGCCGCGAGCGCGAGATCGAATCGCTCGCGAATCGGCTCGTGCGCGCGCCGATGGTCGCGGTGCTCGGTCCGTCGGGAGCCGGCAAGAGCTCGTTCATCCACGCCGGCCTGTTGCCGCGGCTCGCCGAGAACTACGAGATCATCACGATGCGGCCCGGGCGCCACCCGCTGCATGCGCTCGCGGCGCTCCCGCCGGTCAACGGCGATACCGAGGATGCCGCCGCGATCTCCGAGCGGCTGCGAGCCCTCGGCGAGCGCGCGCCGCGGGGCCTGGTGATCGTCATCGATCAGCTCGAGGAGCTCGTCACGCTGTGTGCCGACCCCGCCGAGCGCGAACGGTTCGCGGCCACGCTCGCGGCTGCCGCCGACGGTCGCAGCGCGCCGGTGCGCGTCGTGGTCACGCTGCGCGACGACTTCGCGTCGATCATCGAGGCCGTCGAGGCGTTTCGCGGGCGGTTCGAGGTGTTCGTGCTCGCGACGCCGCCACCCGAGGCCCTGCGCCGGATCGTGACCGAGCCTGCCCGCCGCGCCGGCGTCACCGTCGACGTGCGCGTCGTCGAGGACATGGTGGCCGAGGTCGCCGGCCGCCCGGCGTCGCTGCCACTGCTGTCGTTCACCGCGTCGCAACTGTGGGCCACGCGCGATCGCCAGGCCCGCAAGATCACGCATGACGCCTACGTCGCGCTCGGCGGCGTCGCCGGTGCGCTCACGACCTATGCCGATACGGTCTACGAGAGCCTCGCGCGGCGCGATCAAGATGTCGTTCGCGATCTGTTCTCGCGGCTGGTGTCTGCCGACGGTACGCGGATCCCGGCGCCACGCGCCGAGCTCGAGCAGATCGCGGGTGCCGCCGGCGTGCTCGCGCACCTGATCGATGCGCGGCTCCTCGTCGTCCGCGAGGATGACGGGATCGATGTCGTCGAGATCGTCCACGAGTGCCTCGCGACACGCTGGGACCGACTCGCGCGGTGGCGCAGCGAGGATGCCGCGGATCGCGCGCTGCTCGGGGATGTTCGCGCGGCGGCGCGGCGGTGGCGCGAGGCAGGTCAGCGCGTGGATCTCCTGTGGCGTGGCGAGGCACTCGCCGAGCTCCGCAAGCTGACCACGCGGTCGACCGCGCTGACCGAGACCGAGCGCGCGTTCGCCGCCGAGGCCGACCGCGCCGAGCGCCGCTCGCGCAAGGTGCGCCGCGCCCTCGTGATCACCGCGATGGGCATGCTCGGCGCGGTCGCGATCGTGATGGCGTACCTCGGGCTCGCGGCGAATCGCAGCCGCGCTGCTGCCGAGCGCAGCGCCGGCGAGGCCCAGATCGCGGCGCAGCTCGCCGAGGACCGGCTGACGGCGAGCTTGATCGCGCAGGGCCGTCGCGAGCTCAACGACGGCCGCTCGCTGCCCGCGCTCGCGTACTTCGGCGAGGCGATGCGGCGCGGTGCGGACTCGCCGGCGCTTCGCTTCATGCTGTCGATCGCAGGTCGCGGATGGCGGTACCAGCTCGTGTCGCGGCACGACAGCATGATCTCGGCGGTCGCGAGCTCCGCAAAGGGCACCTGGATCGCGACCGCGGACCAGACCGCGCACATCCAGTTCTGGAACACCGATGGCACGCAGCGCGCGCAGCTCGGCACCGAGCTCGGCTGGATCAGCTCGCTGACCCGCACGCCCGACGATCGCGTGCTCGCGGTCGGCCGCGATGGCATCGCCATCGTCGAGCCCGGCGCGCCGCGGATCGTCCAGCGCCTCCGGCCGACCGCGGTCGCGATGACCGCGAACGCCGGGCCTGCCACCGACGAGATCACCGTGTTCGAGGAAGACGCGATCCGGGTCTATGGCCTCGACGGCAAGGTCCGCCGCTCGCTGGCGATCACGAGCCGTCAGGCCTCGGCAATCCCGATCTTCGATCCGACGGGACGCTACGTCTCGCTTACCGACGGCGACGTGGTCTCGTTCGATGTCGTCAAGATGACCTCGCGCGTGCTCGCCCGGGACATCGAGGGCGTGCTTGGCGGTACCGCGGACGGCCGGTTGATCGGCTATGTCGACAAGGAGCGGCTCGCGCACGTCCTGACTGGCGACGGCAAGGAGCTGCGCACGTTCAAGCCCGAGGTCGCGGGTCACTCGCTGATCTTCAGTGACGACGGCGAACGCGTCGGCGTGCTCTCGGAGCACGACCTCGTGATCCACGATGCGAACGGCAAGTGGCTGCACGGGATGCTCGTCAAGCCGACGATCGCGCAGTACGTGGTGCGCGGCGACGAGACCTGGATCGCCGGCGCCGACGGCGTGCTCCTGCACTACCGCGAGGGTCAGCTCGTCGCCTCGATCCCGCACCACCACGGCGACACCCGCACGCTGCACGTCGTCGGCAACCTCGCGCTCACCGTCGGTGACAACGGCAGCCTCGCGATCTCGCGCGCCGATGCCGCGCAGCTCGAGCTGGTCCCGCGGCCGTGCAAGCGCGCGGCGTTCTCCGGCGACGGGATCGCGGTCACCTACACGTGCGGCAAGGAGCACCACGTCTATGTCGGCCGCCGCCACATCGGCACCGTGCATGGCACCGGGTTCGGGTTCGTGGCCGTCGACGTCGTGTCGGGCCGCGGCGCGGTCTCGGAGCGCGAGCTCACGGTGTTCGAGGCGACGAAGCCCGTCGCCAAGGCGACCGAGCCGGCGGGTCACCTCGGGTCGCTCGGGTTCGAGGATCGCGACCACCTGCTGGTCGCCGAGCCCGAGGAACGGTTCGGGGTGTGGCGGTGGACGATCGGGACCGAGCGCTGGGATCACGTGATCGCGCTCGCCGGCTCGGTCGCGGTCGCCGTCGGAACCGGCGGGATCTTCGTCGGCACGCTCGACGGTGACGTCGTGCGCGTCCGCGATGGCCGCGAGGTCAGCCGCGTCGCGGTGGGGGCGCGCGTCACGTTCCTCGTTGCCTCGGGCGACCGCCGCTGGCTCGCCGCGACCCTGGTCGACGGCACGACCGCGATCCTCGACGGCGAGACCGGCGCCCTGGTGCGCCGCCTCGAGCCCGCCGACGCCCTGGTCACCGCCGCGGTCCTCGACCATCACGGAGATCTTCTGATCCGGTCCGGTCGCGGCACGATGACGGTCTGGGACCGCGCGACCGGCGAGGTCCTGGTGTTCGCGCTCGACCTGCTCGGCGACATGACCGGCGCGGCGTGGTCGCAGGATGGCCGGATCGAGCTCGCCGGCCGCCAGATCGGCATCCTCGATATCAAGCGCGATGTGCGCCCGGCCGCCGCCATCGTCGAGGACATCGCCTGCCGGGTCGCCGTGCGCGTGCGCGAGGGCAAGCTCGAGCCGGCGCCGCCGGCGTGTCCGCCTCCGGCCCGGTGACTTGCGGCACGCGAGCGTGAACGCGTACCCTACCCGGGTGATCGAAGACGACGTGGGCGCCACGACCGAGCAGATCGATCGGGAAGCCCCGTTCGGCGATCGGGTACTGCTCGTGATCGACGGCGCCGCGCTCCAGGTCATGCCGCTCCCGACGAACGGCACGCTGACGATCGGGCGCGCGAGCAAGGCCGATGTCGTCATCGATTCGGGATCGGTCTCGCGGCATCACGCGAACCTCGTGCTCGGCACCGACGTCGAGATCGAGGACGTCGGCAGCTCGAACGGCACCTACGTCGACGGCGGCCGGCTTCCCGCGAACAAGCGTGTCGCGCTCACGATCGGTGTGCCGTTCCTGATCGGTGCCGTCACCGTCATGGTGCAGACCCGCGCGGGCTCGCGCCGCGAGAGCACGCCCCGCACGAGCCAGCTCGGCGCGCTCGAGCAATCGGCGGCGCGCATCGCGATCGGCAAGCTCAGTGTGATCGTCGTCGGCGAGACCGGCGTCGGCAAGGAGCGATTCGCCGAGCGCATCCACGAGATGTCGCCGCGGCGAGGCGCGCCGTTCGTTCGCATCAACTGCAGCGCGATCAGCGAGCCGCAGCTCGAGGCCGAGCTGTTCGGGATCGAGGCGCAGAACAAGCCGGGCATGCTCGAGCTTGCCGAGGCCGGCACCGCGTTCCTCAGCGACGTCGATCAGCTGCCGCAAAGCCTCCAGCAAAAAGTTCTCCGCGTCATCGAGGACGCCTCGGTACGCCGGCTGTCGAACACCGCTCCGGGCGGGCGCGCGCGGCCGATCGACGTCCGCTACCTCGCGTCGACGAGCAAGGACCTCGCCGCCGAGGTCGAGGCCGGCCGGTTCCGCCGTGACCTGTACTTCCGGCTCGCCGGCGCGTCGTTCCAGATCCCGCCGTTGCGCGAGCGCAAGGACGAGGTGCTGCCGCTCGCCGAGCAGTTCATCGCGTCTGCCGCCGGCCCGCTCGGCCGCAGCTTCGTCATCACCGAGGAAGCGCGGCAGTGGCTGAGCACGCACGACTGGCCCGGCAACATCCGCGAGCTCCGCAACGCTTGCGAGCGCGCGGTGCTGCTCGCGACCGGCTCGACGATCGAGCGTCACCACCTCACCGTCGACGATCCCTCGAAGCGCGTGCCTGGCCGCGAAGGCCGCAGCTTCCGCAACGCGGCGACGATCCCGCCGCCGCCGGGGATCATGGCGCCGAGCGCGGCCGACATGCCGAGCCAGGTCCGCGCGACCGTCGCCGAGCTCGAGAAGCTGCGGATCCTCGAGGCGCTCGACAAGTGCGCCGGCAACCAGACCCGCGCCGCCGAGCTGCTCGGGATCTCGCGCCGCACGCTGATCAACCGGCTCGACGAGTACGGCATCGCCCGCCCGCGCAAGCGCGACGAGTGAGCGCGCCGCGATGAGGAAGCTCGTCCTGCCGCCGCCCGCCATCGCGTTCATCGCCGGCGGAGGGCGCGATGTCGACAGCACGCGGGTCGGCGCCGACGTGGTCGCCGGCGAGCACGTCACGCTCGTCGATGACGGCGGCAACGAGGTCGGCCTCGCGATCGCCGATCCCGAGAATTTGAAGCTGCGTGTGATGGCGACGCTCGCCGACGGCTTCCCGAAGATCGATGGCGCGCTGCTCGCGTGGCGCGTCGAGCGAGCGCTCGCGTGGCGCAAGCAGCTCCAGCTCCCGGGCCGGGACGCGGGATCGACGAGCGCCTATCGCCTGATCCACGGCGCCGGCGACGCGCTCCCCGGCTTCGCGTGCGACGTGCTCGGCCGCACCGCGGTGGTCTATGCGTACGGCGAAGGGCTGCGCGCGGTCGGTCGCCAGCTCGCCGAGGCGATCGTCGGGTTCGCGAAGCTCGACGGCGCGGTCGTCAAGCTGCGGGCGCGCGGCGGCGCGGACGAGGTGGCGCAGGACATCGTCGGCACGCCGCCCGGCGAGCGCGTCGTCGTCACCGAGCATGGCGTGCCGTTCGAGGTCCACCCGCTCGGCGGCCTCAACCACGGCCTGTTCACCGACATGCGCGAGCAGCGGCGCGGGCTCACCCGGTTTGCCGCGGGCAAGCGCGTGCTCAATCTGTTCTCGTACACCGGCGCGCTCAGCGTCACCTGCGCGCGTGCGGGCGCCGCGACCGTGACGTCGGTCGACACCTCCGCGGGCGTCCAGGCGTGGGCGCAGAGCAACTTCGGACGCTCGGGCTTCGCGCAGGATGCACGGTGGCGGTTCGACGTCGGCGATGCGATCCGGTTCCTCCAGCGCGCCGCCAAGGACAAGGAGCGCTACGACCTCGTGCTGATCGATCCGCCGAGCTCGTCGAGCGCCGGCGGCCGGTCGTGGGCCCTCGGCCGCGACTATCCGGAGCTTGTCGCGAAGGCCGCCGCCGTGATCCCGACCGACGGCCTGCTGTGGCTCGCCGCCAACACGCACGAGCTCGGCTCGCTCGCGAAGCTCGCGCACAAGGGGCTGCGCCTCGCGAACCGCAGCGGCGCGATCCTCGAGCAAGCCGGGCTGCCGCCCGAGTACCCGACGGTGCTCGCGCAGCCCGCGGACCGCTACCTCCAGATCGTCCTGCTCCGGCTCGCATAGCGCCGGCTCGCTCTGTCGGCCACACTGTGGCGATGTGCGGGCGCTACACGTTGACGCGTCAAGAAGGCGTCATCGAGGATCTGCAGGCATCGCTCGGCGTCGCCGCGCAGAACGAGTGGTGGAAGCCACGGTTCAACGTCGCGCCGACCCAGCCCGCACCGGTCGTCACGCTACGCGAAGGCGTGCGGACGATCGAGATGATGCGCTGGGGGCTCGTCCCGCACTGGGCCGGCAGCGAGCGCGGCAAGCGACCGCCGCTGATGATCAACGCGCGCGTCGAGTCGCTCGACGCGAAGGCCGTGTTTCGCGACGCGCTCCAGCGCCGGCGCTGCCTGGTGCCCGCGGATGGCTTCTTCGAGTGGAAGCACCTGGGGAACGGCCTGGGGAACGGCCTGGGGAACGGCCTGGGGAACGGTAAGACCGCGAAGGCGCAGCCGCTCTACTTCCATCCTCGTGACCGCCGCGTGTTCGCATTCGCGGGCCTCTGGGCGAAGGCACGCACCGACGCCGGCGAGCAGCTCAGCTTCACGATCGTGACCGGTCCGCCGAACCGCCTGGTCTCGCCGATCCACGATCGCATGCCGATCGTGCTGTCGCCGGAGGCCTGTGCCGCGTGGCTCGACCCGGGCGTCGACGGCGCCACGGCGCGGGCGCTCCTCGGCATCCCACCGGATGACGGCTGGGTCGCCGAGCCGGTGTCGACGCAGGTCAACAGCGCGGCCAACGACGAGCCCGCGTGCATCGCGCCGATCACCGAAGAGCCGCCCGCGCAGCGGTCACTGTTCGGGTCGTTCGAGTAGCTCTCCGTTCGAGGAACGTTCGCTCGCTGGCTCCGGGACTCGCCATGAGTGCGCGGTCTCCGTCGAGGTCCCGGCCCCCACGCCCTCGTCGTCGCGATCGCGGCCGACTTCGCGCACCCGCGTGCACGACACGCGCAGCCGCGAGCGCCGAACGCGCGCGTCGCCGTACGACCCGACGTCGTCGGCGCTGTGGCCGACTGGTTGCACTGCTCGTCGACACAACCCGATTCCACACCCAAGTTCCCGAGGAGCCTCAGATGTTCATCCGTATCGCTTCGATCCTGTTTGTCTCGATGATCGCCGCCGGCTGCGCCGGCGAGGTCGGTGAGGAAGGCCCCGGCTCGACCGGCGGCAACGGCGACGACACCGGTGACGGCACCGGCGGCGGCGGTGGCGGTGGCGGTGGCGGCGGTGGCGGCGGGATGCCCGGCGACATGACGCCGGAGGCCTTCCTCGGCGAGATGGGCGAGAAGGAATGCGACGACGCGCACGCCTGCAAGGCGAGCTTTCCGACCGACGCCGGCGTGACGTTCGCCGAGGCGTTCGGTGCGTCGCCGACCGCGTGCTACCCGATGGCTGCGGAGTACTACGACGCCGCCAGCGTGCAGGCGTCGATCGCGGCCGGCAAGATCACGTGGGATGCCTCCGCCGCGGCTGCATGCATCGCGGGCCTCCCCGGCGCACCGACCTGTACCAGCTACTGGGATGAAGGACCGAACATGCCGGCCGCGTGTGGCAGCGCGCTCGTTGGCAAGGTTGCGACCGGTGGCGCGTGCACGAACGACTTCGAGTGTGCAGGCGCGACCTACTGCTCCGAGACCAGCAAGTGCACCGCGATCCCCACGGGCGCACGCACCGCGCCGAGCGAAGGCCTCGCGCTTCACATCAAGGCGCTGCTCGCCGGCGCCGCCCGCTGACCCGGTCGCTGGATCGTCAGGACCGACGCAGCCGCCCGAAGAACTCGCGGGCGACCGCGGTCTGCGGATTGTCGACGACTTGCGACGGCGGACCGTCCTCGGCGATCGTGCCGCGGTCGATCACCCAGACCCGGCTCGCGATGTCGTGCGCGAACTGCATCTCGTGGGTGACGACCAGCATCGTCATCCCCTTGGCCGCGAGATCGCGGATCACCCGCATGACCTCGTCACGCATCTCGGGATCGAGCGCACTCGTCGGCTCGTCGAACAGCAGGACGTCGGGCTCCTGGGCGAGCGCACGCGCGATCGCGACTCGCTGCTGCTGGCCACCGGAAAGCTCGTGCGGGAACGCGCGCGCGCGATCGCCGAGGCCGACCTGCTTCAGCAGCTCGACGGCCCTGGCGATCGTCACCTCGCGAGACAACCCGCGAACCACGCGCGGCGCGAGCGTGATGTTCTCGATCGCCGACAGGTGGGGGAACAGGTTGAACGCCTGGAAGACCATGCCGACGCGGGTGCGCAGCTCGCGCAGGGTCTGGCGATCGCCGCGCCCCATGTTCGGCCGCAGCTTGAAGCCCGCGATCTCGACACTGCCTTCGTCGAAGCTCTCCAGATAGTTGAGGCAGCGCAGCAGCGTCGACTTGCCGCCGCCCGACGGGCCGACGATCGCGATCGTCTCGCCCCTGGTGACCTCGGCGCTGACGCCCTCGAGGACCTTGCGATCGCCGTGGCGCTTAGAGAGTGTGCGGACGCTGATCACGCGCGAGCCTCCTCTCGAGCCGCCGCGCGAGCTCCGACAGCGGGAACGACAGCATCAGGTACATCAGCGCGCAGGCGAGGCCAGGGACCAGCCAGCTCCGCATGTCGACGGCCGCGATGGTCATCCGCTTCGTCAGCTCGATCACGGTGATCACGCTGACGAGCGAGGAGTCCTTCAGCAGCGCCACGAAGTCGTTCGTCATCGGCGGCAGCGCGAGCCGGAGCGCCTGCGGCACCATCACGTGGCGCAGCGTCTGCCACGGTCCGAGGCCGAGCGCGCGTGCCGCCTCGCCCTGCCCGCGCGGGATCGCGAGCAGCGCACCGCGATAGACCTCGGCCTCGTACGCGGCGTAGTTGAGGCCGAGGCCGATCACCGCCGCCTGCATCGGCCCGAGGTTCACGTACGACGCGATGCCGTAGTAGAGGACGTACAGCTGCAGCAGCACGGGCGTGCCGCGAAACAGCTCGATGTAGATCCGCGCGAGCGTGCGCGCTGGCCACGATCCATAGACCCGCGAGACCGCGAGCAAGAGGCCGAGCGGCACCGCGAGCAGGAACGCGAGGATCGACAGCTCGAGCGTGACGAGCGCGGCCTGGAAGAACTGGCCGACCAGATCGCCGTCGAAGTTGCGCTTGCGGGTCGCCGTCGTGCCGGAGACCGGCGTGACCTCGGTCTGGCGGTCGTCCCACAGCTTCGACTTGCGGAGGATCCGCTCGAGCTCGCCATCGGCCCGCATCGCCGCGAGCGCGCCATCGATCGCCGCCTTGAGCTCCGCGTCGCCCTTGCGCATGCCGATCACGTAGCTGCCGCGCGCGATGTCGTACGGCAGGCAATGGAGCTGCGGTCGCATGCAGCCGTAGCGGTCCGCGATGATGTTGTCGAGCAGCACGGCGTCGGTGCGCCCTTGCACGAGATCGAGATACGGCTCCTCGTTGCCCTCGTAGAGCACCTGCTCGATGCCGAGCAACCGCAGCATGTCGTGCGCGTAGGTCTGGTTCAGCGTGCCGACGCGCTTGCCGACGAGATCGAAGATCGAGCGATACGGATCGCCTTTCCGGATCGCGAGCGTCTCGGCGTAGATGTAGTACGGCTCGGACAGCAGGATGCGCTCCTTGCGGTCACTGGTCGCCTCGAGGCCGTTCATCACGATGTCGAAGTCGCCGCGCTCGAGCGAGGGCACGAGGTTCGACCAGCTGTACTGGACCATCCGCGGCTTGACGCCGAGCCGGCGCCCGATCGCGTCCATCAGATCGACCTCGAAGCCGATCTTCTTCGACGGATCCGCCGGATCCTCGTAGACGTAGGGCTCGCCGCCCTGGATGTCAGCGCCCCACGTGATCTCGCCACGCTCGCGGATCCCAGCGAGCGTGTTTCCCTTCGACGGCTGCGCGCCGCCGTCACAGGCCGCTACCACCGCCAGGATGGCCACGGCCACGGCCACCTGGAGCCACTTCACGGGCCGAGTATGCACCACGAACTGCGCTACCATCGAGCCATGGACCTCGGACGCATGCTCGACAAGTGCATCCGGGATCAGTGGTCGATCGATGATCTCGACTGGTCGATCCCGCCACCGTTGCTGTCACGTGACAAGGAAGAGGCCGTCGTCCAGGCCTTCGTCGACATGGCCGGCATCGAGCTACTCGCCGGCGCGCTGTTCGAGGTCCAGCGCCAGAAGACGACCGATCCGACGCTGAAGAAGATCTTCGCGACGTTCGTCGCCGACGAGAAGCGCCACTCCGCCGTCGCCTCGCGCCTCGCGCAGCACTACGACGTCCACCACTATCGCGCGTACACCGAGAGCTCATCGCTGACACGGTTTCGCCCGCCGTTCCTCGCACTTGTCCAGAACACGTCGCCCGAGATCGCGAACGCGTACATCACCTCGGGCGAGCTGATCCTCGACGTCGCCCTGCTCCGCTCGCTCGATGACTACGTCGCCGACGAGATGAGCCACCGCGCGATGCACCTCGTCAACCGCGACGAGTCGCGCCACATCGCCGTCGACTTCCACATGACCGAGCACTACTGCTCGGACGAGCACCGCGCCGCCATCTCGAAGCGGCCGCGACCGTCGGTTCGCGAGATCGCGCGGATGACCCGCGAGCTCGCAACGATGATGTGGCACGCCAAGCCGTTCCTCCAGGAAGTCTTCCTCGCGCCGATGGATCGCACCGATCCGAGCGGTCGCCGGGTTCAGGAGGCGTTCAAGCGGATCCAGCTCGTGCTGCGCAAGCCGACCGTCGCGCGCGCGCCGTTCTCGAAGTTCATGATCAAGACCCAGGAGCTCTACAACCACCCGATCCTCGGCAAGATCCTCGGACGGCTGCTGCTCCGGCTCCTCGGCGCCGAGGATCGCGCCGCGCGGATCCTGTTCACCCAGGAGGAGCTCGCGCGGACCCAGCAGATGTCGTTCGACGAGCTCGCCGAGGAAGCGATCGGGATCAAGTACGCGTAGGTCAGCCGCCGTGGCTCAGTGGCCGTGGCCTTCGTGGCCTGGCTGCGCGGGCGAGGTGGTTCAACGCGCCTTTGCGGCGTGCGGCAAGGGCGGCGTGACGAGGGCAGCGGCCCCGGACTCTGCGCCTGCTTCGCGTCGTCGTCCGCGCTGCCCTGCCGGGGCCTCACCACCAACCGTGCGAACCAAACCCTCGCGGTTTGCGGGTGGCCGCGTAGCGAGACCTCGGCACTCGTTTGTGCGCCAACGGAGTCGTCCGGTGCACGCGAGTTGCCGATGCCGAACGGCTCTGCCATCTAAAGGGAGTGTCCGAAGACCGCGTTCGCAAGTTTCGCGAGATCGTGCTGTACGAACGCAGCCGCGGCTCGCATCTAGGCGCCGCTGCCGCATACAGGGAGCTCGAGGCACTCGAACCCGAGGAACCGATGTGGCCCAAGGGGCTCGCCGAGTGTCTCGATCGTCATGGCGACGGAGAGACCGCGCTCGCGGCATTCAGGCGTGCCGCGATCGGTTATGCAGCGCGTGGTTTCGTGCTCCGCGCGATCGCGATCCACAAGCTGATCCTGCGCCGGTCGCCGGATGACCAGGCAGCACTCCAGGCATTGCTCGAGCTGCAAGATCGACGGGGCCTCGGGCCGCCGCCCGGGCCGAGCAGGGGGACGCTCGATTCGTCGATGCGCGACGAGATCAGGGGCGTCCAGCCGGTGCCTTCTGCCCCCGGGGTATACGAGATTTCCCTCGAAGCCGTGCGCGGTGCTGCGATGCATACGGTCTTCGAGCGCGAGGCGCTTGCGACGGCACCGATGTTCGCTCGGCTGTCCACCGCGTCGCTTCGGCTCGTGATCGAGGCGCTTCGCCTCGTCGTGCTATCGGCGGGCGAGGTTCTTTATCACAAGGGATCGATGCCCGACGCCATGTACATGATCGCGGAGGGTCGGGTGGCCCTCTCTGCCGGAGACGGGGCCCAGGAGCGCACCTTCGCCGAGCTCGGCCCGGGGGACGTGCTGGGGGTCGTCGGACTCTGCTCGGGCGAGCCGCGGCCGATCACGGCGATCGCATGCGAAACCACGCACGTGCTCGAGATCCCGCGCAGCTGCCTTGATGCGCTGCTCGTCGCGGCGCCCGAGCTGCGCGACTTGCTGCTGGATCTCGCGCGTCAACGGCTGCTCGCGGTTTTGCTCGAGACGCACCGTCTGTTCTACCGACTCGACGGCAGCACGCGCGAGCAGCTCGCGGATCGTTTCCGGTTCTTCGAGGTCACGGAAGGAGCGCAGCTCGTTGAGCTCGGACAACCACCGCGACACCTGTTTGTCGTGATGACGGGGAGACTCGAGATCGTCGGCATCGACGGTGAGGTCGTGGCCGGCCTCGGGACTGGCAGCCTTGCCGCAGAGTCCGAGTTCCTCGCGGGCGCACCCGTCGTGATGCCGATCGTCGCGCGCCGCCGCGCCTTCGTTCTGGGACTACCTCGCGAAGACTTCGCCGCGGTGGCGAACAAACTTCCGCAGTTCTTCGAAGATGTCGTGAACGAAGCGACCGCACCGATCTGGGATCCGGCGCTCGTCTCCTGACTCGATCCCCGAGCGGGGTGAGCCGAGATCGACCACGAGGAGCGGTGCGGTCCACTGCGGGCACTTTGTTTACCGCGCCGCCTTTCGCGCCGGTGCGATCGAGTCGGTCACACCCGTCGTGCGCGTCGACGATCGCGTGCTCCAGCGACGGCTCGCTGTGTAGCCTGTCCCCTATCAGTGGCCGTGGCCTTCGTGGCCTGGCTGCGTACCGTGGTGATGCGGCTCGAACGCCGCGGGCTTGACGCCTGGGGCGGCGGTGACCGGGTAGCCCTTCTGGTGCCAGAGGTTGATACCCTCGTCGAGCACGAACGCGTTCTTGTGACCGCGCTTGATCAGCTCGTCGACGACGAGTCCCGACAGGTGATGCGGGCACGCGCAGTACGCGACGACGTACGCGTCCTTGTGCTTCGCAATGATCTCGTCGACCCGCTTCATGTCGTGATACGGGATCGGGACCGCGCCGGCGATGTGGACGCGCCGCCAGTCCGACGGCGGCCGGGCGTCGATGATGATCATCTTGCGCTTCTCCGCGTGCGCCTTGGCGACGTCGTCGACGCTCGCGAACCGGTTGTCGCGGGCCTTCCAGGTCGGGTTCTTGCCCTTCGGGTTGATCACGAGCGGCTCCTTGCCGTTCGGCTCGGGCAACAGCTCCTGCGCGACCGCGCCCTGGCCGAGCTGGCGGACGAACGCGACGACGTCGTCGGTCTGCTGCGGCGTCAGCATCGCGCCGAACGCGAGCATCTTGGTATCGGGGCGCCCCTTGACGATCGCGTGGCGGATGAACGCGTCGGTCGCGACGGTGAGGAACTGGAGGTTCGCGAGGTGCGGCGCCTCGCCGCGTGTCGTCGCATCGCCGTGACAGGTCTTGCAGTACTGCGCGTAGAGCGGCGCACCACGCGCGGGATCGCCCTTGGCGGCGACCGGCAGCGGCTGCGCCTTCGGACCCTTCGCGCGGATCCACGCGACGAGCTGGTCGACCTCGGCGTCCTCGAGCGGACCTCCGAGCGCCTTGCCGTACGCTCCCATCGACGTGCCCGGGCGACCCCAGATGATCGAGCGGCGCAAGAACTCGTCGGTCGCGCTCTCGAGGAACGTCGGGTTGACGAGCGACGGCGCGAAGTCCGCGGCGTAGCCCTTGCCATCGGCCGCGTGGCACGGCGCGCACAACCGCGCGTAGATCGCCTGTGGCGACTTGGGGTCGCCGATCGGATCGACAACGGCGACGCCGGCATCGGCCAGCTTCACCGGCGGCGGCACTGGCTTCGGGTTCGGCTTGGCCGAACCGTTGTTGCAGGCGATCAGCAGGACAGCGAGAGCGGCACTACGCACGCCCTCGCCTATACCACCTGCTAGCGGTGGTCGCGAATGATGGGGCCGCGTCCGTCGTTCCGGTGGTCCCGGCGGTTGTCGCGGCGGTCCTCGCGATGATCTCGCACGCGCTCGCGACGGTCTTCTCGCCGCTCGGCGCGATCGACGCGGTTCGCGGCGCTGCCCCAGCGACCCTCGACCCAGACGTGGCCGCGCCCGCGGCGCTCCCAGCGTCCCTGCTGCCAGTGATAGCCGACGCGCTCGCGCTCGTAGTAGCCGTCACGCCAGACCCACTGACCTCCGCGCCAGTCCCAGCGGCCCTGGATGTACACGAACCCGGGGCGGGTATCGACGACCATCATGCGCGGCGGTGGCGGCTCGTGCTCGACCTCGATCACCGCGACCGGCGCGCTGACGTATGCGCCGCCACTGCCGTGAACCATGCATCCAACCGACGGCAACGCGCACAGCGACGCGAACACCAAGCTACCGAGTGCATTCTTGAGCTTCATGTCTCCTCCAGGTCGTGTGACGAAAGCAATTGCGAGACCATTCAGAACACCTGAAATTACGGCGCACTTGCCCTCGACGTGAAGCCAAACCCGTGTGGATTTAACGCCACACTCGGCAGTATGCCCCGCCTCCGTGGTGGGCCGCTACCCGACATCGCTCGTCGAGCTGTGAGCGAATGCAGGTGGATCGGATCCCATCGGCGTGGAGTAAGATCGCAGCCATGCGCAGTCGCTGGATCTGGGGACTGCTGGTCCTCGCGAGCGCATGCAAGGCCGAGATCGGAGGCGGCAATTTCGGCGCCGACGGCTCGGTCGATGGCGCGAACGTCGCCGGCGATGCCACCGCGATCGATGCGCCGGCGCCCCTGCCCGCGTGGGGCGCACCCCGCCTGGTCCCCGGCGCGAGCACGGCGACGCCCGAGGACGACGGCACGCTGACCACCGACAGCCTCGAGATGGTGTTCGCGCTCGCCGATCCCGCCGACGCTGGCCGCAAGCACCTCTACTATATCAAGCGTGACACCGCCGCGAGCACGACGTGGTCCGCGCCGCTGCGACTCTCGATCAACGTCAACCTGACGACCGATCAGACACCACGATTCTCGGACGACGGCAAGACGCTGTACTTCGCGTCGAACCGCCCCGGTACCACGGGCGGCCTCGACATCTACCAGGCCACGCGTGCCACGCTCGGCTCGACGACGTTCAACCCGCCGACGCTCGTCGCAGGCGTCAACAGCGCGAGCGCCGACAAGTGGTGCATGCCGTGCAGCGGCAACCGCTACCTGCTGATCTCGTCGCGCGCGCCGAGCACGAGCGAGGATCTCTACGAGGGCACGCTCGGCGGCGGAGCGCCGACGCTGGTTGCCGAGCTGAGCTCCGCGAGCGGCGAGACCGGTGCGTTCCTGTCGAAGGACTGCCTGACCGCGTACTTCGCGTCGACTCGTTCGGGCACCAACAAGATCTACACGTCGACACGCGCGAGCGTGACGTCGCCATGGTCGCCGCCGACCGAGGTCGCCGACTTCGCAGCCCTCGGTGGTGATCAGGAAGATCCGTGGGTCTCCGATGACAACCGCACGTTCCTGCTGTCGAGCAACAGCGCCGGCAACAAGGACGTCTACATCAGCACGCGCTGAAACGGCGCCGCCGCTCCAGACACGACCTCGGTCGGGCTCGGTCGGCGAAGCCCGATCGTGGTTGCGGTGATAAGCTAGCGAGCGTGAACCTCGACGACCTGTCTCCCGAGATGCGCGCCGAATTCGACGCGTTACCTCGGGAGCACCGCGAGTGGCTCATCCAGGACGAGCTGCTGTGGCAACGCGCGCATGCGATCGCCGGGCGGGCGAGCGTCGACGTGAGCGGCGTGTATCACGTGCTTCGCAACCTCCAGAAGTCGCCCTCCGAGCGGCTGCGGGCAGGACTGCACCATGGACGATATTTCCGCGCTGACCGACGTTGAGCGAGCGTTCCTGGTCGAGCTGAGCCGACGAGGAGTTCGCTTCATGATCGTCGGCCTGGGCGCCGCGTTGCTACAGGGCGCGAATACCAGCACCAAGGACATCGATCTGTGGTTCGAGCTCACGTCCGACCCGAGGATCGGCGATGCTGCGACCGCCGTCGGCGGTGTCTGGGTGTCTGGATCATTTGGCATGCGGCCGCCGCAAATCGGCGGGATCGGCGATCGCCTCGACGTCGTCACGCACATGCACGGTCTGGAACGATTCACCGACGAGCTCGAGAACATGGTCGAGATCGAAGTCGATGGGACGAAGCTTCCCGTGCTGAAGCTGGAGCGAATCATCGCGAGCAAGCGCGCAGCAGGCCGGACCAAGGATCTCGCCGTCATCCCCGCGCTCGAAGAGGCGCTCGCCGCGATTACCGCGGAGTAGGCTCGTCCTGCGTTCCCTTGAACCGGCAGGCTGCATGGCCGAGCACGACGGGTCCGTCGACGGTGCCGGTCGGCGTCGGATTCCAGCCGCGCGCGACGCGATCGTCGAGCAGCTCGTCGGCCGTCGGCTGGTGATCCCACACGGAGATCGCGGTCACGCCGCCGAGTCACGTGGTGTCGAAGACGAGTATTCCACCGCTCGGCGCCCGCACCACGACGTCGTGCGTGTACTCGTCCTGGACGATCACGGCGAGCACGTGACCGCCCCAGCGCAGCACGTCCTCGAGCGTGTCGTTCTGCGATCGCGCCGACCGCACGCAGCTCGCGACTGCTCGTCATGCGTATTGCTGGCAGCGCTCGCAGAACCAGCGCTGGTACTGCGCGACGAACACCATGTGATTGGTGCAGCGTGGGCACGGGGTTCCGGTACCCGCCTGCGGTGGTGGCCCGTGCGCCACCGGCTGCTGCTGCATCGGCTGCTGGCCGTATTGACCCGGCTGCTGCACTGGCTGCTGGGCGTACTGGCCGGGCAGCACTGGCTGCCCGTGCTGCATTGGGTGCCCGTGCGTGGGCTGACCGTGGACCGGCTGCTGGCCGTACTGGCCGGGCTGCTGGCCGTATGGCTGACCACCCGGCGGGCCGTGGTGCGGTGCGGTGCCCCAGCTCATCGGTACCGTGCCGGCGGGCGAGCCGAGCGCTGCCTTGAGCTTGCGGAGGAACACGCCGGCGGTGATCACGCCGCCGATCCCGAGCAGCGGTGACCAGCTGACCGAGGCCTGGCTCTCGCCGAGCAGGCGCACCGTGAAGAACGTCATCGCGAACGCGCCGGCGCCGAGCGCGGCGTTGCCGAGCTTGTAGGGCGGGAGCTTGTCGCGCTTGTTCGCGAGCAACATGCCACCGTAGACGCCGCACATCGCGGCGGCGCCGAGGCCGGTGATGATCGAGAGATAGCCGAACACCTTGATGTCGCCGTCGACGTTGCCCCAGCCAACGTCACGACAGATGCCGCGGAAGCAGGCCTCGACGCCGAGTGGGCCGACACCGACGTCACCGCCTCGACCGGTTGCCCACGACTTCGTGAAGATCGCGATCAGGATCGCGACGCCGCAGCCGAGCAGCACGAACGCGGCGATCTTGGGATCGAATGGCTTCGCGGCCGCATGCGAGGGAGGCGCGCCTTGCGGCGGACCAGACGGGGGACCATGAGGAGGAGCGCCAGCTACCATCGCGCGCGAGCATATCAGTGTCACCTGCGCACGGCGGCACCCGGGCACGTGCGTTGCAACCTCGACACGACCATGCGAGGCATCGTTCCCGTCGGTCGGTGTTGTTCGCGTTGCTCTTCATCACGAGCATCTTCGGGCTCCTGTTCATGAAGAACATGTCGCTCGTCGGCGCTTCGCTGATGATCATGTACTGGGGCTCCGGCCCGTACAGCCTCGACACGTAGGTGTGTGCGAACACGCACTCCGTCGAGCGGTCCAGCCGCGCCGGAGTTGGGCTACGATAGCGCCGTGCGTGTCGCCGCGTTTCTTGCCGTCCTTGTCGGCACCCTTGTCGGCGGCTGCGCCCGTGAACCGGTCGAGGAGCTGTGCCCCGACCTCGCGGTGGGCGATCTCGTCGTCACCGAGGTCCGCGGCCCGCAGACCCCCAGCGATGACCTCGGCCCGTGGGTCGAGCTCTACAACGCGAGCGGCCGCACGATCGACCTGATCGGCACCAAGGTCCGGTTCCGGCGCAAGGACGGCAGCTCCGAGGTCCAGGTGCTGGTTCGCGAGAACCTCGAGGTCGCGGCCGGCACCTACGTGGTGCTCGGGCTGTTCGACAACGCCTCGAAGCCGACCTACGTCGACTACGGGTTCGCGAGCGACTTCACCGAGGCGTGGCTCGCCGCCGCCGCGGTCGACGTCGAAACCTGCGGCCAGCAGATCGATCGCGCCACCTACGACGCGCTGCCCCGCCAGGGCACGTTCTCGCTGACCGGCGCGATGCCACCGAGCGGCTCCGCCAACGACGACCTGCGGCAGTGGTGCACCGATGCCACCATGAACGCCGAAACCTTCCCGGGCTCGCCCCAGAAGCCAAACCTCGCATGTCCATGATCCGGTCGACCCCCGCCATCCTCACCTGGCTGATTGCCGCGGCCGTCGCGGCCCCGTCGTGCACCCCCGTCGGTGGCGAGCGCTACTCGCGCAAGGTCGCCCAGAAATCGCTGAAGAAGCTCGAGGCTCCCGGGATCGAGCTCGGCGAGTTTCGGGTCACCAAGGTCGTCGACGGCGACACGATCCGCGTCGACGGCCTCGATGCCTCGCTGCGCCTCCTCGGCATGGACTCCGAGGAGACCTTCAAGAACGAGCAGGATCGCCGCGCGGTCGAGGCGAGCTGGACGCAGTACCTCAAGGACAAGAAGGGCGACTCCAAGCGCCCGATCAAGGCCGCGACGCCGCTCGGCGAGGTCGCGAAGGACTGGGCGAAGAAGTGGTTCGAGGGCGTCAAGACGGTCCGCATCGAGCGCGACCATGCCGCGGAGATCCGCGATCGCTACAACCGCTACCTCGCGTACGTGTTCGCCGAGAAGAACGGGACGTGGCTGAACTTCAACGTCGAGGGCGTCCGCGCGGGGATGTCGCCGTACTTCCCGAAGTACGGCTACTCGCGACGCTTCCACAACGAGTTCGTCGCCGCGCAGGACGAGGCGAAGAACAACAAGCGCGGGATCTGGGAGCCCGGCGTGAAATCGTTTCCGGACTACGCCGAGCGCGAGGCCTGGTGGAACGCGCGCGGTGCGTTCGTCGAGGCATTCCGCAAGGAAGCCGAGGGCAAGCCGAACTACATCGACATCACGCACTGGGATGCGCTCCAGCAGCTCGAGGCGCTCGTCGGCAAGGAGGTCCACGTCCTTGGCACTGTCGGTGACGTGCGGATCGGCGAGCGCGGCCCGACGCGGGTCACGCTGGCGCGCCGGATGAACAACGACTTCCCGCTGATCTTCTTCGACAAGGACGTGCTCGGCACCTCGGGGATCATGGAGTGGCGCAGCGAGTTCGTCGTCGTCACCGGCGTGCCGACGTTCTACGAGAACAAGCAGAGCAAGCAGAAGCAGCTGCAGATCCAGATCGACCGGGCCAGCCAGATCAAGCTCTCCGAGATCCCCGGGCTGACGGCGCCGACCATCGCCCCGACCACGGCGGGTCCGTGACCCAGCACACGCACCACCGGTCGCCCTCGTGCGAACGTAGGAGGACCATGCGCGGACTCGTCACTCTCGGAGCTTCCCTCGTGCTCCCCATGGCGCTCGCGCTCGTGCTGCCGTCGTGCGGCCCGTCCGACGACGAAGGCGGCTGCAAGGACAACCTGCGCCCCGGTGACCTCGTGATCACCGAGGTGTTCGCCGACTACGCCGCCCCGACCGGCGGCACCGGTGCTGACGAGGGCAAGGAGTGGTTCGAGGTCTACAACGCCTCCGATCGCCCGATCGAGCTCGAGGGCGTCAAGATCAGTCACGGCCGCCCCGACGGCTCGACGAGGCCGAAGGAGCACGTGGTCGCGTTCGCCACGATCGCGCCCGGCCAGTACCTGACGCTCGGCAACTCGACGAAGGACTTGCTGCCCGCGTACGTCGACTACGGGTTCAGCGCGGACCTCGGCGACTTCTTCAACACCGACGGTGGTCGGCTCGAGCTCCGCTGCGGCACGTCACTGATCGATGCCGCGGACTACCAGAACGTGCGCTCCGGCAGGTCGCGCGAGCTGACGGCCGGCCAGCCGCCTGACTACACGCTGAACGACGAGCAGGCGAACTGGTGCGAGGCCAAGGACACCGAGTTCGAGACCAACAACTTCGGCACCCCGGGGCAGGAGAGCGACTGCCGCCCCATCGTGATCGGCCAGTGCACCGATGGGAACGGCAGCCGCGCCGCCGTGCCGCCGTCCGTCGGCCAGCTCGTGATCACCGAGGTCATGCCCGGCCCCGGCGCGGTCGGCGCGACCGTCGGCGAGTGGTTCGAGGCCAAGGCCACCGCCGAGTTCGATCTCAACGGCGTCGGGCTCGACCGCGCCGGCGATACCACCGTCAACCCCGACATCATCACGTCGCCCGACTGCATCCACGTCACCGCCGGCAGCTACGTCGTGTTCGCGAAGTCGGCCGACAGCACGATGAACAACCTCCCCGCCGGCAGCGTCAAGGGCACCTTCAGGTTCACCCTCGTCGCCGGCTCGGTCGCCTCGCCCGGGGACGTCAAGATCGTCCACGACGGCACCGTGATCGACGCGATCACGTGGACCAAGTCGACGGCGGCGAAGGCCCTGCAGCTCGATCCCGATCTCGTCGACCCGGTCTCGAACGACAGCCCGTCGAACTTCTGCGACGCGACGACGCCGTACGGCGCCATGTACGGCAGTCCCGCCCGTCAGGATCTCGGCACGCCCGGCGGCGAGAACACGCAGTGCAACCTGCTGCCTCCGGCAGGCATGTGCGACGCGGGCGGCACGCTGCGTCCGATCGTCAAGCCGGCCGCCGGCCAGCTCGTGATCACCGAGTTCCTCGCAAACCCCGCCGGCACGACCGATACCGTTCGCGAGTGGGTCGAGATCAAGAACACTGGCGCGACGCCATTCGATCTCAACGGCCTCACGATCGGCCGCGCGAGCGGGACCGGTACGCCGTTCAACTCCGGTGCGTGCGTTTCGGTCGCCGGCGGTGCGTTCGGCCTGTGGGCGCGCTCGGCGGACCCCGCGATGAACGGCATGCTGCCGGCTCCCGACGCGACCTACGCGATCGCGCTCGTCGACAGCAACGGCGACATCGAGATCCGCGACGGCGCCACCGTGCTCGACGCGACCGCGTGGACCACCGGCATCGCGTCGGGCCTCACCCGCCAGCTCGATCCCGACTCGACGACCGCCGGCATGAACGACAATGCCTCGGCCGCGCCGTGGTGCCCGGGCACGACCGCCTACGGCGACAACACGAACAAGGGCACGCCGAAGGCGGCCAACGTCCAGTGCCCGTGACCCGTCTCGGTTTGCTCGGGTTCGTGGTCGTCGCGGCTGCGTGCAGCCCCGGGCCCGACACCGCGGTCGTCACCCGCGTCATCGACGGCGACACGATCGAGCTCGAGAGCGGCGAGCGCGTCCGCTACCTGATGGTCAACACGCCCGAGACCACCGGCGGCAAGAACGAGTGCTACGGCTCGAACGCGGTCACGTTCAACACCGACCTCGTGCTGAACAAGACGATCGAGATCCGCCTCGACGCCCAGCCGCAAGATCAGTTCGGCCGCACGCTCGCGTGGGTCACCGTCGACGGCATGGAGGTCAACACCGCCCTCGTCGAGCGCGGCTTTGCCTGCGTCCTCCACATCTCGCCGAACGGCGACGATCGGGTCCAGGAGTTCAACTCGCTCGAGCAGTCGGCCCGGCTCGCCAAGCGCGGGCTGTGGGGCGTCTGCGATCCCATTCCCTGCAACTGACATGGCCGCCTCGAAGCAGCTGAACCTCCTCGGCCAGCCCCTCGAGTCGTGCTCGACCAACCCGGTCACCGGGTTCTTTCGCACCGGCTGCTGCGAGACCGACGAGACCGACATCGGCCGCCACGTCGTATGCGCCGAGATGACGGAGACCTTCCTCGCATTCTCGGCGAGCCGCGGCAACGACCTGTCGACTCCGCGCCCCGGCTTCGCCGGCCTGCGCCCCGGCGACCGCTGGTGCCTGTGCGCCGCGCGCTGGAAAGAAGCCTTCGACGCCGATGTGGCACCGCCCGTCGTGCTCGCCGCGACCCACGAATCGGCGACCGAGATCGTGCCCCGCGAGCTGCTGATCGCGAACGCCGCGGACGCCCACGCGCTCAATTAGCCCCAGGCGCGAAGCGGCTGGCGGCCGCGAAGCGCACGCGGCGTGCGAAGCACGCCAGGGATAGTCGAGCCGGAGCGCAGCGGAGGCGAAGAATTAGAATCAATGCCGATCAGATAGCGCCAAGTCCGCGACGGGAATCCGGAATTCCGGCTGTGGCCGCGTGGGCTATCCGGAAGCTGTCGGGAGGATCATGCTGCGTCGATCGTGACGCCAGTCCAAGAAACGT
>JACCTC010000237.1 GCA_013812655.1 Deltaproteobacteria bacterium | reverse complement strand
AGCCCGGATGCCTCGCTCGACGCCGGCGCGGATGCGCAGCCCGATGGGCCGGGCGCGCTGGGCGATATCCTCGACGAGGTGCGCGCTATCCCCGGGATGGCGAGCGTCACGGAGAAGCCGACGATGCTCGAGGGCTATCGGCTGTTCGTGCTCGAGTACATGCAGCCGGTCGATCATCAGGCGCCAGCGGGGACGCGGTTCACACAGCGGATGACCCTGCTCCACCGCGACTACGCTGCGCCGATGATCGCGTACAACAGCGGTTACCACCTGTCGACGCGCGGCGCGCGTTCGGAGATCACGAAGCTCACGGGCGGCAACCAGCTGTCGCTCGAGCACCGCTTCTTCGGGCCGTCGCGGCCAGATCCCGCTGACTGGACCAAGCTCGACATCGCGCAGGCGGCAGCCGATCAGCACCGCATCACGCAGGCGCTCAAGGCGCGCATCTATCGCGACAACAAGTGGCTCACGACCGGCGCGAGCAAGGGCGGCATGACGTCGCTGTTCCACCGGCGCTTCTACCCGGACGATGTCGACGGAACGGTCGCCTACGTAGCGCCGTTGGACTATCCGGCCGACCAGGTGGCGTCAGCTCAGAATCGCTACTTCGTGTTCCTCGAGAACGTCGGCTCCGATCCGGCGTGTCGTCAGATGCTCAAGACGTTCCAGAACACCGTGCTCGCGCGGCGCACCGCGATGATCACGCGCATGCGGGAGGAGGCGACGTTCACCGGCGTGCTCGGCGAAGACCGCGCGCTCGAGTTCGCGGTCGAGGAGCTCCCGTTCATCTTCTGGCAGTACGGATCGCAGGATGACTGCGGATCGATTCCTGCGGCGACCGCGAGCGACGACGACGTGTTCACGTTCTTCGACGACACGATCGGTGTGGCTTCGTATGGCGACGACGACCTGACGGCGTACCTGCCGTACTACCACCAGTCCGCGACGCAGCTCGGCTATCCGGCCGTCGACGAGAGCTACCTCGTGGGTCTCCTCCACCCGGGCGAGGACACTGCTGCTGCGTACATTCTGGCAGGTCAGGGGATCGTGGTGCCGCCGTACGACAACGGCACGGCGATGCAGGCCGTCCAGGGTTGGATCGGGACGAGCGGCTCGCAGCTCCTCTTGATCTACGGGCAGAACGATCCGTGGACCGCGGGCGCGGTCGACCTCGGCGCGGCGACCGACTCGTTCAAGCTCATCGTGCCGGGCGGGAATCACGGTTCGTCGATCAGCACCTTGCCGTCCGCCGATCAGGCGACGGCGATCGCCGCGGTCTTGCGCTGGGCAGGCATGCCGGCGGCGCTGCACGGGCCCGTCGTCTGGTCGTCGGAGCCAACGGCCGAGCAGCTCGAGCTCTCCGAGCGTCGTCAGCATCATCATCGATAGCGCCGTCATGACCGCCCCGATCGCCACGCTCGTGTCGCCGACTTCGTCACTCACCGTCGTCGTGTTCGATGCCGTCGCCGCGACCGAGTGGGTGCCCACGAAGCCCGCCGCGAACAAGGCACAGTTCACCGGGCATCCTGCCGAGGTGATGCGCGGCCTCGCCAAGGGCGACGATGCGACGATGGTCGATGTCGGGTCGAGCAGTGGCATCGCGTTCGAGCTCGAAGGCAAGTCCGGACGTATCGAGGCATATCGCACGGCTGACGCGCCGCTCGTTCTCGTCGCGCCGCCACGCACGTGGTGGGAGGAGCACCACGCCGCTCATACGGACGAGCTCGACGCGTTGTTCGCCGATGCGCTCGGTGCTGGCGCCGATGCGACCGAGGTCGGCGAGATCGAGCTGACGTCGGGCAAGCTCCTCGCCGCGTACATGTGGCTCAAGAAGATGGGTGCAGCGCGGGAGCTAGCGGCGAGCTTGCCGAGCGGGGGCGTGGCGTCGTTCGGTGACGGCTACGGTGATGGTGATGGTGCGATGATCGTGGATCTCGGCCCGGGCCGCTACCGCCTCGCGCGTCAGGAGACGGCCGCACCGTGGGACGACGAGCAGGTACTGGTGACGATGTTCCTGTCCACCTAGCCACCATCGCTGGTTGCTGGCGGTCGATCGGTGGCGCGCGCCTGCAGTGCGCGCAGTACCGCTGCGATCAACGACCTCGTTACTCGCGAGATCCTTTTGGACCGCTCGCCCGTCGAGCTGCTCTATGGCGATGGTGCTGCCATGCTGACATACCTCGGCGGGTAATCGACAGCGAGCGCGCGCGGCGTGCGAGCGACGCGGCATGGACTATCCTCCGCCCATGATCATCGACCACGAGCGCCCGGAGCAACTGATCGGCGAGCTCCTGGCGACAACGACCTCCGAGCTCCTGCGCGTGATCGATACGTGGTGCGCGGACAATCCGGGCTGCGTGTCGCCGCTCGGTTCCTGCGAGCTCGATCCGCTCGACGAGGAGGAGCTGGAGGCCGCAGGTCGCGAGGGCAGGCCCGCGTTCATGTTCATCGACGAAGAGCCTCTCCCGCCGCCGCACGCGGATATCTGGGTCTACGGAGATCCAGTGGAGGTGCGAGCGAACGGGCGGGCCATCCCTCGCTTGAAGGTACTCACCGACGCGCCCGAGCCGCCGTCGGCGTTTCCTGATGGGTCGCACGCTCAGATTGGACGTAGTGACCAGCTCCGAGCTGCCACCTGGCTCGTGCGTGCGTTGCGTGACCGTGCGCGGATCTACGAGACGCTGGTGCGCGGGATCGTGGAGTTGCGACCGGGGATCGCGGTGATCCACGAACCGAAAGGCGTTGCGCCGCTCCAGCTCGCAGAGCTCGTCACGCGAACCAAACTCGACATCGAAGTCGTTCGGCGCAGCGCGAGTGTGTTGCGGTTTCAGACGCCCGCGGTCATTGTCGCCGGCGTACTGCAGGGTGACCAGCTATCGTTTCGTCGCGCATGACACCGCACCCGCTGCGAGAAGTGTGAGCCCCTGAGATGACCCGCAATCGAATCCTTCTCATTGCCGGACTTGGCCTTCTTGGCGCTGTCCTGCTTTGGATACAGTTGCGGCAAGAGCCGGAGACCACGCAGAACCGGAGCGGTGCCACCACGTCACGGCCAGCGGAAGCCAAGCACGCGTCCATCCGCCTGAGCACGATCAACGACGATGTTCTCCGCGCCGATGGCAAGATCGTCGGACAGCTTCAGGGGCTATCCGGCGAGCAGGGGGATGTTCGATTGTTTCGCGTGCTGGGCAGCGAGGATCAGCCGCTGGAAGCCGGCCGACAACGCACCGGGGACAGGTACGAATTCGCTCAGCTCTTACCTGGCAATTACTGCGTGAGCGCCGCAGTCGGCGATCGACATGGATCCGCTTGCAACATCCGCCTCGGTCCCGGCGAGACTCGCGAGCGCGACATCTGGCTCGAAGCGACGGATCGAATCCTCAGCGGAACAGTTCGCGACGCGGGTGGCGGCACCGTTGCCGCACCGGTGATCGTCGCTCAGAGATATCCGAGCTTCGACGCCGTGTGGTCGGCGATCGGAACCGAGGCCGGACAATTTCGCGCCGGACTCAGTCGGGGAACGTATCGGGTGACCGCCGTCGCCGATGGCTACACCTCGGCTACGGCCTACATCGATCTGTCGGGCGACCTCAAACAGGTGACCCACGACTTTCAGCTCAATCCAGCAGGCACGATCTCGGGCGTCGTCCGGCACGCGGACTCCACACCCGCCGCCGGAGCGACGGTGGTTGCAATTGCTCCGGCGCAGCCTCCGCAGTCCGTGACCGCAGACGCCGACGGCAAGTTCACGATCACCAACCTTCGACCCAACGAATACGAGGTCGTTGCTGATTTACGATTGCTCACGTCGGACCCCGTGAAGGTAGCGTTGTCGCTCGGCGAGACCGAGCAGATCGAAGTCGTCCTCATTCGCGGCAGCACGGTGATCGAGGGGATCGTGGTCGATGCATCGTCTCGTGCGCCGGTGGCGACCGCCGAGGTCCGACTGCGGGGAACACGACGCGAGCCCGTCATGACCGACCAGGCGGGGGCGTTTCGATTCACAGACCTGGTGCCGGGGCTCTACACCGTTTCGGTCGCCGCCAAGGGGTATGCGATTGCCTCGGAGCAGACCATCGTGGGTCCGGACCACACGAAAAAGCTCGAGCTTGCCGTCCACGCGGGTGGCACGATTCGAGGACTGGTCACCGGGTCGACTGGATCACCCGTGCGCGGTGCTCGCATCCTGGCGACCATCGGCGGCGAACGAGACGCGCGCTCGACAGAGATTCGCAGCGACGACAAGGGTCGCTTCCAGCTCGAGGGTGTCCCTTCCGGACGCTCTCGCGTGGCCGCGTATCACGAAGACCATGGGCTGACGCCTCACGCCGACCTGGAGGTCCCGAGCGGGCAGGCTCGTGACGTGACGCTCGTGTTCGATTCGACCGGTTCGGTGGTCGGCTCCGTCACCTATGACGACGGGGCCCCAGCCATCGGCGCGATCGTCGAGGTGCGTTCTGGCGACGCAAGCTGGAGAACGGCAGCCGGGGAGGTCGGCCGGTTCCGGATCGAGGGGCTGTCGGCCGGCTCGTACTATCTGACAGCGTGGCCACGCGGCACGCTCCATGAGCAGCTGGTTTATGAGCCGCGATCGAGCAAGAGCGTCGAGCTCACGGCCGCCGAGACCAAGACGGCCGATCTGGTCGTCCCCGGGGGCAGCGGCACGATCCGCGGCACGGTTGTGGATGATAAAGGCGAGCCTGTCCTCGGCGCGGCCGTCTGGGCGGAGCGGGTAACGCCCTACATGATGTCAGGAACCAACCTGGCCAGTGTCACGACGTTCACCTGGAACGACGGAAAATTCGAGCTGACCAATGTGCCGCGCGGCGAGTTCAGGGTGTACGCAAAGCACGTCGATTACGCCGAGGTGTTTGCGGGCCCGGTCGCTCCTGGCGCGGTCGGCGTCGTGCTGACGCTGGCACCGCTGGCGGCCGTCGAGGGCCGCGTGCTCGGCCGCAATGGATCCCCGGCACCGACGTTTCAGCTGCGTTGGTCGTATCTGACGCGCAGCGTGGGCGGCGGCCGGGCATATCGTGGAGGGCAACGAATGGTTTCGGATCCCAGCGGCCGGTTTCGCGTCACCGGGCTGCTGCCATCCGACGAGTACACGCTCACCGCTGAAAATCCGGCAGGCGACTACGGGAGAATCGAGAAGGCATTCTCGCTGAAACCCGGGGAGCAACACACCGGCGCCGAGCTCAGACTGAAAGGGATCGGCCGGGTCAAGGGTAGGATCTTGGACGAGAAGACCGGGCAGCCCGCGCTCAGCGTCGCGATCACCAACCTGTCGCATCGAGGAATGCCTACGGTCGATGGTGGGGGGCGATTCGACATCGACGTCGTGGAAGGCAGCTACGACGAGATCTATCTCCAGGTCATGACGGAAAGCAGCTCGCTCGGACTGCCAACGGTGAAGCGAAAATTCTCGGTGACCGCCGGCGAAGTCACCGACCTGGGTGACATCAAGACATCGCTCGATCCGAAGCGCTAGCCGAGTCGTGGGCGGTCCGAATCGCCGGGCTGTGTTTCGCTAACTGCAGGCACCTCGACGTACTCGATGTCCGGCCCCGCTCCGTACTTCGATGACACGACGCGGTCGCATACTCCCTAACGATGCTCGGGGGGATCCGGTGGCACGCGGCAACATCGCCGGAGGTCGCTTCCGATACGGGTCGTCGGTGCGGCTTCGCGCGTGTACCATTTTCAGTGTCGTGACCCCCGTCCTCGTCAGCCACATCATGTCGTCACCGGTGGTGACGTTCTTCGCCGAGCAGACGCTTCCCCACGCCGAGGACGTGATGCGCTTCAAGCATCACCGTCATCTGCCGGTCGTCGACGACGAGAATCGGCTGGTCGGGCTCGTCACGCATCGTGATCTGCTGCGCGCGCAGCCCAGCACGCTGATCGGCCTCTCGGAGACCGAGCGACGCGCGCGGCAAGCTGATGTTCGCGTCGATCAGATCATGGAGCGCCAGGTCTGGACCGTCAGCGTCGACACGCTCGCGTCGGTCGCTGGCCGCACGCTGCTCGATCACAAGTATGGCTGCCTCCCGGTCGTCGACGAGAAACGTCGGATCGTGGGAATCGTGACGGAGCGCGACTACCTTCGCTTCGCGATCAAGATGCTGCAGATGCACGACCCCGATGGCATCGTGCCCCCGTGATGCAACGTTTCCGGCGGTGCGCATCGTAGGAGGGCTTGCATCGGGCGCGGTACCGAGGACAGACTACTGGCTCGGCCATATGGCGCAGAGCACAGACAAAACGCTCGCAGGAACGCGAGCGGCCATCAACCCAGTGCTCGGGGAGGAACACCGTGTCCGTGAAGAGGACCTGCGGCGCCGTGAAGCGGAGCTGCAGGCGCGGCAGCAGGTGTTCACAGACTTCGTCGAAAACGCGACGGTCGGACTTCACCAGGTCGGGCCTGATGGAACGATCATCTGGGCCAACCAAGCGGAGCTGAGACTCCTTGGCTACGCCGGAGATGAGTACATCGGCCGCTCGATTGTCGACTTTCATGTGGACGCAGACGTCATTGCCGACATCTTGATGCGGCTCACGCGGGGTGAAGAGCTTCACGACTACGAAGCGAGGCTGCGGGCGAAGGACGGGACGATCAAACACGTATTGATCAGCTCGAACGTGAACACACACGACGGGAAGTTTCTCAACACCCGTTGCTTCACTCGCGACATCACCGAACAAAAGCGCGCCGACGAAGCGTTGCGTCAGCGCGAAAAACAGCTCCAGGAGATTACGGACGCGCTGCCTGCACTCGTCGCGTTCGTGGATGCCAACCAGCGGTATCGGTTCGTCAACGCGGCTTACGAGCGGTGGTTCGCGGTAACGCGTGACCAGATCGTCGGGAAGCGGATCGAGGAGCTCGTGGACGCTGTCACGTACGGCAACATCCAGCCGTCGATCGCGCGTGCACTTGCGGGCGAGCAGGTCAGCTATCAAGCGGAGGCGGTCTCGCCGGCCTTGGGGGTGCGTCAGATCAGCGCGACGTACATGCCCCAGTGTGACCCGGATGGTCACGTCATGGGATTCGTCGCCCTTGTCTCGGATGTCACTGACCGCAAGACATTCGAGGACGAGCGAGCCGCCAGCGAGGAGCGACGACAGCGCTTATTGAAAATCACCAGCGCGCTCGCGGATGCCGTCACGACCGCAGAGGTTTTCGAGGCCATCGTCGATCACGCTGGTGCGGCGTTGAATGCGACGTCATCGGCACTGTGGCTTCTCAGCGACGATGGGCGTTCGCTTCGCCTCGTAAGACACGTCGGCTATTCAGCGGCTACCGCACGATCACTCGAGACGCTTGCGCTCGATATGGAGCCGTCGATACCGGCGGTCGACGCCGTCCGTGGTGGCGTGGCGGTTTGGGTACCTTCGCAGCAGGAGCTCGTTCGCGCATACCCACACCTAGCCCGCGCAGTCACACCAGGACGCTCGTATCGCGTCTGTTGTTTGCCGCTTGTCTCGAACGGCAACATGCTCGGGTCGTTCGGCATCACGATCGAGGAAGCCCGCGATGCTACCGAGGACGAACGCAGCTTCCTCTTGCTCGTCGCGCGTCACGCGAGCCAGGCGCTCGTGCGACTTCGGCTCCTCGAGGCAGAACGGCGCAGCCGCACAAAGGCCGATGCCGTGTCTCGACGTATGAGCGTGCTGAGCCAGGCGTCACGTTCGTTCGGCGAAATAGACATTGGACACGAGCAACGGCTCGACAAGATCGTGCGTGAGGTCGGGAGCTGATCGATAGCCACACGAGTCTTGCCCTGGTCCAGGACGACGGATGCCTGCACGCGGTGGCGCACTACCACCCGAACGCAGAGGCGCAGGCGATGCTCCAGGCGCTCTCGAAGTCGTCACCACTCCAGTCCGGCGAAGGCCTGAGCGGCACGGTAGTGAGTACGGGCAAGAGCGCTCTCATCCCTCACATCGATCAAGCAACATTCGCATCTCGTGCACCGAGCGCATACCGTGACTTTTTAGAGCGCTTCCCGACCTACGCCGTGATGATTGCTCCACTGCGCGTGCGCGGTCGAGTCATCGGAACCATGGCGACCACGCGCATCCGCGATGGGCTCTCGTACAGCGACGCGGACCTCGAGATGCTCGAGGGCCTCGCGGACCGAGCGGCGGGAGCCATCGAAGCGAGTCGCCTCTACAAGGCGACGGAGGACGCAAAAGCACGCGCCGAGCAGCTGTATCAATTTGCGCATGCGGCTGTCAGCGCGGATCGCGTCGAACATGTCTTCGAGGCGGCGTTGACGGCGATTGGCAACTCGCTAAAAACGGGACGCTCAGCGATCCTGTTGTTCGATGATGACGGAGTGATGCGCTTTCGAGCGTCGCGCGGTCTCAGTGAGGACTACCGCCGCGCCGTGGAAGGTCACACGCCTTGGCCGCGGGACGCGAACGCGCCCCAGCCTGTGCTCGTGCCCGATGTCATGGCCGACGTGTCCCTCGCTTCATACGGGGAGCTGTTCCGCCGCGAGCGCATTGGTTCGCTCGCATTCATTCCGATCGTGAGCCGTGGGGCGCTCCTCGGGAAGTTCATGGTCTATTACGAGCAGGCTCACTCCTACTCGCCAAACGAGATCGAGCTTGCGGGCACGATCGCGAACCACCTCGGCCCGATCCTCGCGCGGTTTAGCGCGGTCGGCGAGCTCGAGAAGACGATCCGCTTCAACGAGCTGTTCGCGGGCGTGCTCGCACATGACCTTCGCAACCCACTCGCGTCGATGATGATGGCTTCGCAGGTCATGCTGATGCGACAGGAAGGTCAAGGCGACCCGAACGCGAAGCCGCTCAGCAAGATCCTCGCGAGCGGCCAGCGCATGAGTGTGATGATCGATCAGCTGCTGGATTTCACGCGCTCGCGCGTTGGAGGCGGCATTCAGATCGAACGCGTCGCAACAAATCTCGCCGACCTATGTCGGCAGGCTGTGAGCGAGCTGGAGATTGTCCACCCCGATCGGAAGTACGAGTGCTCGTACCTCGGTGACAACGACGGCTCGTGGGACGCGGACCGTCTTTTGCAAGTCATCTCGAACCTCGTCGCGAACGCGAGCCAGCACGGTCGCGCCGACGCTCCAATTCGCGTCACTGTTGACGGGCGGGCAAGCGACGCGGTTTGGTTCGAGATTCAAAACAAAGGCACGATACCGCCGTCGCTGTTACAGACCGTGTTTGATCCGTTTCGAGGAACGAACCACCGACACGGCTCACGCGGATTGGGGCTCGGGCTCTTCATCGTCAAGGAGATCGTTCGTGCGCACGGCGGAACCGTGCAGGTCTCCTCGACCGACGAGGCCGGGACGACCTTCACGGTGCGACTTCCACGCTAAGGCTATTCGCCGCTACGGGCGCGCCCTGGCCAGTGCTTCCAGGAGAACGCAACATTCACGTTCTCGGCTGCCCACTCGGTCGTGCCCGATAGATCGAGAGCGCGAGCTGGGCGTTGAACCAGCCATGGACGTACTGCGCGTCGGCTCCGCCGCGGTCGGGGTCGCCGGTCGTCGCACTCTTGATCGCGCGTGGTTCGGCGAGCTCATCATCGCGACCTGGCGGCGGGAAACGTCGTTCGCATCGCGCACTACACGTGCGGCGATCGCGTGGCGTCGCTCTATGCGCACCTCGATCAGATCGCGGTAACGCCGGGACAGCAGGTCGCGCGTGGGCAACGCATTGGCACGATCGGCACCGCGCACGGGCGCTATCGTGCTCACCTGCACTTCGAGCTACGCGACCGCCACTTGCCGCTCGGCGAGGGATACGGCGACGGCACTACGGGCTACCTCGATGCCACGGCGTATATCCGCAGTCACCGGCTGCGGTGATCTTCAGCGGCCCTCGACGCCGGATCTGGGTCGTGTCTCCGGAGCAGTTGGCGTTGAAGCTGTCGCCTCCAATCGTGCCGCAACTTCGTGGGCCGAGTAGAGTGTGCCGCGTGTCGTTGACGTCTCTCGGGCTGTCGGATGCCCTGCTGCGCGCGGTGGCCGAGCAGGGCTACCAGGATCCGACGCCGATCCAGGCGGCGGTCATTCCCGAAGTCCTCGCGGGCCGCGATGTGTGGGCCAAGGCGAGCACGGGCACCGGCAAGACCGCCGCATTTGTCCTGCCGATCCTCGAGATGCTGGGGCCGCTGACGATTCCGCGCCGGGTGAAAGCGGTGGTCCTCGTGCCGACGCGCGATCTGGCGAAGCAGACGCTCGACGTCATCACCGCGCTGCGCGCGCACCTGCCGCAACGACCCAAGGCAGTCGTTGTTCTCGGTGGTGTGTCGATCAATCCGCAGATGATGGAGCTCCGTGGTGGCGCGGACATCATCGTGGCCACGCCAGGCCGTCTTCTCGATCTCGTCGACAAGAACGCGCTCTCGCTCGGTGCGGTCAAGCAGCTCGTGCTCGACGAGGCCGACCGCCTCATGGACAACAACTTCCGCGACGAGCTGATGCGGATCGTGGCGCTCCTCCCGACGACGCACCAGACGCTGCTGTTTTCCGCGACATTCTCCCCCGCCCTCGCGAAGCTCGAGAAGCAGCTGATGCGCGAACCGGTACGTATCGAGATTACCGAGCAAGTCGCCGAGGTTCCGTTGATCACCCAGCGCGCGATCGAGGTCGATGCGCCACGCCGCACGCAACTGCTGCGTCACTTGATCGAGACGCATCCGTGGGAGCGCGTGCTCGTCTTCGTGGCGACGACGCACGCGACCGAGCACGTCGCCGCAAAGCTTCGCGCCGCGGGGATCAATGCCATCTCACTGAGCTCTCAGATGAGCCAGGGCGCACGCACGAAGGCGCTCGACATGTTCCGTGCGTCGCGTGTGCACGTCCTCGTCGCGACGGACCTCGCGTCGAGAGGCCTCGACATCACTGGACTGCCGGCGGTCATCAACTATGACGTGCCGCGATCATCGACGGACTACGTGCATCGGATCGGCCGTACGGGTCGCGCAGGCGGGACCGGGGTCGCGGTGAGTTTCGTGACGGCGGAGACGGCCGCGCACTTCGCGCTGATCGAGAAGCGACACGCGCATCGTGTCCCGCGTGAACGCATCGCCGGATTCGAGCCGACGCAGGCGCCGCTCGCGCCCCCCTCGACGGGCGGCGTGAAGGGCACGCGCATGAGCAAGAAGGACAAGCTGCGCGCAAACCGCCAGTAGCCCGGTGCGATTCAGTCGTTCGGCTTCGTAGCCAGAGGCCAACACCAGGTGCTTGCCTGTCGACGCTATCGCGTTGAAGCTTCCGTCGTAATCACCACCGCCGATCGCACCTCCCCGGACGAATGATGGCGACGCTCGGCACAGTCCTGGGAGTCGCAGGTGCAGGTACGCGTGGGGCCGGCGCAGCCGCGGTGGTCCACCGGGGATCAGCGGACCGCCGCCGTTTCACGGACTCCATCACCAATAAATCGTTTGAGCTCAAACGATTTTTAGACGAACCGCCGCCGGTGAGGACTAGGCTTGGCCTGTGACTCGTAAGGCTTCCCGTCACGAACCATCGACCTCTGATCAACGGCTGCTCCCCGAGAGCGAGCGGCCGCTTCCAGCTGCGTCCGAGGTGGTCTCGCCTGCCGCCGATCGCGTGGTCGCCTCGGGCCGCGCGAAGTCGGCGGCACGCGCGACGACTGCGGCAGCGCTCTCGCTCGCGTCCCGGGTGGCCATGCGAATCGCGAGCTCGGCGTCACGCGAGACCAGCGGCGGCGGCAACGGCAAGGACGTAGCGTCCCGGATCGCGCATGGCATGACGACGGTCGCGTCGATGGCATCGACGATCAGCGACCGCATCTCGCAGCCGGACGCGGTGCGAGCCAGCGAGCTCGTGCCACTCGCGCGCGGCAGTCAACCGGATCTGCACGGGGGCGAACGTGAGGACGGTGACCGAGGGCGCGATGCGTCTCCGGTCGACCCGTCGCAGGAGGGCTCGGTCGAACCGTCGGGCGAGCACGGTCGAGCCGCAGGTGAGCCCGATCGAGCCGTCGCAGGTGGCCTGGTCGAGCCATCGCAGGCGCGCGCGTCGAGAGGGCCGGTCGAGCGCGTGACGTGGGTGGACTACTGCTTCGTCGCGCTCGCCATCGTCAGTGTCGGCCTCTTGATCGCGGAGCAGGTCATGCCCCTCTACATCGAGGACGCGGGCGAGATCCTGTACTGGTTCGTCGTCGCCGATGTCGCGATCTGCGGCCTGTTCGCGATCGAGTTCTTTGCGCGCATGCGGGGGCAGCCGAGCAAGTGGGCCTACACCAAGAGCCGCTGGTACGACGTGCTCGGCATGATACCGGTCAGCCATCCCATGTTTCGCGGATTCCGCCTCGTACGCATCGTCCGGATCGCGGTCATCACGAGCCGGCTCGTGCGCGCGACCAATCGAAGCTTCGGCGAGCTGCTCGTCGAGAGCACCGTGAGACGATTCCGCGACACGCTGGTCGACGTGATCGGAGGCGCGGTCGTCGTGCGAGGCATCGACATGGTGCAGCCGTGGCTCGTGCGGGCGCGGTTCGCGGAGCAGATCGGCGAGGCGATGGAGCAGAAGCGTACGGACATCCGCCGCATGGTGCAGGACTCGATGCGCAACTTGCCCGGCGGGCGAGTGCTCGTCGCACCACCGATTCGCGGTGTGGTCGAGCGTGCGGAGACCGCCGCGGTGCAGGCGGTGATCGACGTGCTGCGCAGCGCGGAACTGAATCGTGTCGTGCAACAGTCGACGGCGAACGTGCTCGCGGAGCTACGAACGAGCATCGCCTCGGACGAGCGGCGCATCGGGTCGCAGTCCAAGTCGTCGCGCGCGGGTGACCGGCGCTCGTGAAAAGCCGGCGAGAAGCGCGGCGATGAGATGTTTGCCATCACCTACGACGAGGCGTATCTCGGCTGCTCGTTCTATCGAGAGCTTCGCGGACGTGTCGGCTACGCGAAGACCACGATCACGAACAAGACGAGCTTCCGCACACGTGCCGCCGCGGTAAAAGCTGCGGAACGCGAGCTAGCCGACCGCGTGAACCGGGGATGGCAGCGAGTCTCACGCGTGCGGCTTCAATGCGGCTTCAATCGCTAGCGAAGTAACGCCCGCCTGTCAGGTGATTGCCAATCTGGGTCACCGCCGGCTCGCGCAAACCAGCCGCCTGGCTCAGCGGTGATTCAGCGGCGCTTCGTCGCCACGGTCTCGGTATTGACCGTGTCAGATCCAGACGCCTCGTCGGCCGAGAAGTCGATCTGCCTCGTGCCAGTCGCGGAGACGCTCTTGCTCTGGATGAAGAACGTCCGCTTCGCGAGGGGCTCGCCGTCGCTCGCGATCTCGAGCAGCAGCTTCGCGTTGACCGACAGCACCTCGTCGCGCGTGAGCTTGAACGATCCGCGCACCACCGCGGCATCCGAGTAAACCATCTTGTGTCGAGTCCCGACCGTCTGCTTCGTCCGGCTCACGTCGGAGATCTTCAGATCGAGCTCGGGGACCTGCAACGGACTCGCGAGCGCGATGGCGTAGTGCACGGTCCACTCACCGTCCTGTTCGTAGATCAGCACGCGACCTGCGTCGGCGGCCTTGACCTTCTTGACCAGGCTGGGACCACTTCCGCTCAACGACGCGGGCGTCAGCGCGAGGACGTTCACGGGTTTCTTGGCAGGACCAGCTTCGACGGTCGCGACTGCAGTCGACAACAACACGATGGCCAGCTTGAAGGTCATACCGGACCAGATGTACCGCGATTCGCCGGTCGCCTCGGTTACGTATGGGGTCGCTGATGCACGACGCAGATGATGCGACGTCGACGAAGATGTCGTCGCTGAAGCCGAGGGCGCCCACACGTCACACGTCGCTTTTGATCAGGTGCGGTGCCGACCGACACGTCGTCAACGGCAGCGCTTGACCCACCATCTGGCCGAGCAAACAACGTTAGCCTCTCGCTCGTGAGCCGCCGCGTCTCGCCGAAGTCGACGCCTGGCCTCTATCCACGGACGCCTCGTTAGCGTTGTCGCGAGGCAGCTCGAGACCTCGCGCGCCCTTGCGAGTCGGTTGCACTGCAGTGCACGCGTGACCGATCCGCTGGCCACGCTGCGGGCTGCCATCCTCGAAAACCCCGCGGATGACGAGCTTCGCCTCGTCTATGCGGATCGCCTGATCGAGCTCGGGGAGCCGCGTGGAGCCCTGATCTCCGCGCAGCTCGCGAACACTCGCGGTGACGAAGCCGCGCGACTGGCGCGCCTAACGCAGGCGCGGCTGCTCGCTGTTCCACTTGTCTTCGGGCAATTGTGCGAGCTGTCGCTTGTCAGGTGCATTCCCGTAGATCGACTGGATCAGGAGCACGTGCCGCGCGTGCGGAATCGCGAAGGTCGTTTCCTTGTCGTGAAACACCACGAGCGACGTCCCACCGACCTCGGCGATGCCGACGAAGCCGTTCGGCCGCGATGGCTCTTCGCCGTTCCACGTCTTGAATACGCTCGCCGGCGCGAGCACCGTCACATCGCCGCATACGCCTTTGGTCATCGGGACCACATTACAACTCCTGGTCGGGTACAGGCACGGCGGCGCGAGAGCTATCGCTCGATCGTGTGATAGTGCTGGACGATGAAGCTGGTCCTCGCCGCTGTGCTGTTCGCGATCGGCTGCAGCTCCAAGGACGAGCCGGCGGCGAGCAGCGGCGGGGAGCTGAGCCGGCCGACCGTCACCGACCCGCTCGGGTTCTGCGACCGAGCTCGGATGATGATGATGGGGCGGCGGAAGTGCTTCCCCGAGGACACGTCGATCAAGATGGGGATGGAGTCGATCGTCGATCTCGTGAGGGACGCGCCCGCCGAGCCGGAGGCGCGTCGTCGGGTCGCCGTGACGTGCGCGGTCATGCTCCAGGGCATGATGCGAGTGGAGCAGCCGAAGAACTGTCCCCTCGATGTCACGGAGGGCGAGCGGGCCGAGCTGGAGGCGTTCCTCGCGGCCTGGTACGGCGAGCGCACGGCCGCGGCCAGGACCGGACACGCCGATACCGACACGGCACTCGTGAAGCTGGCCGGCCAGCGCGATGCCGCTTGCGCGTGCAAGGACCTCGCGTGCGCGCGTCAGGCCGGGGCCGAGCTCGATGCGGCGCTGCCATCGGATGCGCCCGAGGCTGCACGCGACGCGGCGGCCAAGATGGTCGACGAGGTGACACGTTGCAAGCAGCAGCTGACGAACGCCCCACCTCGGTGACCGGTCGAGGTAACCGTCGGGAAGCTGCCAGCGTTCGTCTAACGTCCAACGCCGATGAGCCGTGCAGCGGCGAACAGGAATCCGCCAGCCCGGGCTACCGTTCACTGGTGCGTCTCCTCATCTTGCTCGCCGCTGCGTGCAGCAACACCGCGCCGTCGCGTGACGACGGCTGCAGTGGGGTCCAACGCGACTGCCGCGCAAGCGCCCGACGCGGCCGTGCCCGCCGCGCCGACGTGCATTCCCGGCGAGGCCACGTTCATCGACGTCCGCAGCGTCGACGGTGCGCTGGTCGCCTGTTACGTCGTGCCGCAGCAGGGTGGCGACGCCGACCACTGCTGGCGCTTCGATCTGGCCACGCGAGCGTGGAGCTTTGCGAGCCAGCTGCCGCACGCCACCGTCTCGGCTCGCCCTGCCCAGGTCACCGCGACCGCAACCGCGGCCACGGTGTGCAAACCCGACGGCACGGACTGCAGGACGGTACCGCTGTCGGGCATCACCGCCGGTCCCGACGACGCGATCGTGGGCGCGACCAATGCGGATCGAACGATCGTCGCGGTGCTGGCGGGCACCGGGCCGGTCCACGTCTTCGATGCCACTGGCAAGCGCCTCGCGACGATCAAGCCGTGGCGAACGGCCATGGACGACGAGGGTCCGGCGTTCTTCCGTGCTGCCCATGTGCTTGGCAACGTGCTCGAGGTTCGCATCGCCGACACGCCGATGAGCTCGGCATCCCGGCTGTACGACGCGCGCACCGGCAAGAAGATCGCCGACGTGTTCCGCGGCAAGCCGATGGACGACACGGTCGAGCCCGTCGAGCTCGGAGGCAGCTACTACGCATTCGTGACGATGGACACGCGCACTATCATCACCGTCGACGTGGCGACCGGAAAACAGCTCGCGAGCTATCCACTCGGCGACGTGACCGGGTCGCCGACGCTGATCGCGCGTGCCGGCAACGGGATCGCCGGCATGGTCGGGACGACCGCGTTCGTGGGCGACAGTGGCGGCAAGATCTCGACCGTCGACGCTCCGTTCTGCGCCCAGTGAGGGCTCTCACTTGATCTTGGCGTCGACCAGGCAGATGGATGAGCGCCGGGCAGTTCGATCACCTACGGGTTTCGACGATCGCCGCAAAGCCGCCATAGATCATCCGCTGCATGTTGAACGGCGGATCCTTCTCCTTCTCTATCCACGCCTTCATCTCGGGATCCTCTTGCATCTTCTTGTTTCCGGCTTCGCGCGCTTCCTTCGACGGCCAGGTGACCCACGAGAACACGACGGTCTCGTCCGACTCGGTGCCAACCGCGCGCTTGAAGTCCGTCACCTTGCCGTCGGACACGTCGTCGCCCCACGCCTCGACGACGCTCGTCGCGCCCCACTCGAGGTAGCGCTTCGACATCTTCGAGGCCATCTCCACGTACTCCTGTTTCCGGCTCGTCTTGACCGGCACGACAAATCCATCGATGTAGCTTGGCATTCGGCGAGGCTACCCGATCATCCGAGCCGCGACCGCGCCTTGGCGCGTCACGCGACCACGCAGATCGACGATCAGCAAGTAGATCATGATTCCGATCAGCCCGCTGTTCTTCAGGCGTGGCGAGGAATGTGGTCGGGCACGCCGCGATCGTAGCCCAAGGCCGCCCGCGCCCTGGAATTCACCGTACGTTGACGTCGATGCTTCGAATCCCTGGTGCCGCGCTCCTGACGCTCGTGGTGGTCACCGCATGTGGCAATCCGCGATCACCACAGCCATCGGTACCCGAGCCGCGCGTCGAGCCGACGGATACCAAGACCAGCGGCCGCGTCGAACCAGCGACGCCGACGCCCGATGATCGCGTGACACCCGCTGCACCGAAGCCGGCAGCACGCACGTGCGCCGCGAAGCCGAACCCGGCAGGCTGCCCCGCGAGCGAGCCGAACATCGCCGCGCCGTGCACGAAGAAGGGCCTCGAGTGTACGTACGGCACGAGCTGCTGCCCACCGGTCTACGTGTGCAACCAGCGGCAGTTCGAGGCTCACTTCCAGAGCTGTCCGAAGTGAGCGACCGGGCGTCGCGCGCGCCGCGACTCGAGCCAACGCGCGCGATCGCACGCTGACATCGCGTTCCAGTTGCACCGCGCGCCGATGACGCGGAGTGCGCGGCACGATCGACGTCACCGCACGCTGCTAATGGCCCCTACGCGTCTCACGGGCGGTCAGAGAAATCGGGTCGTCGTACTGCCCGGCCGGGCTGGGCATGCTTGATGCGTCTCGATCGATGAAGCGCATCAACCCGCTGCTACCACGGGAGACCCCATGAGAAAACCACTCGCCTGGACCATGGTGCTCGGCATGCTGTCGAGCGCAGCAGGATGCGGCGCCGAGCGCAGCACGCGCGGAGATCGCGCAGCCCGCCCGCAGACGCAGCCGGTCGACCGGCCGACTGGCACACCAGCCGTGCACGAAGACCTCATCGCTGCGGTGGAGAAGCTGAGCTCGGCGACCATGAGGGATCGCGCAGCCAGGCGGAAGGCTCTGGTTGCCCTGGCCGCCGCTCTGGACGCACCTCTCGTCGCCGAGCGCGCTTCCGCCGACAAGCTGCGAGAGCTTGCCAGCGCGCTGGAACGACTGCCGCCGGCGTCTCTCGATGCCGCTCCCCTGTTCCACGAGGCATTCGCGCTCGTGCTGGAGACCCTCGCGGCAAGCGCGTCGGATGCAAGCAGTACCGTCGAGTACCGGCGCGCGCTGTCGACCCTCGCCCGAGCTGTTGACGCGCTCGGCGATGCCAGACGACTGACGGATGCTGCCGACGAGATCATCGCATTTCGGGCAGCGACCGACGCCGTGCTGATGCTGGCCGGGAAGTCCGCACCATTTCGTGTTCCGGCACCTCGAGCGGAACCACCAGGCAGCTTGCAAGGCTATGACACCGAGCTCGCCGAAGCCCGTCGTGACGTCCTCGATCTCGCAACAACATCGTGGTCGGACGCTCACCTCGCAGCGGCGCGCGCCCTGACCTCACTAGCCGATGTGATCGAGCTCGTCGACGGATGTCGTCCTGCGCCGGCCGCGGCGACGCTCCGGTTCGAAGCGAGACGCATTCGCTGGGCGCGTGCCGCGGGCGTGAGTCATTCTCGATCGATCAAGGCCGGCCTGTCGGCCGCGGTGGACGTCCTCGACCGCGTCCAGACCACCGAGGGCGATCTCGCCATCAAGGCGGCTCGCCTGGCGCTCGACAACATCAATCCCCGTGGGACGCTGGCATTCCAGCAACCGGTCGTCCAGGACGCGTTCCGGGCCATCGTAAATGTCTTCAATACCGTCGATGCCCCGAGGGCGCGCAACTGCGAGCGCGCCGCGCGACGGTGAGAATCATCGTCGTCAAGAGCATCGCCGCTCGAGCTAGCTCCCCTTGCGATTCTTGTCGAGGATCGCGGCGATGATGAGCATGAATGCCAGAAGCCGCGGCACGTACACGTAGTGAACGTCCTCCGCGCTGGTCTCCGCGAACGCTCTGATGACCCATCCCGTCGCGAACACCAGGAACGCTGCGGCGAACCACAAGAAGAACCGGTCCCGGCTCGAATGCCAGAACTTGAGGAACTTCACTCCGACGAGGAAGCACGCGAGTGTGAGCGCACCGTGGATGAATAGCGTGATGTCTGCGTTCACGAATCCTCCCACAGCAGGCCAATCAACAGCAGCACCACCGCGACAAGACCGCTCGCGCTACGCACCAGCGACAAGTCGACTTGCGGCACGACGACGAGATCGACGAACATCAAGATGTTGTTGACGGCGAGCCCGACAAAACAGAGGGCGCTCAGCATCAGCAGCCGCGTTCGAAGCTTGACGTAACTGCGCACGAGCAGCGCTGCACAAGCCACGCTCGTGAGCGCACACAGAAGGTAGACGGCTTCGGCCATGCTCAGTCGCCCTTCTTGCGGATCCTGAAGGCTTCCGCAAAGGTGCGTGCTGCCATGCCGCGGATTCGCGCCAGCGCGATCCGCGTGAACACGCGCATCAGCATCGTCGGCTCATTGGCGAGAATGCTCGCCGCTTCATCCATCACCCCATCCCAGTAGCCCGAGCGAAGCCGAAAAGTGTCGTCTCCGTTCGCTTCGATCACCTGCGACGCAGCCACCTCGTCCACCACGCGCCGCAGAGCCTCGCGGCCAACCTGGAGGTGCAGCGCCATGTCGGCGAGCGTCATCGGCGCACCGGTGGAGTGCAACGTGAGGACGAGCTCGAGCTTCTCGAACGTGTCGAGCTTGTCGTCCAGAAGAGTCTGGAGCTCTGGTGAGAGATTGATGGGCACGATGTCGGCTGGTCAGGTGGGGCGGCGGTCGACGTGCGCCTGAGAGGCGACGCGATCTCGCGGACCGTACCTTTCCGAAATGTTTGAGTACAAACTATCTGCGCGAGAGCATCGGGGCAAGCGAACACTAGACCTTACGTGTGTCCTCACGCGCTGTAGCAGTCAGCGTGCCGCGAGACCGATGACCGCTCGCGGAGCCAGCCCATCATTGCAGAATGCGAGGGGACTCTTGCAATCCCCGGCTGCAGTGCCGCAGCCCGTCGTTATCGCTGGGCTTGAATGTTGCTTCGCAGGGGGCGTGCCCTCGCGCACAGCATCCAGCGATCCAGTCGCTCTGAACGATGATGAACAGACGTCCCAATTCCTGCCGTAGCCTTCGCAGCACCTTCTCGCTCTCGATCGTTGTCGTTGGCGCTCTCGCGGTGATCTCGGCCGGAGTGCTGATCGCCACGACGAGCATCTTGCAACGCACGACGTCCGACGTTGCTGCAGCGGTCGAGAGCGTTCGGCTGGTCGAGGAGGCAGAGATCGGCTTGCTGCTGCACGCACGCGCGAAGGATGCGGTCATCAAGCGCGACATCGAGAGCGAGCTGCGCGATTCCCTCGCATCCGCGAAACGGTACGTGACGAGCGCCAGCGAGCGTCGTGTCCTCGAGAATGCAGCGGCGAGCGTCGAGACCTATCTCCAGGCATCACGACGAGCCGACAGCGTCCGGGATCCCGATGCCGAAGCTGATGCCTTTGCCGCGCTCGAACAGCTTGTCGCCATCAACCTCGAGCACACGCGTGCCGCTCACGAGGAGGCACTCGAGTGGAATGACATCGCGAACATCGCCGGCGTCGTGCTCGGTATCATGATCCTCGCGATCGCGATCACCCTGATGCTGTGGCTTCGCCGGCGTGTGATCAGGCCGTGGTTCGCGCTCGCCGACACTGTCCGACGGTTCGGAGAGGGCGAGCGCACCGCCCGCGCCGAGGAGAATGGCCCCCTCGAGCTTCAGGACATGAGCAAGCGCTTCAACACGATGGCAGACTCGATCGCGAGTCAGCGCGAAGCGCAAGTCGCCTTCCTCGGCGGCGTCGCCCATGACCTGCGAACGCCACTGTCCGCGCTCGCGCTCGCTGTCGACATGCTGGGGCCAGATGATCCGCTGCCGCCAGAGCCACAGCTGCGGCGCACCCTCGCGGTCATCGCACGGCAGATTCATCACCTGGAACGAATGGTCGGCGACTTCGTCGACATGTCGACGATCGACACCGGGAAGCTCGCGCTCGACGTCGACTACCACGATGTTCGCATGATCGTACGCGACGCCGTCGGACTCTTCTCGCACACCGATGCAGGAGCCGAACGGCTTCGCGTAGCTTTGCCACGCAACCCCTGCCTGGCGTTGTGCGACGACGTTCGTATCGGACAGGTGGTCACGAACCTCGTGAGCAATGCGATCAAGTACTCCCCGGCGACCGAGCCAATCGCCGTGGCGGTGGACACCGACGAGAGCGACGTGATCGTCGAGGTTACTGATCGAGGCACGGGCATTTCGCGCGAAGACCATCGGCGAATCTTCGAGCCGTTTCGGCGCGTCGGTTCGCGCACGGCAGCAGCGGGCACCGGCCTCGGACTCTTCAATGTTCAGCGCATCGTGGAAGCTCATGGTGGCCGCATCGAGGTCGAGAGTGTTCCGTCGGAAGGGAGCACGTTTCGCATCTACCTGCGTCTGGCACGCGCCAGCGCGACTGCGAGCGTCGCGGCCTCACACGCGCGCTCGTAGGTCCGACGAACCGCTCCTGTCTTGCAACTTGCGACCAGCGACTTGCACGTTGCGGCACTCCACACGCCGCCGTCCCGTCTTTGCGGGCCTGGTGTTGGCACGCGTGGTGCTCCACGACGCGCGAGATGCGCGCACTGCACAAGATACCGGCGGTCGTTCTGCTGTCGTTCGCCGTCGCCTGCGGTGGCGGGGGGGCCAAGACCGAAGCCACTGCCGCCAAAAAGGCACCACCTCCCGACGAGGACAGCGAGCCGGAGGAACGCCAGGCAGAGGAGAAGCCGGCGAGCTCCAAGACAACGTACGCCAAGGCAGCACTGACACCTGTCAAGGGGACGAAGCTCAAGCCGACACTTGTGAGCTTCACACAGCGCGATGACGAGGACGCGAGTGTTGAAGTCGACGCGTTCAACGGCATCAAGCCGGGCACGTACTGGTTGGTGGTCCACGATGGCACGGCGTGCGGAGTGAATGCATCGAAGGCCGGTCCAGTGTGGCCAGGTTTGGTGGACAACATGCGCGTCGTGATCGGCCGGGACCTGACGGGGGGTCTCGAAGCGACGGAGGTCAAACTACCGCTCGATGCTGATGCTGGCGCGATCGGTCACGTGCTGGTCCTGCACGACGACAAGAAGGGCAAGCCGGGCAAGGCGCTTGCGTGCGGCGTCATCGAAGAAGTCGACGAGCTCTGAATCACTGGCCACGAAAGCTCTCTCCTCGGGATTCTCACAGTGCAGCGGCCGTCCGCGGTATGACCTGCGGATGCGAATCCTCGGGCTCTCCCTGCTGATCTGCGTCGCGCTCGTCGGCGCGGCGCACGCGAGCTTCATCAACTACAGCACTCGAGAGATCAACGTGAAGGTCGTCTATTACGGGTCGCTCGCGACGACCGCAGCGACTGACAACCTGACCTACGTCTACAACAAGACCAATCCCGACTCGAAGGGCAAGCTGATCCGGCTCGCAACCGATCAGGGCGACAGCACGCTGTTCTTCGACTTCCTGCCGCTCTCGCTCGGCGAGATTCGCGGGTTCAAGACACGGTTTCACCTGTACACGGTGGTGACTGCAAAGGAGTACGCGGCGTCTCGCGCGCTGATCCTCAAGGGTGTCGATGGCATCGTCTTCATCGCCGATGCCGACCCTGCGAGCGCGCAGATCAACCAGGACAGCCTGACGGAGCTCAAGGAGCTCTTGAAGCAGCAGGGCTACGACTTCGACAAGGTGCCGATCGTGTTCCAGATCGTCGGCACTTCCAAGAAAGGCGCGGTCTCGGTGGCCGATCTGACGAAGTCACTGGCGATTGGCAATCGGCTCGTGTTCGAGGCCGACCCGACGACCGGCGCTGGCGTGTTCACCACGCTCAAGGCGATCGCAAAGCTCGTGCTCATGGAGCTCAGGACGCCGACACCCCCGGCGAAGACTCCGGCGAACACGAAGCCCAAGGCGAAGCCGGCTGCGCGGACCGCGCCATAGCCAGCGATGTCCATCCACCTCGAAGCGCGCCCTGGCGACATCGCGCCGATCGTCCTCTTGCCCGGGGATCCGCTGCGTGCGCAGTATGTCGCGGAGCGGTTCCTCGGCGACGCCGTCTGCCACAACCGCGTCCGCAACGCGCTCGGCTTCACCGGCACCTACCAGGGCGTTCGGGTCTCCGTGCAGAGCACCGGCATGGGCATGCCGTCGGCCGCCATCTACATCGGGGAGCTGCTCGCCGAGTACGGGGCTCGCGTGCTCGTGCGCATCGGCACGTGCGGTGCCATTCGCGCCGATCTGCGCCCGCGCGATGTCGTCCTCGCGCAGGCGGCATCGACCGATTCGGCGATGTTCCGCGCGACGTTCGGCAGCGCGACGTACGCAGCGGCCGCGAGCTACGACCTGCTGCACCGCGCGAACGCCCTCGCCATCGCCCGTGGCCAGCGCGTGCACGTCGGCACGGTGCTCACGAGCGACACGTTCTATCCCGACGAGGCGGCCATCGCGACCTGGTGGAAGCCCTGGGCGGACCACGGCGTGCTCGCCGCGGAGATGGAGACCGCCGCGCTGTACACGCTCGCTGCCCGGCGTGGCGCCCAGGCGCTCTCGATCCTGACCGTCAGCGACAACATCGTCACCGACGAGCACACGACGGCCGAGGAGCGCCAGACCGGCTTTGGCGACATGGCCGCGCTCGCCCTCGAGCTCGTGGCGGGCACCCTTCCTGGCACCTGATCGACCGGCGTCGCCGCCGGAACACTCCCACAGCGCCGGGCTATGGTGCGAGCACCTTGCCGACGGTCTTCACCGCGGCATTCGTGGACGCGACGTGGGTCACGAGCGCCTGGTAGTCGGTGATCGCCCACTCCGTGGTGACCACAGGCGCGTCGACCAGCTTGTGGAATACGAGGATGATCCACTCGCGGTTCGTGACGGCGCGATCAACCGCGGCGATCGCCGACGCGAGCGTCACCGCGTTCGTGATGTAGAAGACACGCAGCTTGTGCGAATGCGCCGGCAGGTAGGTCTCGCGCATGCCCTGAAAGATCGTGCGGCACGTCGCGAAGTAGGTGGCGGCAATCCCGAGCACGTTGGTGCCGATGCCGCCGGTGAAGTCGCCGCCCGGATACGCGCAGTGATCGTAACCCTCGAAGCGGTTTGCGATCAGCCACGCGCGCACGTCGACGAGATCGTCTTCGAGGGTCGCAGGCGCGAGATTCGTGAAGCGCGCGGCGTGGTGAAGATCGGTGAAGGCGTGCGCCGCAACCTCCCAGCCATGGGTGGCTTGCAGCGTCGCGAGCTGGGTCAACGTCGCGCGTCCCGTCCGTCCGACCATGTCTACGATCACGTACGCGGTGGCCGGGAAGCCATGCGCGACGAGCGGGGGCAAGCCCTCGGTGACCATGCTCGCGAAGTTGTCGTCGAACGTGAACGAGACGACGCCTCGAGGGTAGGTCTGGATCGGCTCGTCGACGGCCGCGATCCCGTTGAGGTGGAAGCGCACGGGAACGCCGGTCGCGTCATCGATGATGCGCAGGCGCAGATCGGTGATCGCCGTGCGATCCGGGTTGCCGATGATGGTCGTCGCCGCGGACCACGGCAGCGTGAACGCGACCCAATCACCCTCGGTTGCCCACAGCTGGCCCTGCGTGGACTTGAAGTTGAACCGAAACACATTGGCGAGCTGCGAGTCGCCGAGGTCGAGCTGAAGTGTGGCGGCACGGCGAACTTGTTCGATCTTGACCCAGAGCTTCGGCATGCGGTTCGTGAAGTCCACCGCCGGTGCACCGAGCCTGGTGAGAGTCCGCAGGGTGCCGCCGCCGTCGGTCACGATCACCGCCGACTGGCTGCCGAGCGTCGCATCGGTCGTGTCATCGAGGTTGTCACCGACACCGCCGGGGTTCGCGACGAAGCCGTGGTTCGGCTCGAGCTGTGTGAGCCAGACAGCGATCGGTTGCGCGGCGAAGCTCGGTCGCGGCGGCACGGCACCACACGAGCGGCGTCCCGTCGATGTCGTCCACGGGCACTCGTAGGTGAAGGCACCGGAGAGCGTGGCCACGCTGCCATCGGGATTGGTGACGACAACGTCGCGGGCACCTTCGACGAATTGACTGTCTCCAGTCACGCAGCGGATCTGCGCCGAGCTGTCGAATAACACCGGCGCGCACGCGATGCCCCCGATGGCGACGGTCGCCGCAGGCTCGAAGTGTGCGCCATCGATCGTGACTGTCGCACCGCCTTTCACGCTGCCGAGCGCCGGTGCGATCGCGACGATCTGAGGCGGCAGCGGTGGCGGCGCATCAGGTGGGGTAGCCAGGGTCGCGTCCGGCGGTGCGTCCGGCGGGGCATCCGCTGGGCTAACCACAACGCCGTCGGCCGCGGCATCTGCGACATACGCATCGCCGGCTGCATCGGACATGCGCGCGTCCGCGACATCTTGCGTCGCGCGCGGGCTCGAGCATGCGACCACCGCCACCACCACCACTACCCACCGCATGTACATCACGGCGCACGATACGGATCTGCCGCTGGAGGGCACCTGTCTTCTGCTGGCATCCCGCTGACAGGAGGGGCTTAGGTACCCCCTTCCTGGGGGCAGACCGCGAGCTCTTGCAGAAGCTCGCCGGACTGGTGCGACCACAGCGAAGCGTAGTGGCCGCCGACGGCGACGTGGTGGGAGCGTCGAGACTAGGCCGCGATCGCCGGCCTGGCGTGAACCACCTGGTGGGTCGCGGGGGCCGGGTAGCCAGCGAGCGTGAACTCCTCGCGGATCATGCGCGCGGTCGCGAAGTAAACATCCCAGTAGGTCGCGTTCCCGGTGAACGGCCGCACCGCGATCACGGGACCCGACGCCGTACCGTCGACGACCTCGATGACCGGCGCGGGCTCGGCGAGCACGTGCGGGATCGTCGCGATCCGCGTCCGCAACCGCCGGATCGCATCATCGACAGCGACCGTGTCCGAGAGCTGGGCAACGAGATCGACGCGGCGATACGGGTTCGCCGTGAAGTTCTGGATGCTCTCGCTCAGGATCTTGCTGTTGCCGACGATCGTCTGGATGTTGTCGGCGGTATCGATCGTCGTCACGAACAGCGCGATCTCCTTGACGACCCCGGTCACGCCACCGCCGGAGATCATGTCGCCCACCTTGAACGGTCGCAACACGACGAGAAACACCCCCGCCGCGAAGTTCGCGAGCAGGCCCGACCAGGCCATTCCGATGGCGATCCCGCCAGCGGCGAGCATCGCGGCGAACGTCGTGGTCTGCACGCCGAACACGCCGAGGACGAGCACGATGAGGACGACCTTGAGCACCACGCCGAGGATGCTGTCGATGTAGCGCACGAGTGTCGGATCGATATCGCGGCGCGCGAGCCGCCCTCGCACGGTCGTCGTGATCATCCGGATCGCGAAGCGGCCTCCGATCCACAGCGCGAGGGCGCCGACGACCTTGGTCAAGATCTCGATGACGACCGGCGCCGAGGTCGCGATCACGTTATCCACGAAGGAGGGCTCGACGATGGGAGGCATGCACCCTTCTACGGCATCCGCCACCGACGCGCCTGCCCCGCTGCCTCCTCGTCGCGGTCGATCAGCTCACCGGTGAGACCGGCTGGACGATCAGCTCCCAGTCGCTCTCCTGCACCTCGGTACCTTGGCCGGTCATCCCGGTCCTCGAGTCGAGGACGCGCACCTTGGTGCCTGCCGGGAGGTTCCTGCCGTCGGTCGCGCTGGCCCGGTAGAACTGGTTCTCGATCTGAACCTTGCCCGGCGACATCATGCTCACCTTCCATGCGCTGCCCGGGACGATCGGGCTCTTGGAACCGGCGGCGTTGATCTCCTGGCTGACCGTGCCCTCCTTGCCGATCGTCTTGGCCATCGCCATCTGGTTCGCCCACAGCCCGTCGCGCGGCTGCTTGCCGAACGCGGACTCCATGTCGATCTCTCGCTCCATGCCCGGGTTGTCCTCGCAGAACTTGGTCCACAGCTGACGCTCCGCCGAGGGCTTGTCGACCACCTTGGCGTGGTTGATCGCGGTGAAGACGAGGTCGTCGACCTGCGACTGCATCGTGACCAGCGCCTTCTCGATGACGTCGCACTCCTTGCCGAGGGCCGCCACCTTGTGCGCGAGCGCTTCGCACTCCGACGGTGACTTGACGGTGCCATCGACGGTCGAGCCATGGTGCATGAGCGCGCTGAGGTTATTGATGAGCTTCGGGATCGCCTTGAGGGTCGCGCCACTGATCTTCGAGCTGCGCGCCGAGAGCTTGCCGATCTCGCCCGCGATCTGGAGCAACTTCTCGACGTCGGCCAGGTGCTGGATGCGCGGCGTCGCGACGATCGGGGTCGGCTCCGGCGGAGGACCGACCAGCAACTTCACCGCATACTCGGTCGCCATGGCCTCGAGATCGCCGACCACCTTCGCGATCCTGTCCTCGATGAGCTTCTTGCCCTTGTAGATGCCGCCGAGCGGACCGGCCGCGTAGGCGATCGCATTGCTGACGGCATACGTCACGATCTTCTCGGCAATCGCGTGCGCGTCGGCCTTCGCCTTGTCGTGCGCCTTGATCTTCGCCTCGAAGCTCTCGAACGCGCTGTCGAAGACGCGCCCGACCTGCGCGAAGGCACCCAGCGCGCCCTGTGCAGGGCTTTGACTGACGAGGGCGGCCATCATCGCGTTGGTCTTGGTCGCCGCGGATTCGGCCGTGTTGCCGATCTTCTCGCTCGTGGCAGTAACCGAATCGATCAGGGTGGCCATCTTCTTGGGGTCAGCCTTCTCGTTCGGCGAGAAGCCCGCGCCAGGTGCCGCGGGGGCGGCAGGCGATGCCGCCGGCGGCGTGATATCCGACTGCAAGGGGACGTCCGCGTCGACGACCAACTCCCATTCGTGCTCGTCGAGGGCGCCGGTGTTGTTGGCACCCACCTTGGCATCGACGATCCGACACTCGGTCCCGACCGGGATGCGCTTTCCGTTGGGCGCGTTCGCGCGGTAGGTCTGGTTGTTGACCTTGATCTTGCCCGCCGAGTTCATCGGCCCGGCCGCGGGAAGCAACGGGTTGATCGCGCCGCTGGTGTTGATCGACTCGCTACAGATGCCGACCTTGCCGACCATCTTCACCATGTTCAACTTGTTGACGTGGACCAGCGGTCGGGTCTCCTTGCCGAAGCACGCCGGCGCGATCCATTGCTCGTCGGGGTTCATCGCGTAGTACTGCGTCCACAGCTGACGCTCGGCGGACATCGTGTCGGTGTCCGCCTGCACGGCGGCCGTGGTCTTGAGGCCGTTGACCTTGATCTTGAGCGCGTCCACGTCGGCCTTGATCGCGTCGCACGCTGCCCTTGCGGGCTGGAGCTTCTTGACCGCCGCCTCGCATGCCGAGGGCGGCTTGATCGTGCCGTCGGTATTCGCTCCGCCCAGCAGGAGCGCATCGAGGTTCTGGATCAACCGCGGCACGACCTTCAGGCATGCACCACTCAGCGAGCCACTGCGCCCCGACACCCGGCCGACCTCGCCCACGAGCGAGATGACCTTGTCGTAGTTGTCGACCTTCTGGAGGTAGGCGTTGACGACGGGCTTCACGCCGCCCTGCGGGTCTGCCGGCATGACGAGCGTGACGGCGTACTCGGCACCGAGGTCCTTCAGCGTGTCGAAGACGCTCTTGACCTTCTTGTCGATGACCTCGACCGTCTTCAGCGACTCCCTGACCGGTTCGAGCTGGTTCTCGATCGCCTTGCCGAGCTGTTCTGCACGATCGCGGCGATCTGTGCCTTCGCCGGCGCGTTCGCCTTCAGCGCGGCGCCGAGCTCTTTCTCGAAGTTCAGCGCCGCCGAGGCGAACGTGTCCGCCAGCTTGTTCATCCCGCCCACGACGCCGCCGGTGCCGCCGGCTGTCAGCGTGGTCAGCAGGACCTGGCACTCGTCACCGGTGGTCGACGCACGATCGCCGATGTGCTCGCTGAGCGTGTTGACGCTCGTGATCATCGCGGCGATCTTCTTGTGGTCGACCTGCTCGTTCTGCTGAAAGCCTGGCGTCGCGGCCTTCGGTGCCGCGGCGGCCGAGGAGAGCGGGCTACGGTGGATCTTCGCCCCCTGCGCGCTCACGCTGGCCGGCGCGCCCTTCACCATCGCGTCCGCAGCAGCGTCGGCCTCGACCTCGGCCGGCTCGCCAGGCTGGCTGACGTCGAGCTTGAATTGCGGACCCGCATCGGTGGTGCCGCCGGTCTGCACCGTGTGTGCGACCTCGTGTGCGATCAGCTGGTCGCCCCCTTCGGAGCCGGGGCTGAACTGGCCTTTTGCGAAGTGAATGTCGGCCCCGTGCGCAAAGGCCTTCGCGCCCACCGCCTCGGTCGCCATCTCCGAGGCTTCATCCGTGTGCACCCGGACGTGGCCAAGATCTTTCCCGAGGGAGCGCTCGAACCGCTGGCGAAGCCCGTCTGGCAAGGCACTACCGCCGCCCTTGGCTGCAATGCCGTCCTTTTCGCGCCGGGACGGAACAGTGATCGATAAGGCTTGCCGGCCTGGTCGGGTGCAGCCCCGTTATCTTCCGCTTCGCTGTCGGCCTCGACATGGGTGCTCTTGCCGATGCCCACGTGCGCTGGCGCGGATTGCTCCGTAGTGGAAGGATTGCGCGCGTCCTTGTCGCTGCGGTCGAGACTCATGAGCTCCTCGGCGTGACGTGCTCGAACATCGACCCGCTACGCTACGGTTTTCGGAGGCCGCATGCCAGGCAGATCTGGCTCGCCATTCACGAGTCGGGATGCGCCGTTCTACGACATCGGATCCGAGATGGTCTGATGTGCAGCCCGACCCACGAGGCCGTTGGGTACGCAGAGCGACGACGAGGACTGGTAGTCAGCGCTCCGCGTCGGGGTCGAGGAACGCGAAGTACGCATCCTCGACGTCATCGAACTCGCTGGGCTTGCGGCAGCTCGAGCACTTCACCGACCCGAGTGAAAGCTTGGAGCGTCCTGCGCCGACGTCGAGCAGCACGTTTTCCTCGTGCTTGCAGTGCGGACAGACGAATGGCGCGTAGACCGAGAGGACCCGGGCGTCGCCCGCGAACCGGTTGATGACGTTGAGCTGCGAGACGAGCACGGGCGTGCAGCGCTCGAGCTCGACGGGGCTGCCAGGTGGCAGCTTGCGGATGAAGGTGATCCACTCGCGGACGCCCGACGAGTTGATGCGCTGCACGCCGCCGAGGTCGAGGCGGATCGTGCGCGTGGCGCCGAGCTCGTCGACCAGATCGACGAAGCCGGCGGTCTCGTCGATGGAGCCCTTCAGCTGCACCACGGAGCGCTCGCCATCGCGAGAGATCTTCCAGCTCAGGCCCCTCACCGTGCCTCCTTGGTCGGCGTCATGACAGCTTCATCACGATGGTGGTCATGTCGTCATTGGGTTTGCGTTGCTCGCAGAACCGCAGCGCGTCCTGGATGACCTCCTGCGCGATCCCCCGGGCAGGCAGCTCGTGCTTGTCCCAGATCAGCTTCTGCAGGCGCTTGATGCCGTACGCCTTGCCTTCCTTCTCGGCCTCGATGACGCCGTCGGAGAACAGCACGAGGGTATCGCCGCTCGTCAGGGTGACCGAGCGCTCGTTGAACTTCGACCCGTGATCGAGCCCGAGCGGCACCCCGGGTTGCGTCAGTGGCTTCACGGATCGCGTGCGCGCATTCAGGATCCACGGGAACGTGTGTCCCGCGTTCGCGTATCGCAGGGTCTGCGTGCGGACGTCGAACAGCCCGTAGAAGAAGGTCATCAACCGCTTGCCCTTGGTCGAGCCGAGGATCACCTGGTTCAGCGCATTCAGGACGTTGACCGGCAGCGAGTCGACGTTCGTGTTCGTCTGCATCGACGCCTGCGCAACGGCGGTGACGAGCGCCGAGCCAGCACCATGACCGGTGACGTCGCCGATCGCGATGCCGAGCCGGCGATCGCCGGTCGTCGTCGTGAACGGCAGGAAGTCGAAGAAGTCGCCACCGAGCTGGGTCGCCGAGATCATGTCACCGCCAACGTCGAGCCCCGGCATGACGGGACCTTCGCTCGGCATCAGGCTCGCCTGGATCAGCTGCGCGGCCTGGAGCTCCTCCTCCATGACGCTGTTGATCTCCGAGAGCTCGCGCTCGAGCTTGGTCATGCGGAGCAGCGAGCCTACGCGGGCCACGAGCTCGGCAGGATCGAACGGCTTGGACAGGTAGTCGTCGGCGCCGCGCTGCAATCCCTCGACGGCGCGCTCGCTGCCGCCGCGGGCGGTGAGCAGGATGATCGGGATCGCGCGCGTATGGCGATTCGCCTTGAGCTCCTCGACAAGCTCGAAGCCACTGCGCCGCGGCATCATGACGTCGGAGATGATCAGGTCGGGACGCTCGGCGAGCGCGCGATCGATACCTTGTTGGCCATCGCAGGCGTCTATGATCTGGTAGCGGCTGCCGAGGACGTCGCGCAAGAAGGTCCGGACGTCGGCGTGATCGTCGACGACGAGGACGCGTGGCCTGACGACGCCATCGTCCGCCGACACGCTCTTGGCAGGGACGGTCTCGGCCGGGAGCTGGGCCTCGATATCCGCGAGATCGACCTGCGCGCGGTTCGTGCGCGTGAACGCCTCCGTGGCCGGCGCCGTTGCAGTCGCGCCCGAGACCACGATCGGTAGGCGCACCACGAAGATGCTGCCGGTCCCGACCGGCTGGTTATGCACCGCGATCATGCCGCCGTGCAGCTCGACCAGCTGCTTCGCGAGCGCGAGGCCAAGGCCTGTGCCCTGGTGATCCTGGCGGTACATCGCTGCAGCGTTGTCGCCGCCGACGCGCTGCGCTTGCTTGAAGCTCTGGAACAGGTTGGGGATCTCGGCCGCCGGAATCCCGATGCCAGTATCCGCGACGGTATAGATGATCTGCTGGTCCTCGCGCTCGACGCGAACCTCGATGCGGCCCCCCTCCGGGGTGAACTTGATCGCGTTCGAGACCAGGTTCAGCAGGATCTGATCGATCCGGTCGCGGTCGACCTCGACAAGGCCAACCTGCCCCACGGCTCGGAGAGTCATCTCGATCTGTCGCGCGCGGGCGGCTGGCGTCGACTCTTCGACCACGAGTCGCGCGATGTCGACGGGATCCTGCGTCGACAGATCGAGCTTCATCTGCCCGGCTTCGGCCTTCGTGATGTCGAGGAGCAAGTTGATCTGTCGCATCAGCCGGCGCCCGTTGCGGGAAGCCAGGGTGAGGCGGCGGCGCTGATCGTCGGTCAAGCCCTTCTCGCCGAGCGTCGACTGCAACGGTCCGAGGAGGAGGGTAAGTGGGGTCCGCAGCTCGTGCGAGACATTCGCGAAGAACAGCGTCTTCGCGCGATCGACTTCCTTCAGCTGTTCCGCTTGCTCCGCGATCTTCTGCCCGGCAACTTCGGCTGCCATGCGCTGCTCGCGGACTTCCTCGAGGGTGCGCTGGGAACGATCGAGCGTGTAGCGCACCACGAAGAAGATCGTGACCGTCGTGCCGATGATGTTGGCCGCGCCCATGAGCGTGATCGCCGCCGAGCCGAGCGGCAGAACCCGCGCCCTGAGGTAGGAATCGATGATGGCCGAGAAGATCAGCAGCCCGATGAACCCGAGGTACCACCACAGGGCCTGCCTGGTTCCGTGGAACACGAGCGCGCCGACGATCGCGAGGAAGCCGAAACCGGCCATCGATCCCGACTGGGCGAAGCCACCGAGGCTCCACTGCAGGCAGAACGGCAGGAACAAGATCAAGATGATCTGGCTGAACCGGAAGACCTCGTATCGCTTCGTCACCGCGAACGCGACGATGCTGATCACCGAAACGATCGAGTACGCTCCCGGGATCCAGCCGGAGATCTGGCGATCGACGAGCAAGAACGCGACCGCGTAGAAGACCGCCACGAGGCCCATGCCCGTCGCGGTGATGACGAGACCTGCCTTGGCGAGCCGCTGCTCGGGCGAGTCCGTCGGCAATATGCCGATGTCGAGCCCGCGTACGCGCGCGACAAAGCGTTGTCCTAGCGACATGTCCACACCCCGAGCATCCAGACTATCATCCAAGTGACGGCGCCGGTAACATCCTAGGCAATGGGAGTGGGTGTACCCGCGGCGCTGCAGATCACGCGGATGGACATCCCGGGCGCCACGCTGCTCACCCTGGTGGGTACGATCGACGCCGACTTCGATCGTAAGGTGCTCGCCGCGAGCGGCGTCGTCATGCTCGATCTATCCGGGGTCACCCGCATCACGTCCTATGGCGTGCGCGAGTGGATGCGGATGCTGTCCCACAGCGCGGCGACGTACCTCGGCTTCATCGGCTGCCGTCCGCCCTTGGTCGCGCAGTTCAACATGGTCGCGGGCTTCGCGTGCCAGGGCGAGATCCTCTCGCTGTACCTGCCCTACCTTTGCGAGAGCTGCGGAACCGCCACCGAGCGGCTGATGGATCTGCGCACGAAGTGGGAGATGGCGGCGAAGGGCACGGTCCCGGAGGCGATCTGCGAGTCGTGCGGCGCGCAGGCGGAGTTCGATGACGTCCCCGAGAGCTACTTCTCGCATGTCGCCTCGAACGCACGACCGTCGCCGCCTGCGCTTGCCGAGCGCCTGCTCTCCGGCGAATCCAGTGCCGGGGCCGACAAGTTCCGCGTCCGCAAGGAAGTCCACGGCCAGGTCACGAGCCTGTGGCTCAGCGGCGCTCTCGACACCAAGGTCCGGATCCACCGCCTGGTCGATGGGCTCGAGGGCACCGTCGTCGTGATCGGCGCCGGGATCACCACGGCAACCTCGGATCTACAGCGGCTGCTGGCGCTCGCCGATGTCTCGACGATCCAGCTCTACTTCGCGCGGCTGCCGCCGTTCCTCATTCGCGCGCTGCCCGAGGCGGATCGCCAGCGGCTCACCGGTCGTATCATCTCGGCGTACATACCGTTCCACTGCTTCGCCTGCCATTTCTCGCACTCGGTCGAGATCGACGCGAGCCGGCTCGGGAACCCTCCTAACGTGTGCTCGCGATGCGGTAGCGCGCACGCTGGCGTCGTCGATCCGGAGCTCGCCGAGATCCTGACACCGCTGCTCGCGACATGCGTGCCGCGCGAGGTGCTCGCGTACCTCGAGGCGCGGCCAGGCATCGCGCCGCGCGACGAGGACGAGGCTACGAGCCCCGGAATCCCGTCTCTGCTCGCGTTCGGCACGCCCACCGCACATCCCGACCGGATCGCCGGGAAGTATCAGATCCTCGCGCGCATCGGCATCGGCGGCATGGCCGAGGTCTTCCTCGCCAAGCAACATGGGCTGCGCGGGTTCGAGAAGCGTGTCGCGCTGAAGCGCATCCTCCCGATGCTCGCGTCGAGCGACAACTTCATCGACATGTTCCTGCGCGAGGCGCGACTCGCCGCGCAGATCTCGCACCCCAACGTCGTGCAGATCTTCGACCTGTGCACCGACGACGGCAACCACTTCATCGCGATGGAGTACGTCGCCGGCTGGGATCTGCGCGCGGTCCTCAAGGCGACGCAGGTGCTCGCGCTTCGGATCCCGGTCGCGTTCGCCTGCCGGGTTGCCGCCGACGTCTGCGCCGGGCTGCACGCGGCACACTCGCTGACGAACGACACCGGCGGGGCGTGCGGGCTCGTTCACCGTGACATCTCGCCGCCGAACTTGCTGCTGTCGATGCAGGGCGCGGTGAAGGTCTCGGACTTCGGGATCGCAAAAGCAGTCGGCGCGGCGGGCGGTGCTGGCGTCGGCACGCGGCCCGGCGTCCTCAAGGGCAAGCTCGCGTACATGGCGCCGGAGCAGATCGATCCGGAGCACGGGCCGATCGGCTATCACACCGATATCTACGCCGTCGGGCTCGTGCTCTACGAGATGCTCAGCGGCATCGCCCCCTTCCGGCGCGACGACGAGGTCGCGGCGATGCGCGCCGCGCACGAGGCGATCGTGCCAGCGATGGCGCGGACCGACCTGCCGCCCACGCTCACCGCCATCCTCGCGCGCGCGCTGTCACGATCGATCGCAGACCGGTACGCCGCGGCGATCGACATGCAACACGACCTCGAGCACGTCCTCATGGAGCTCGGAACGCCAACCACCCAGCGGGACATGACCGCATGGCTGGCCGACCTCGCCGCCGCCGCCGTCGAGCATGGCGAATGGCTTCCTGCCGACAAGACCCCGACGGGAGTCCCCGCCCGGGCCACGCGCGGTGAATCCGGCGTGAATCCGCAAGCCGGCTGATGCGGGCGCTTGTCATCGAGAATGATCCGGGGCGCACACGCATCATCGGCGACGTGCTGCGAGCGACCGTCGACGATGTTGTCGTCTGCTGCTCGACGGGCGCGCTGCCGCTCATCGGCGAGCCGATCGACATCGTCGTCGCGAGCTACGACGCAATCGCCGCCGAGCATCGCCGCGCCTTCTTCGATCGTTTCGACGATCTGCGGGTGCAGGGCCGGCTGGTCGTCTACCTCAGCGAGTTCGATCGGCCCGAGCTCGCGATCCTGTTCGGCGAGCGCCAGCTCATGAACATCCTCGCGCGCAGCGACGCGCTCGATGCCGACGAGCTGTCCGTGACGCTCCAGAAGATGTTGCGCGGCGAGATCTTCGGCGTCGACAGGTACTTCCGCGCCGGCGCGACGACGAAGACCCTCGCGATCCACGGCACCAGTCAACGTGACGAGGTGTTCGAGGTCGCGCGCCGGTTCGCCACCGACGCCGGTGTCTCGAGCCGCCACACCGAGTTGTTCTGCACGGTCGTCGACGAGCTCGTCACCAACGCGCTGTACAACGCACCGCGCGACAACCATGGACGCGCGCTCTACGCGCACTTCCCGCGGACCCAGGAAGTCACGCTGCAGCCGGACGAGCAGATCGACGTCACGATGTGCGTCGACGGCCAGCGCCTCGGCATCGCGGTCGCGGATCCCTATGGCTCGCTGACCAGCGGTACGGTCCTCCAGTACCTCGCGAAGTGCTTCCGCAAGGGTACCGATCAGCTCGACCAGAAGGACGGCGGCGCCGGCCTCGGCCTGTACCAGGTCTTCGAGTCGGTCACCCAGTTCGTCGTGAACCTCGACCTCGGCAAGCAGACCGAGATCATCGGGCTCATCGACTTCCGCGGGCGCTACCGTGACTTCGTGGTGCGGCCGAAGTCGATCAACATCTTCGACCACTCCAATCAGCACACCTGACGGGGCGCTCCACGGCGCCCTGCTCGCGACATCGTGCGACCGAGGTGCTACGTACCTTGACCGCGCGGCCATGACTGGATCTCCTGCCCCTCTCGAACTGCCGCCGCCGAGCGTGCTGCGGCCCGGGCTCCGGCTGAGCGAGCGCGTCCGGTTCCCCGAGAACCTGCCGATCACGGCGCGCGTCATCGACATCGCGAATGCGATCGACGAGCACCCGGTGATCATCGTCGCCGGCGAGACGGGCTCGGGCAAGACGACGCAGTTACCGAAGATCTGCCTCGCGATGGGGCGCGCCGCGAATTCGTACATCGGCTGCACGCAACCGCGACGGATCGCGGCGACCAGCGTGGCCGCGCGCGTGGCCGACGAGCTCGAGACCGAGCTCGGCGACGTCGTCGGATACAAGGTTCGCTTCAACGACAAGGTGAAGCGGAATTCGTACGTGAAGTTCATGACGGACGGCATCCTGCTCGCCGAGATCCAGGGCGACCCGCTGCTCCGCGCATACGACACGATCATCATCGACGAGGCACACGAGCGCAGCCTCAACATCGACTTCCTCCTCGGCTTCCTCAAGCGGCTGTTGCCGCAGCGCCCCGAGCTGCGCGTGATCGTCAGCTCGGCGACACTCGAGACCGATCGGTTCGCGACGTTCTTCGGCGGCGCGCCGATCATCGAGGTCTCGGGTCGGACGTATCCGGTCGATGTGCTGTACCGGCCGCCGCGCGAGGACGAGGCGGATATGGCCGACGTGGTGGCCAACACGGTCAACGAGATCACCGAGCTCGATCCGCGTAACGACGTGCTGGTATTTCTGCCGGGCGAGCGCGAGATCCGTGAAGCCGTCGCCGAGCTCGAGCAGCGAGCGCTGCCACATACCGTGCTGCTGCCGCTCTACGCACGACTGCCGGCGGCAGAACAGCAGCGGGTGTTCCAGTCGGCGCCGCAGCGGCGCGTCGTGCTGGCGACCAACGTCGCCGAGACCTCGCTGACGATTCCCGGGATCGTGTACGTCGTCGACACCGGCGTCGCGCGCATGAATCGCTACAACGTGCGGACCGGCGTCACCCAGCTGCACGTCGAGCCGGTCTCGAAGGCGAGCGCCGATCAGCGCAAGGGCCGGTGCGGGCGCACCGAGAGCGGTATCTGCTTCCGGCTCTACGAGGAGCAGGACTACACCGCGCGTCCCGCGCATACCGATCCGGAGATCAAGCGCGTCGGGCTCGCCGGCGTGATCCTGCGGATGAAGGCGCTCGACCTCGGCAAGATCGAGAGCTTCCCGTTCCTCGATCCGCCGCAGAAGCGGGCGATCGACGAGGGCTATCGCGTGCTCGAGGAGATCGGCGCGATCTCCGAGGACGGCCGGCTGACCCGCCTCGGCGAGCAGCTGGGTCGGCTACCCCTCGATCCGCGGCTGGGCCGGATGATCCTCGGTGGTCGCGACGAGGGCGCGCTGCGCGAGGTCGTGATCATCGCCGCCGCGCTCGGCTTGCAGGATCCACGCGAGCGCCCGCACGCGGCGCAGCAGCGCGCCGACGAGGCCCACCGCAAGTTCAAGGACGAGGGCAGCGACTTCGCGGGCTACCTCAAGCTGTGGACGTTCTGGCAGGAGGCGCGCGAGCGGAGCACCAGGAACCAGCTCTACAAGCTCTGCCGCGAGAACTTCCTGTCGTTCAACCGGATGCGCGAATGGGAGGACATCCACGCGCAGATCGTCCGCGTGATGCGCGAGCTCGAGTTCGCGCCCAACGCACAGCCGGCGTCCGGCGAGCAGATCCATCGCGCACTGCTGCCCGGTCTCCTCAGCAAGATCGGGATGTGGAACGTCGAGTCACGGATCTACGTGGGTGCCCGCCAGACTCGGTTCCAGCTCCATCCGTCGTCGGGGCTCGCGCGCAAGCCGCCGCAGTGGGTGATGGCCGCCGAGCTCGTCGAGACCTCGCAGCTGTTCGCGCGCTCGGTCGCCAAGATCGATCCGACGTGGCTCGAGAAGACCGGCGGTTCGCTGTGCAAGCGCAGCCACGGTGACCCGCACTGGGAGCTCAAGGCTGCGCAGGTCGTCGCGAAGGAGCAAGTCACGCTCTACGGCCTGCCGATCGTCAAGGATCGCAAGGTGTCGTATGCGCCGTTCGATCAGCCGCTGTGCCGCGAGCTGTTCATCACCCACGCGCTCGTCCGCCAGGAGTACACGACACGCGCGACCTTCATGGCGCACAACCGCCGCCTGCTCGACGAGGTCCAGCACCTGCGTGACAAGGCACGGCGCAGCGACATGCTCGCCGACGAGAACACGCTGTGGACGTTCTTCGATCAGCGCCTCCCCGACGACGTCTTCAGCGGCAAGACCTTCGAGCTGTGGCGCCGCGACGCCGAGGCACGCGAGCCGACGATCCTCGAGCTATCGCGCGCCGACATCCTGCTCGACGAGGCGCAAGAGCTATCGCCCGAGCGCTACCCCGATCAGCTCACGGTGCGCGGCGCGACGATGTCCCTCACCTATCGCTTCGAGCCCGGCGAGGATGACGACGGCATCATCGCGTCGGTGCCGCTCGCGCTGTTGCCGCAGCTCGATCCAGAGGTGCTCGCGTGGACCATTCCGGGCTGGCACGAGGACAAGATCCGCGCGCTGCTCGACTCGCTCCCCAAGCCGCTGCGCAAGGCACTGATGCCGCTCGACGACCTCGCGCGCCATCTCTCCAACACCGTCCGCCCGTTCGACGGCCCGATGCTTCCCGCCCTCGAGCGCGCGATCCAGGAGCGCACCGGCGAGCGCGTGCCGCGCGATGCCTGGGATCTGCGCGCGATCCCCGCGCACCTCGCGCTGTCATTTCGCGTCGTCGACGACAACGAGCGCACGATCGCAGGGAGCCGGGACCTCGCGGATCTGCAGCGCACGCTCGGCCACCGCGCGAAGGAGCTGTGGGCGCGTGCGCCGCGTGCTCGGTACGAACGCTCGGGCCTGAGGTCCTGGGACCTCGACACCCTCCCCATCTCGGTGACGCTCGAGGTTGGCGGTCGCACGCTGCTCGCGTACCCCGCGCTCGTCGAGACCGAGACCGCGGTCGACGTCCGGTTGCTCGAATCGGCAGCGGCCGCCGCCACCGCGACGCGCGAGGGCCTGCGCCGGCTATTCCTGCTGCAGCTCGACACGACGCTGGCGAAGCTCGAGGCGAAGCTGCCGGGAGCGCTGGTACAGCCGTCGCGAAAACACATCGTGCTGCGCGCGATCGATGAAGCCTTTCAGCTGACGGATCCCGACACGTTCCCGCGCACGAAGCCGGCCTTCACCGCGCGCCTCGCCGACGGCCGCGGCCTGCTTCCTGGCGTCCTCGTGCAACTCGGGCGCACCGCTGTCGAGCTGAGCGTCGAGCTCGACAAGGTGCGCGCCGCGCTCAAGCCACTCGCCGGCCGACCGGGCCCGACGCGCACCGCGATCGAGGACATCGGGAGCCAGCTGCGTTACCTGGTGCCGGCTGATCTGATGCGGATCACGCCGGTCAGCCGGCTCGGCCACATCACGCGCTATCTCAAGGCGATCCTCGTACGGCTGCAGCGGCTGTCGCACGATCCGCAGAAGGATCTGCAGAAGGCCACGCAGGTCACTCCGTTCTGGCAGAGCTATCAGAAGAAGCGCGACGAGCTCGACGCCCGTGGCCATCGCGTCCCCGAGCTCGAGGAGCTCGGCTGGCTCATCGAGGAGTTCCGCGTGCAGATCTTCGCACCCGAGCTCAAGGCAGCAGTGCCGGTGTCCGCGCAGCGCCTGCAGGACGTCTGGTCGCGGCTGACGCGCTGACGTATCGTAGGCGCCGCTTCCCATGTATCGCTCCGCGCTCACGCTCGCCTGGCTTGTCGGCTGTGGCTCGACGAGCTCGACAACGACCACCACCAACAACGGCCCGAGTGCAGCCGAGCGTGCGGCGAAGGCGCAGCGTGTGGAGGCCGAGCGTGCCGAGGCCGAGCGCGTGCGGCGGAGCAAGCTGTCCGCGGCGCATCGCGAGCTCGAGGACGAGCAGGCGACGGCGCTGGCGGCGAAGTGCGAGAAGCCGGCGCAGCCTGCAGAGGCGCGGTGCCTGCCGAGCTGCTATGCGGTCGAGGCGGCGGACCCGCGCGCGGGTACGAAGCTCAAGGGTCCAGTCGAGATCACGCACCTCGTCTGCAAGCGCGCCGACGACGGCCCCTTCATGATCGCGGACGAGATCGGCGGCGCGAAGCTCGCAGTGCGTGCCGTCCGCGGACGGTTTCCGAAGGGCAACAAGTCGGGCACGTGGCAAGCCGAGGTCGAGGCCGCCGCGAGCGCCGCGCTGAAGCCGGAGCTGGCGCGCGGCGATGTCGTGCGCGTGATGGGCGAGTGGAAGCCGAGCATGCATCCGGCGACCAAGGAGCGGCTGCAGTGCGTGGCGGTCTCGCATTACACGAAGTCGAAGCGCGGTGCGCTCGATCGCTGCGGCGGGCGCGGCAAGCTGGCGTGCGAGGCGATGGGCAACTCCGCCGCGCACGGGCTCAACGTCGTGCGCTATCGGCTCGTCGAGGCGACTCAGCTGCAAGCGGCCGGCAAGGAAGCCGAGTGCCAGCAAGCGGCACGCGAGGCCGTCGCGATCGCCAGGGGGATGCCGCGCTGGCGCCAGTACGCGACGCTCAACACGGCCGAGTGGAAGGCGTTTCCGCGCTATCGCACTCGCTTCGATGGCGTGCTCGACGAGGACGCCCTGTTCACCCTGGCGATCCAGCTCGGCACCGAGGCCCAGGCGGTGTACGCCGCCTGTGGCGGTGGCGGAAACCCGAAGACGACCGCCGCCGAAGAGCAATCGTTTCACACCTGCTGGTGATCGCGCTCCCGCAAAGTTATTGCCTCCGGCGCCGTCGACCGCCGTAGTAGGCTCGACGCATGACGTCCCTCCTCGACCGTCTCGCCTCGTACGCCGAGTACCACCGCGACCGACGCAACGTCGCGACGCACTTCGTGGGCATCCCGATGATCCTGATCGGCACGCAAGCAACGCTCGCGCGCATCGGCATCGGTCCGCTCAACGCTGCCGTCGCGGCGACCGGGCTCGCAACCAAGTACTACCGCGCGATCGATCCGAGCTACGGCGCGGCGATGGGTGCGGTGCTCGGCACGACCTGCGCGCTCGGCACCGCGATCGCGGCGATGCCGTTGCCGATCTGGGCCGGCACGGCGGCCAGCCTGTTCGTCGGCGGCTGGGCGCTGCAGTTCCTCGGTCACTACTTCGAGGGCAAGAAGCCCGCGTTCGTCGACGACATGCGCGGCCTGCTCGACGGACCGCTGTTCCTCGTCGCCGAGGTCGCGTTCGCGCTCGGTCTCTCGCCCGAGCTACGCGCCGAGGTCGAGCGTCGCGCGGGTCCGATGCGGTGGGGCAAGGTCGCGCCGGCGCAGGCGCCCGACCTCGCTGTCGCCGCCGCAGTTTAGCCCGATGCCCGAGTCGTCGAGGTCACAACCGCAGGGCCAGGAGCGAGAGAAACACGACGTATCCGAGCAATAGAGCCACCGCCTCGGTGCGGCCGATGGTCCGCCGGGTCGCCATCGCGATGGTTGCGAGCAACGTCATCGCGCCGAGCGCCATGATCTCCATCACCAGGCTTCCGATCGGCGCCTCGATGTTCCCCGCCAAACCCGAGGCGCCGAGGATCAACAGCACGTTGAAGATGTTGGAGCCGACGACGTTGCCGACCGCGATCTCTCCGTGGCCACGCATCGCCGCGATGACCGAGGTCGCCAGCTCCGGCAGCGACGTCCCGATCGCGACGATCGTCAACCCGATCACCTGATCGCTCAGCCCCGCAACCTTCGCGATGCCCACCGCACCGGTGACCAGCAGGTGGCCGCCACCGACGAGTAGCGCGAGCCCCGTCAGCGTTAGCAGCACCAGCCTTGCGCGGCTGCGCTGCGGCGCTAATCCTCCAGCCGTTGCCGCATCGGCGGCCACCTCGGCAACCTCGACTGCGGTGCCTCGCCGCGAGCTGATGATCATCCACGCGGTGTATCCGACGGCGAATGCCAGCAGCCCCGCGGCTTCGGTCGTGGAGACTTGACCATCGAGCATGATCAGCGGAACGAGCGCGGTCGCCACGAACAGGACCGGCACTTCCCTCACGACGATCTGCCTGTCGACGACGGGTGCCTTGATGAGCGCCGCGACCGCGAGGATGAGACCGAGGTTTGCGATGTTGGAGCCGATCACGTTACCGAGCGCGAGCGCACCCTGATCGCGCAGGCCCGCACTGATCCCGACCACTAGCTCCGGCGACGACGTCCCGTACGCGACGATCGTGAGGCCGATGATCAGGGGGCGAATCCCGAGCGAGCTGGCAAGGCCCGCGGCGCCGCTGACCAGCCACTCCGCGCCGAAATAGAGGAACACGAGGCCGAAGAGCAGCTGCCCGATATCGAGACCGAGTGCCGGCACCGACGCAGCCTAGCATCCGGCAAGTCTGTTCCGGTCACATGGGCGGCAGTGTCGATCGGATCCGACGGTCGAGATCGACGAGCTCGGCTTCGCGCAGCTCCTCGGGGATGTTGTCCGCACGAACGTCGGAGAGCGCGCGCTGCAGCTCCCGGCGGCGGGTTGACGAGGCCACACCGTCGATCCGCGCGAAGATCGGTGCCAGCTCCGCGCTACACACGACGTGGACGAGGGTAGCCCGCTCGTCTGGATCGGAGACGACGTCGAGCGCGCGACCGAACGCGATCCGACGCGAGACACGGGTGGGTTGGTGGTCGAGGTGAGCGAGCCACTGCTTGAGGTCGCGTGGCGGAGGAACGGTTCTCGTGGCACTCGCAGGTGTCGGCACCTGGAGCCGCGCGACCTTGTGCGCCTCGAGCAGGTGCCGGAGGCCTGGGTCCACGCTAGCCAACTTGGTCGCGTTCTGTTCGGCGAACCGCGCCGTGTAGGCGGCCGACTCGAACGCGAACGTGTTCGTGCTGCCCGACCAGCCGTAGAACACGACCGCCTTGGCACCACTCGCGCACGAGGGCAAGCAATGCGACCGCGCTCGCGATTGCATGATGGACGTCACGATGACCGCCGCGACGAGGGCCGCACCGAAGACCAGCAGTCCCCCAAGCGCGGTCTGTGAGAGTGCGATCACGATTCCGCCGCTGATGCCCGTCAGCATGATCACAGAGGAGGCCATCGAGCCGGTCTCCCAGATGCGCACGTGCCCGACGCAGCGGCTGCAGTACGGGAACAGGAGCTCTCGCACGGTGTTCGCAGCAATGGTGCGATTGCTTGCTTTGAACTGGATCGGCACCTCGCTATCCGGCACCGATCCGCAACACGGGCACTCGGACGGATACGCGAACGTTCGCGAGCAAATCTCCACCGTGACCCGGCTCATGTGATCACACCGCCGCGCGATAGCGGAAGAACACGACGATCGACAGGCAGTGGAACTCCGCGTCGGAGGACTGCAGCACGATCTTGTCGACGAGCTCCAGATCAGGATTTGCGCGGATCCAGCTCGTGATCCCGTCGCCGAGCTCGGATCGACGTCGTGCAAGCGTGGCGGAAAACACCCGAAGACCGAGCAACTGATTCACGTCATTTCCTCCATCACCCACCCAATGCGTTTCCATCGCGCTCTCGGGCGTCGCCTTCATGGCACTCCGTGCGAAGGCCTCGCATCGTCGCAAGATCGCTGCGAGGCTCATCCCGGCGGCGAGCAGCACGTGTCATGCCGGCATCCACCCGCTGAATTCAGCGAGAACGACGCAACTTGCAAGGTCGGGCTGGCGTTCTGCAAGACACCGTCGGGCTGCCAGGTGGCGGACGCAGGCATCCCAAGGCGGCGTCGCTGCTATCGGGTCAGTCGAGCTCGATCATGTCGGCGAAGGTGACCTCGGGCTCGGGCGGCGCGTCGTCGAGCTGCTCTGGCCACGCGGCGAGCCTGGTTGGCAGCGGTGCGCTGGTCACGCGGTGCGGTTCGGCGGCGATCGCCTCGAGCTCGCGGCGGGCGGCGCTCCAGCGGCGGCGCTGCGCATCGTCGAGCTTGCGATCTCGCGCGTGGCGATCGGCGTCGGGGACGATGGCAGCCGCGCGTGCGGCGATCAGCGCGAGCACGCCGGCACGGACCGCATCGCGAAGCGCGAGCGTCGAGCGTGCGGCGTCGTCGACAAGCGTCGCGACCTGATCGGGATCGGCCGCCCCGCCCCGCGCCGCGACGCTGCGAGCGCGCTCGGTGAGCAGCGTCAGGTTGTTCGCGTACCCGACGATCGTCGTCGCGAACACCTGGCGCGTCGGCGGCCCGATCGACGAATCCATCGCGAGTGCGTGCTCGAGCCGCAGCCGCATCACGCGGCTGATCATCGCGTCGAGCTGCCCGAGCGCTGAGGCCAGCATGGCATCGCGCGCCTCGAGCTCGGCGAGCGTGGTCGCCTCCGGGACCTCGGCCTCGAGCGCCGCCGCATAGCGCTGTGGCTCCGCCTCGAGTGCGCCGACGCGCGCGAGCGAGTGGACCTCGTCGAGGATGCGTTGGGCGGTCATGGCGTGGACTCACCGTACAACAGGCACGCGGATCTGGTGCACGCCGCGACCGGGTCGGCGACGATGATCGCGATGGCCGAACCCGATGCGGAGATGATCACGAGCGCGCTGACCGCCCTGTCTGGACGCACGTACGGCGTGCCGGCGGCCGACAATGTTGCGGATGGCCCCGGGCTGTACGCGATCTACGGCGATGCCGCGAGCTGGCTCGAGCTCGGGCTCGGCGCGGCATCCGCGAAGACCGCGCTCTACGTCGGCAAGGCCGATGACAACCTGGTCACGCGCGAGCTCGAGCTGCACTTTCGCGGGCGTGCCGGCCAGTCGGCAGTACGTCGCGGATTGGGGGCGCTGCTGCGCGACCAGCTCGGTTTGCGCGGGCTGCCCCGCAACCAGACGCGCCCCGAGAAGTTCGAGTACTTCACGCTGAGCGAGGAGCACGATGCGGCGCTCACCGCATGGATGACCGCGCACCTCCAGATCGCGGCGTGGCCGAAACCGTCCGAGTGCGCGTCGCTCGGCGACATCGAGGTCGCCGTGCTCAAGAAGTGGAGCCCGCCGCTCAACCTTCGCGACAGCCGCTCGACGTGGGGCGCGAAGAACGTCGCGGCGTTCAAGGTGATGGCCGCGGACGCGCGCGCGTGGGCCAAGGAGCACGGTCACAAGGTCTGAGGCACGTCGGGCGGCGTAGGTACCGACGTGCGGTGAGCTCCGCAAGGCGACGCAACTTGCAACGCAGGCGTGGCATTCTGCAAGACTCGCTTCCGCCCGTTCCCGTAACGATTCAGGTGGTACACCCCGGCGGAGATGGCTCGCCGGCCCTTCATCCTGGTCAGCGCGGCGCTCGTGACGTCGCTGACGGTCCTCGTCTTGATGGGACAGCGGGTCCTCGAGCGCGATCGCGCTGCGCTGTTCGCGCGATACGCCGAGGAACGCCAGCACGGGATCGAGGAAGCGGCTCGCGGCGTTGCCGGCGAAGTGTCAGATCTCGGCGACGATCTCGATCTGGCATCGACGCTGCTCCAGAGTGCGGAGTCCCCGATGGTCGCAGCGCGCGAGCTGCACGCGATCGCGACGATCAAGCGCGAGTACATCGTCATGTACGCGCGAACCGACGACGGGGAGACAACGAAGGTGACGGCCCTCGATGCGCCCGCGCGCGTGACCGAACAGGCGGACTCGATCGTGGAGCGCCAGCTGGCCATCGCCGAGCGAGAGCCCGGCAGGCTCCATGTTTCCAGCGCGTACATCGCACCTGCCGAACCGGGCGCCTGGTATCGAGTCTTCGCATGGCGTCCGAAGGATCATGGTCCGGCGGTCGCGGCCGTCGTCGATACCGCGGTCCTGCTCGCGCGCATGAAGCTCCAGCGTGACCCGATGACTCGCACGTTGATCATCGACGCGCGCGGCGCCACCGCTGGCGTCAGCGATCGCGCCCTGGCGGCGCTCGTGCGCGACCGCCCAGATGTCTTCGGACCATTGCTTGCCGCCATCGCGACCGGCACCAGCTCGACGGGAATTCTCGACGACAGCCTCGCGCGCGGGATCGGGCTCCCCACCACGCGCGCCGTCGTGATCGGTGTCCCGCTCGTCGTCAACAACCAGGCGCCGTGGACGTTGCTCGTGGTGTCGTCCACGCGAGGTTTGCAGACGCAGGAACAGACGATCGTCCGACGCGTCGTGGTCGGCAGTGCGCTTGTTCTCGCATTGTTGCTGTCGGCCGCCGCGTACGTCCTGCGCAACATGTTCCGCGCCCGGGCGCTACGCGAACGCGTGCAGCACATGGACCACCTCGCGCACCTGACCGAGAAGGCCGAGAAGATCCTCGATCACATCCCGAGTGGCGTCGTCGCCTTGTCCGAGCACCGCCGCATCACGAGCGTGAACCGCTGGCTCGCAGAACGGCTGGGGCACGACGTGGTCGGCCAGCAGCTTGTCGACGCGTTCGACAGCGCACCTACCGATGATGTCTCGCTCGTGGTGAACCTCGTGGAACGCGCGCTCGAGACAGGCCAGCCACAGTCCCTGCATCGCGAACGCGTCGCCCTGCTCGGTCGCGAAGCATCACTGAACATCCACGCGATCCCACTCGCGCGCGGAATCGGCGACGTCAGCGTGTTGCTTGTCTTCGATGACCTCACGGAGCTGTGCCGGATCGAGGAGCGGCTGCTGCATTCGGAGAAGCTCGTCACCGCGGGACAGCTGGCCGCCGGAATCGCGCACGAGGTCGGGACCCCCCTCAACGTGGCTCGCGGCCGTGCCGAGCTGTCGCTTTCGCACCTCGGCAACGAGCATCAAGATGCCGACAACCAGCGGGTGGTGATCGATCAGATCGACCGCGTCACCCGCCTGATCCGGCAGCTGCTCGACTACGTGCGCCCCAGTCCGGCGACGATGCAGCAAGTCGACCTGGCGCAGGCACTGCATGCGGTGAAGAACTTGCTGGCGCCACAGGCGTCGAAGCGAGACATCAGCCTTCACGTCGACGTGGACGACCGCACGACGCTCTACGCCGATCCGGATCAAGTGCAGCAGATCATCGTCAACCTGATGCTGAACGCGTTCGATGCCTGCCCGCGGGGCGGGAACGTGTGGCTGCGTGCGCATTCGTCGAGCCGGAGCGTCACGCTCGAGATCGGGGACGATGGCCACGGGATTCCGCGCGAGATCCAGAAGCAGGTGTTCGACCCATTCTTCACGACCAAGAAGCGCGGACGTGGCACCGGCCTCGGGTTGTGGGTGGTCGCCCAGCTCGTCCGATCACATGACGCAGAAATCGAGCTCGATAGCTCGCCCGCGAATGGAACCACCGTGCGCGTGCACTGGCCGGTGCGGGCATGAGCACGCGGACGGTGCTGATCGCAGACGATCACGTCGAGATGGCTCGCTTGCTCGCTGACAAGCTCCGCGAGGAAGGCTGGCGCCCGCGCGTCGTGGATGGCGGCAAGGCCGCGATCGATGCAGTGGCGTCGTCGGTGCCGGACCTGGTGATCACGGATCTCCGGATGCCCGATGTCGATGGCTTGGACGTGCTCGACGCGGTGCGCGCGCAGGATCCCGAAGTGCCGGTGATCATCATGACCGCGTTCGGCGAGGTCGAGACCGCGATCGAGGCGATGAAGCGCGGCGCCTGGCACTACGTGGTCAAGCCCGCGCGACTCGACGAGCTGGCGCTCCACGCAACTCGCGCGCTCGAGCACAGGACGCTTCGTCGGGTCAACCGTCAGCTCCGGGTCGAGACTCGCTCCCGCATGTCCGCGCTCATCGGCAAGAGCACCGTGATGCGGGATCTCTACGCGCTGATCGAACGCGTCGCGCTGTCATCGGCGGCCGTGTTGATCCGCGGTGAAAGCGGCAGCGGCAAGGAACTGGTCGCGCGCGCGCTGCACGAGGCGGGGCCTCGGCGCGAGCGCCCGTTCCTCGCGATCAACTGCACGGCGCTTCCCGAGTCATTGCTGGAGAGCGAGTTATTCGGCCACACGCGCGGCGCTTTCACCGGCGCGATGACGGCGCGTCCAGGTCTCTTTGTCGAGGCGACCGGCGGGACCCTCTTCCTCGACGAGGTTGGGGACATGCCAGCGACCCTGCAGGCCAAGCTCTTGCGTGTGGTGCAGCAGGGCGAGATCCGTCCGGTCGGTTCCGACGAGAGTCGCGCCGTCGACGTGCGCGTGATCGCGGCAACTCACCAGAACCTCGAGCAACGGGTCGCTGACGGTTCGTTCCGGCACGACCTCTTCTATCGGCTCGACGTCGTCCCGCTCGCTGTCCCGCCGCTCCGCGAACGACCGGAGGACATCCCGGATCTCGTGGAGCACTTCCTGGCCGCAGCACGCGCGCGCAACCCGCACTCACCCGTCGTTCGCCTGACCTCCGAGATCGTGACGGCGTTGACGCGTTATGCGTGGCCAGGGAACGTGCGCGAGCTCGAGAACCTGATCGAGCGACTCGTGGTCGTGGGCATGACGGCCGAGATCGGCGTGTCGGAGCTGTCGGCGATCGCACCGGCGGTGCATGGAAACCAGGAGCGTTTCAGCCTGCCGCGCGATCGACTGTCGACGTTGCGCGAGGTCGAGGAGGAGTACATCGGGTGGGCGATCGATCGCTGCGGTGGCAACAAGACCAGAGCTGCAGAGATTCTCGGCATCGATCCGTCGACCCTTCATCGGCGCACGCGGCCTCGCAAGTAGGCTCGCAATCTGCCGGTCTACCCGTGGCGGATTGCGCCTCGGTCCGTGTGTCGCTGCAGGCTTAGGCGTGGCACGAACCGTGCTGAGTCATCCGGGTGTGGCTCAGAAGCGAGATAGCGACCGCATCGACGTCCTCGTGTACGTCCTGTGGACCGCGTTGCTGCTCGTGCTGCTGAGATACGTCTGAGATTTATGGTGGACGTCCTGTTCGTCGGCAGTGTCACGATGTTGGTCCTCTCTGGTCGAGAACGAGCTTCATCGCCAGCGTCGTTGACACCGGCAGGACGTCCACCGCCATTTCCAACGGGAACTTCGAGCCGTCCCATATGAAGCGCGTCGAGCAGGTCGAGCCCGTCGAGACGTCGGTCGGCGACCCGGTCGACGCGCTCGTCGCGCTGGCGGATCATTGCGGCGCGAACGCGATCGCTGGTGATGCACGGCGTGCGTACCAGCAGCTGGAGAGCGCGCGGCTCGTCGTGGTGGCCGTCGGCTCCGGTGACTTGCTCGCGCCGATGCTGCAACGCGTGGGTGCCGAGCATGCCCTCGCGGATCGCGGCGTGAGCTACGAGCTCGGCACGCTCGACACGCCCTTTCCGTCGTCACGGCGCGTAGATCTCGTGATCGTCGACGAGAGCGAGGCTGCGGACCCGAAGATCGAGAAGTGGAGTGGCGTCCGGATGCTCGTCCTCGACACGTCGCGCGAAGACGAGCGCGCGAAGGCATTTGCCGCGATCGAACAGCTGGCGATCGAGACCGGGGCCGCGCGCGTCGAAACCCAGGTCGTGCAGCACACCCGTCAGCTCTGCCGGCGGCTGCAGCATCACCTGAACGACCGACTGAACGCGGTCGCCGGCATCGGGCATGACATGTCGTCGCGAATCAACTCGCTGACGATCGCGCGTGTACTGGCCGACATCATGTTCGACACGTGCCGGCGGCAGCGCGATCCGGCACGTGACCAGCTCGCAGCATGGCTCGCGGTCGAACGCACCAGATTCCTGATGGGGGAGACGGTGGATGCCGTCGTGGCGTTCGACGAACGGTTCGCTGGCCTTGCCGGGCCACGACACCTGCTTCGCAGGGCGGCATCCGACGTGGCCAGCGAGATCGGCGATGACCTGCTGGCCATGCTGGCAGAGCGGATGCGCATCGCAGCGGAGGCTCCGATCGCCGCCTACTCGAAGCAGCTCCTCGCGCAGCTCGATTCGTGGCTCGGCGACCTCGGGGCCGCAGCCGCGCTCGACGCGATGGCGGGCATGGAGCTCGTACCCATCCGCGGCTTCCGCCGAACGGCGGAGAACCTCGCCACCTCCGGAATGCTCACGCACCTCTCCGATCGCATGCGGCTCACGACCCGCGCCCGGATCCAGGAGCTGGCACGTCGCGAGGTCGTGACGAGGCTCGAATCCGGTTCCTGCGGTCTGGTCGCGAGAGTCCTCGACGACTACGACGACAACCGATGGACGCTCGAGCGGAGGTTTTGCGATCTACTCGACGGGGCCATCGATAGTGCTCGGCTCGCGGACGACCTCGCGAAGCAAGCACGAGCCTGTGGTCCGGATACCGTCGAGAGCGCCATCCAGCGGGTGGCGTGCTGGTCGGCGTCGCTATCGGACATCATCGCGCGCGTCGACTGACGGCGTAAATCATCCGTAAAGCTCGGCTCGGTCGCTCGGTAGACGCGAGAGCGCGTGCTACCGTCCAGACACAATTGAACTTGGGTGCGGCAGACGTCTGCCGCAGGGCTTCGGTGCCGATGGGGTCGTCGGCGCTTCTCCTCGAGAGAGTCGGTCGATGTCGCTTTCCGATAATACCCATCCGCCCGGGACCTGGGCACCCGTTCGTCGCGCCGCTGCCCGGATCGCGTCGCCCATCCAGCGCATCCTCGCGATCGAGGCCGCCAGTGGCATCGTGCTGCTGGTCGCCACGGTCATCGCACTGACGTGGGCAAACTTGTGGACCGGCTCGTATCACGACCTCTGGCACACGCCCATGGGCGGCCGTCTCGGACCGTGGTCGTTCGAACAACCGCTGCATTTCTGGGTCAACGACGGCCTGATGACGATCTTCTTCTTCGTCGTCGGCCTCGAGATCCGCCGCGAGATCTTCGAGGGCGAGCTCGCGACCTTGAGGAAGGCCGCGTTACCCCTGGCGGCCGCGGTCGGCGGGATGCTCATCCCTGCGGGCATCTTCGTGGCGATGAACTACGGCCGCGCGGGCTCCGCGGGCTGGGCGGTCCCGATGGCAACCGATATCGCATTCGCGGTCGGCGTCCTGACCCTGCTCGGATCGCGCGTCGCGCCGCCGCTTCGCGTGCTGCTCCTGGCGCTCGCGGTCATCGACGATATCGGCGCGATCGTCGTGATCGCGATCTTCTACAGCACCGGGATCGCGCTCGAGGGCCTCGCGATCGTCGGCGCTGGCATCGGCGGCGTCCTGATGCTGCGCGCAGCAGGCGTGCGCACCGTGCTCATCTACGTGATCCCCGGGCTCGTCGTGTGGGCCGGCTTTTTGGTGACCGGGATCCACCCGACCATCGGTGGCGTCATCCTCGGCATGCTGGCCCCGGTCCGCCCATGGTTCGGACCATCCGGGTTCGCGGCGGCGACACAAGAGCAGCTCGCAGGTCTGGAACCAAACGATCGCGGGGCATTGCTGGTGAGCCTCGATCTGATCGAGCAGGCGCGCCGCGAGGCGATCTCTCCGGTCGAGCGCCTGATCCACAGTCTGCATCCCTGGGTCGCGTTCGTCGTCATGCCGGTCTTCGCGCTCGCGAACGCGGGCGTCGTGCTCGGCGGCGCGAGCTTATCCGGCGACTCGTTCTGGCTGTTCGCGGGGATCGTCGCCGGGCTCGCGCTCGGCAAGCCACTTGGCATCGCGGCGGCCGCGCTCGGCGCGAGCAAGGTCGGGATCGCGACGCGCTCGTCCGACATGACGCGACGAGGGATCTTGCTCGTCGGCCTGGTCGGCGGCATCGGCTTCACGATGTCACTGTTCATCGCCCAGCTCGCGTTCCCGCCGGGCCCACTGCTCGATACTGCGAAGCTCGCGATCCTCGTCGGATCTGGCGTCGCGATCGTCGTCGGCCTCGTGTTCGGCCTCGCGACGAACCACAAGCCAGATCGAGACGTCAGCGCGTGATGCCGTTGATCACGTCGCACTCCTGCTGCATCAGCACGCGGAACTGCTGCGCCTGTGTGGGATCGAAGCGCGGGTTCGGCTGGCCGAGGATCTCCGGCGCGCCGACGATCGGCGTCCAGTAACCCTCGCACTCGAGCCACGCCTGATGGTGCGTGCCGAACTCTGCGAGCACGAGGTGGTGATTCATCTGGTTGCCGAGCACGTCCTTGCGGAGCGCCATATGCGCGTGGACCTTCGTGTAGAACTCGAGGGTGCACGGCGCCTTGCCACCGCGCGCGCGCGCCTGTGCCGCCTGGTAGAGCGGCATGAACGCCATCGCGGTTCGGCCCATGTCGTTCGGGTCGCTCATCTTCGCGGTGTACCCGGCCTTGGACGCGGCCCACACGTCCGCGCTGACGCCCTGCGCTGCCGCGATCGCGTTCTCCCGGTTGACGTCGCCCGCGGTGTCCGCCATTGCCGCGCAGAGCTCTGCATATTGCTCGATCGAGATCATCTGATGCCTCCTGTAGGTATGAGTCCGGACGCCGGGCGATGTGACAGACAAACTCACGTGGCCGGAGGGCCGACCGCAAGCGCTGGCGTTCGCGATCAGCGCTCCGGATCGTGGTGACCGCGATGAATCGCGCGCGCATGTTGACCTCCGCCTCGTGGTCGTCGACTAAGGGTGCATGACCGAGCTGATCCTCCGCCCCTCCGTCCAGGAGGCGCACGAAACGATGGAGCGTGATCCGCATGCGGCGCTCGCGATCATCGACAAGGCGCTCGCGGCCCAGCCCGACGATGTCCAGGCGCATTACGTGCGTGGGTTGATCCTCGCGTTCCATCTCGACCGTGCTGTCGAGGCCCGCGCGCATTTGCAGCAAGCGTACAAGGCCGTGGTCGAGAACGGCTACTTCGTGCCCGATGCGCATCGTGCGTTCGCGCGGTGTCTCGCCGCGCTCGACGAACGGACCGCCGCACGCGCCGTGCTCACCGGCTGCGTCACGGTCTACCCCGACGACCTCGATGCCTGGATCGATCGCGCCGACCTCGCGAAGCTCGACGGCGACTTCGGCGATGCCGTGTCAGATATCGACGAGGTCCTCGCACGCGACCCGAGCCACCCCGTCGCGCTCTACAACCGGGCTTGCTACCTCGCGCTCTTGGGATCGATCGGGCCCGCGCTCGACGCACTCGAGACCGCCCTCGCCGCCGTCCCCGGCGATCGCGCGGTGGCGCGTGCCGACGACGACCTCCTGCCGCTGCGCAGCGATCCGAGATTCGCGACGCTGACCCACAGCTCTTAGTGGCTCTCGAGCACGAGCCACGCGGCCGACAGCATCGTCGGCATTCCGAACCGGAGGCCCACGACCGCGGTGCTGTCGCCGCCCAGGCGCGCGACCGTAGCGGTGACCGCGATGATGTCGGCCAGCACGAACGCGAGGTGTCCCATCGCGAAACGCTCCGGTCATGACATCGCGGGGTCGGTACTCGATGAACCGATCGGGTCCGCGTGCAACCGCGTCGCGATCGTCCCAGACGAGCCACATCCCGACACGACGAGCCACACGACGAGCAGCACGAGCCGCATGTCATGCGCGTGGGTCGTGCTGTGCCTGTCGGGCATCAAGGTCATCTTAACGAACGTCGGGATCGACAGAGATGCGACTCACCCGCGATGTCGCTGACTGGAATCGGCTGTAGGTAGCGAGCACGACCGATCGAGCGCTTACCCGATCATTCGAAATCGTGGCGTAAGCAACCGTACGAAGATTCGCGACGTGGAACGGAGCCGCACAACCCCGCTAAATTCTTACGTAGATGAGCTAGCTGCCGTTGCTTAGGGTGGTCCTCATGCGCGAATCGCAGTCACCTATCAAGCTCTGGCAGCCGCTGGTGTGCGCTCTCGTTGCGTTCCAGGCCGTGCCCGCGATCGCGGTGGCTGACACGCTCTACACGACAAGCAGCCGCTACGCGATCTCGCGCGTAGACACCGAGACGGCGGCGGGCCGAATCGCTGGCTGGTCGGGCTGGTCGGTGAACGGTGCGGCGTTCGACGTCGACGGCAAGCTCTACGTCACGATCGGCGCCACCTCGGCCCTCGGCGTGGCCAACACGTCGAACGGCTCGGTGTTGGCGCACTGCACGCTCATCGGCGACAACCTGATCGCGATCGAAATCTCGCGCACCGGCATCATGTACGGCGTCGATGGCGCCGGCGTGGTCTACACGATCAACAAGACAACCTGCGCGAAGACGGTCGTCGGTCAGAGCGGCGCGGGCTGGATCAAGGACCTCGCGTTCGATCGCGACAACGTGCTGTGGGGTGTGAACTCCTCGCTGTGGACGATCGACCTCGCAACCGGCACCGCGACCAAGCGCGCGACGCTCTCCAATCCGAACCTCCGATCGATCGCGTTCGACAGCAGTGGCGTGCTGCTCGGCATGCCTTACAGCTCACCGACGCCGCTCTACATCATCGATCCCGCGACCGGCGTGGCGACCAGCCGTGGCTCGACCGGTCTGGACTGGGTGCAGGGCGGCGACATCGTCATCCCCTACAACACCGATGTCGATGGTGACGGCATCCCCGACGCAGCGGACAACTGTCCGACGATCTCGAACGTCGACCAGGCGAACAACGACGGCGACGCGCAGGGCGATGCGTGTGACGCCGATGACGATAACGACGGCGTGCTCGACACCAGCGACACCTGCGAGCTCGTCGCGAATCCCGACCAGGCTGACAGCGACGGTGACGGCGACGGTGATGCGTGTGACGCCGACGACGACAACGACGGCGTGGACGATGGCGCGGACAACTGCGTGTTCACCGCGAACCCCAACCAGCGCGACGGCGACGGCGACGGCGACGGTGACGCGTGCGACGGCGACAGCGATGGCGACGGCGCCGTCGATGCGCTCGACAACTGTGTCAGTGCGGCGAATGCCGACCAGTCGGATCTCGACGGCGACGGCTTCGGCGACGCGTGCGACGACGACGACGACGGCGATGGCGCAGATGACGCGTTCGACAACTGCGCGACGGTCAGCAACGACCAGCTCGACACCGATGGCGACAACCTCGGCGACGCTTGCGATGCAGACGATGACAACGACGGCGTCCTCGACAGTAGCGACAGCTGCGCGCTCGTCGCCAACCCTGACCAGGCCGACCACGACGCCGACGGCAGCGGTGACGCATGCGATGCCGACGACGACAACGATGGCGTTGCCGACACCATCGACAACTGCCCGCTCGCGGCGAATGCGGACCAGGCGAACAACGAGGGCGATGCCTTCGGTGACACCTGCGACGTCGACGACGACAACGACGCGGTGCCGGATGCGCTCGACAACTGCGTGGTCGACGCGAACGCCGACCAGGCAAACAACGATGGCGACGAGCTCGGCGACGCCTGCGACTCCGATCTCGACGGCGACGCCATCGCGAACACGCTCGACAATTGCGTCGCCGCGTCGAACCCCGACCAGGCGGACCTCGACGGCGACGGGCGTGGCGACATCTGCGACGACGACGTCGACGGCGACGCCGTGCTCGATGGCCTCGACAACTGCGCGACCGTCGCGAATGCGTCGCAGGCCGACCTCGATGGTGACGGCGCGGGCGATGCGTGCGACGACGACCTCGACGGCGATGGCGCCCCGAACGAGGCCGACAACTGCGCGTCGATCGTGAATGCCGACCAGGCAGACAACGACGGCGACGACCTCGGCGACATCTGCGACGCCGACGACGACAACGACGGCGTGGCCGACGGCGGCGACAACTGCGCGCTCGTCGCGAACTCGAACCAGGCCGACGCAGATGGCGACATGGCTGGCGACGCGTGCGACGGCGATGACGACGGGGACCTCGTCGACGACAGCGCCGATGTCTGCCCGGGCACACCTGCGAACAGCACGATCGATCGCAATGGCTGCACGCTCGCGCAGCTGTGCCCGTGCTCGGGGCCGCGTGGCACGACGACGGCATGGAAGAACCACGGCAAGTACGTCGTGTGCGTGGTGCACTCGGCGCACTCGATGGTCGAGGCCGGCATGTCGTGGCAGACGCTGAAGCGCGAGCTGCAGACCGCGGCCAGCTCGCGCTGCGGCAAGCGCTGATTGTCGCGAGCGGACCTCACAAACGCCGACAGCTTGACGGCGGACTCGCACACCGCGATCGTCCGCGGCGATGCGAGCTTGGTTGATCGCGCTGGTCGCCGCGTGCGGGGGCGAATCGGCGCCGGCCGCCGATGCGAGCGTGGCGATCGAGGTCGACGGCGAGATCGCGAGCGTGTGCGAGCCCGGGATGGCGCTGGTCGAGACCGGCACGGTGCGGGTCTGTATCGATCGCCACGAGGGCGCGCTCGAGGAGCAGGAACCCGACGGTACGTGGCAGGACGCATCGCCATACCTGACCGTCGGCACGCGGACGGTGCGTGCGGTGCCTGCCGCGGGGCAGGTTCCGCAGGGCTACATCTCCGGGAAGCAGGCGCAAGCAGCGTGCGCCTTGGCCGGCAAGCGGCTGTGCACGAGCGCCGAGTGGCTCGCGGCGTGTCGAGGCGCGGACGACCACGCGTTTCCGTACGGCGCGTCGTACGTCGCCGGCGCGTGCAACGACGCGTATGCCGGCCATCCCGTGGTCGATTACTTCGGCACCTCGACCGGGATCTGGGATCCGGCACACATGAACGATCCCGGGATCAACCAGCAGCCCGGCACCGTCTCGCGCGGCGGCGAGCGCACGGCGTGCACGACCGCAGCGGGCGTGTTCGATCTTCACGGCAACCTGCACGAGTGGGTCGCCGACGCCGCCGGCACCTTTCGCGGCGGCTTCTACGCCGACGCCCGGCGCAATGGAGCCGGCTGCGCGTACGCGACGACCGCCCACGACTTCGCGTATCACGACTACTCGACCGGCTTTCGCTGCTGCGCTGACGTCCGTTAGACCAAGGATCCTGCCCGCGGTACTCTCGGGTCGATGGGCTCGCTGATCCCTGCCGGTGAAGGTCCGAGTGCGCGCTGCCGCGTGTGTGGCGCGGTCGCGGTTGGCCCGTGCGCGCGCTGTCGCTCCGCGGTCTGCGGCGACTGCTGCGAGCTCACGGATGGTGGCGCGACGACCTTCGCGGTCTGCCTGCCCTGCGTCCGCCGCGGCGGCACGTCGCTCGCACCCGCCTGGCGCGGCACCCTGCTCTGGCTCGCGATGATCGTGCTCGGCCTCGCAACGATCGCCGCGCTGATCGCGGTCGTTCGCTTGCGCTGAGCTCAGGCGGCGACGGGCAGCTCGAAGGAGAACACGCTGCCCTTGCCGGGCTCGCTCGCCGCCCAGATCCGACCGCCATGCGCCTCGATGATCGACTTCGCGATGAACAGCCCGAGGCCGAGACCGCGCCGGTCGTTACGGTTTGCCTGGAAGAACCGCGCGAAGACATGCTCGAGGCCTTCCACCGGGATGCCGCGCCCGTTGTCGGCGACCGTGAACAGCAGGTGACCCTCGCGGGGCTCGAGGCGGATCGCGATCCGCCCGCCCTTGTCGGTGAACTTCAGCGAGTTGCCGACGAGGTTCGTGAGGACCTGCAGGATCCGCTCGTAGTCGAATGCCGCGACGAGTGGCTCGGCGCCGACCTCGCAGGTCAGCTCGATGCCCTTCGATAACGCCGCCGGCTGGAACGCATCGAGCGCGTCGAGAAGGAGGTGCGCGGCGTCGCGCCGCTCCGGGACCACGGACAGCTTGCCCGCCTCGATGCTCGCGGTATCGAGCAGGTCGCCGATCAGCCGGTTCATGCTCGCGGTGAAGCGCTGGATGCTCGTCGCGTAGCGCACGAGCTGGCCGTCGGGCTGCTCGGCCTTCGCGAGCCTGCCCAGCATGTCCGCGCTCAGCGCGATGCCGCCGAGCAAGGCGCGCAGATCGTGACTGACCAGCGCGAGGATGTCTTCGCGGGAGCTCAGCGCCTCGTCGGCGTGCGTGCGCTCGAGGCTGAGGTGCAGGTCGGTATCCTGGCGCTCGTGCGCGAGCAGGCTCGCGAGCGCGAGCCGACGGCGCGTGCGTTCCTGCTCCGCGGCGATGTCGGCGTCCTTGCGCTCCTCGACGAGCACGGCATCCTCGCGCGCACGGGTATTGTCGATCGCGTCGCTGACGCTCGCGGAGATGCCGCCGGGCAGGCTCTGCGACGCGAGCTTCTGGTCCTCGACGTCGCGAGCCTCACTCAGCAGCGTGTCGGCCTTGTCGCGCGCCTCGGCGACGACCTCCTCGGCGTCGCGCTTGATCGCGCCGAGGCTACCTTCGAGCTGCTTGTCGGTCTTGTGACGCTCGGCGCGTAGACTCTCGTCCGTCGTGTCCCGGTGCGGCGGCTCCGGCTTCTCGTCGTCCACCATGTTCGCTCGGCGCATCGTCGCGCGAGCGCCGGCTCGGGTCACGCGGATACGCGGCCTATCAGCCCGCCCAGCGCACGCGGCGATCGTGGGAGGCCGCCGGGAAGCTGCCCGAAGCGAGGTACCACTGGCGCTGGGAGCGAAACACCTCGTTGGCGGCGGTCACGATCCGCGACGGCGCATTCGCGGCGATCCGTGCCTGTGCGCCGAGCGCGTCACCGAGCTGGCGCAGGTGCAGCCCCGGGCTGCCGCCATACGCCGCGAGGTAGCGCGAGGCGGCCTTGATCTCGGCGGGCAGGCGGCGGGCGAGCTGGCGGCGGATCAACCCGGCGAGCAGCGTGTGCCGCTCGAGGACGAACAGGTATCCGAGCGCCTGGCTCGGTGTGGCGATGACCTTCACCGTCGTGCAGCGTGGGAGCTGGTCGAGCTCGGCTGGCTTGACCCCGAGGGCCTCGAGGTCCTGACGGAGCAGCGCCGTCTTCGCGCGTGATGCGACGAGCGCACCGACCGGCCCGGGGATCCCGACCATCGCGGCCTCGACCACGGACTCGAAGCCATAGGTGCGAGCCAGGAACGCGCGGTACTCCGCGGGTGAGCACGCATCCATCAGCGTGAGCCGATCCTCGTCGGCCTGGGTGTGATGGTGACGGGTCTCGAGCGCGATCCGGACGAGCATCCACGGCGGATTTTGCATCGGCAACATGAACGGTGGCGGGCTCGTTGTCATGCGCTCCTCGACCGCAGCGGCCGGCTCACTTCCACGTCAGCGTGTGCGTGACCGTGTGTGACTCGTGCGCTTGCCCATGCCCCTTCGGCAGCATGCAACGCAGGCGCTTCGCCTCGTGCTTGCTGCCGCAGAGCTCGCGGGTCTTTTTTTCGTCGGTCATGACAATCCCGGCGGTCTCGAGCGACTCGTTCAGGCTCATCCGATGCTCCTCTGGTGCGAGGTGGCGCGTGCAAGTCGAAACCACTCGAGCAGGCGCTGGAATCCTTCGTGAGCAGCCTCGACGATCCGCTTCGCGTTCTGCGCAGACTGGCCGACGCGATCGATCGTCTTGCCAAACGTCTGCCAGCGTTCGCCGACCGCGCCATCGAACGCGGCCAGATAGCTGCACGCGTCGGTGACGTCCGGCATCCGCGCGAGCAGATGGCGGCGAACCCGATCGTGCAGCAGCGTGCTGCGCTCGATGACGTACAGCCAGCCCATCGCCGTGGCGACGTCGTGGAACGGCGTGATCGAGAAGCATTGAATGGCCGCGAGCTCCGCCGGCCGCAGCCCGAGCTCGAGCAAGTCCTGCGCGATGAAGCCGGCACGGGTGAGCTGGCGCAGCTCGAGGACACGCCCGAGCTGCGGGGTGTAGGCGCAGGCCCCCTCGAGCGGTGCCTCGAACCCGTACATCCGGACCAGCTGGGCGAGGTAGTCAGCCTTGGTGACGCGAATGTCCAGGAGGCGGAGCCACGGCTCGTCAGCCTCCTCGTGCCACATGTGCGTCGCCATGTTGAGGCGCATCAAGATGCTGGCGACCTGGTGCATGGCGGTGATCGGGATTAGTAGCAATCACCGTGCACACCGACTCCCGCGTGAAATCACTGATATACCGTACGAGGCTCGCTGCGATTTAGCTCCACGAGCGTGGGCGCACGGTGAACCCTTGGCCTCCCGATAGGTCTGGCCGTTCGCGTCACTGTCCGGGGCGCGGACGAGGCTCGGTCGGCAGCGCGTCGACCAGCTGGCGTAGCGTGGTCGGCTTGACCAGGTGGGCGTCGAAGCCAGCCTCGATGGCAGTCGACCGATCGCTGGCCTCACCATAGCCCGACACCGCGACGAGCCGCGGCGCGTTGGTGCCGAGCCGGGCGCGGACCTCGCGGGCGACCGCGAAGCCGTCGAGATCGGGCAACGCGAGGTCGAGGAATGCGGCGTCGGGCTGCTCGTCGACGATCGCGCGGATCGCGGCCTCGCCCGTCGCCGCGACCGTGACCACGTGACCTTCCTCGCGCAGCGTCGCGGCGACGAGCTCGCGGATGTCGGCGGCGTCATCGCACACGACGATGCGCAGGCCGGTGGGACGCGCGGCGTCCGACACGACCTGCCGGGGTGGTTGTGGCGCGCGCGGCAGCTCGATGTCGAACCGGCTGCCGAGGCCATCGCCAGCGCTCGCTGCGCGGATCGAGCCACCATGAAGCTCGACCATCCGCTTGACGAGCGCGAGCCGCAGCCCGAGGCCGCCGGCGCCATCCTTGCTCGCGCGCTCGCGGACGAACGAATCGAACACGCGGGGCAAGAGCTCCGCGGGGATGCCGCGACCGTCGTCGATGACGCTGATCAGGACGACCTCGTCGGCGCTGACTGCGATCTTGATCGTGCCGTTATCGGCCGTGTGCTTGATCGCGTTCTCGAGCAGGTGCGCGAAGATCTGCACGAGCCGGACGCTGTCGCCGATCACGAACGCCTCGGGGGTCGACGCATCGACCTCGAGCGAGCGCGCGCCCAGCGATGCGCGGCAGTTGTCGAGTGCCTGGCCGATCACGTAGTGGAGCGAGACCGGCTCGCGGTAGAGGCCCGTCGCGCTGCGCGAGACGTCGAGCAGATCCTCGACGAGCCGCCCCAGATCGCGGACGCGATGCTCGATCAGGCGATGCACCCGCGCGGTCGTCTGCTCGTCGCGCTGCACGCGGAGGACCTCGACGGCCATGTGGAGGGCCTGGAGCGGGTTGCGAAGCTCGTGGCCCAGGATCGCGAGGAAGTCGTCCTTGCGACGATCGAGATCGGCGAGCTCGTTCAAGCGCTGCTCGAGGAGCGTGGCTTCGAGCTGCTGGCGCTTCGCCTCGACCTCCTGCTCGACAACCTGCTCCTGGGAGCCGCGAAGATCGAGCACCTTCTGCTGGAGCTGGCGCGTGCGCTCCTGGAGCTGGAGGAACACGCGGACCTTCGCGCGCAGGATCTCGGGACGCACCGGCTTGACGAGAAAGTCGAAGCCGCCGACCTCGTAGCCATCGAGGACAACCTGATCCTGTCCTGACAGGCCGGTGATGAAGATGATCGGCGTGCTGCGGTTACGCTCGCGCGCGCGGATCAGCGCCGCGGTCTCGAGCCCCGACATCCCGGGCATCGCGACGTCGAGGATGATCAGCGCGAAGTCGCCGTCGAGGAGCCGCGACAGGGCTTCGACGCCGGACTGCACGAGCACCAGGCGCTTGCCGAGCGGCGCGAGCGCGGCCTCGACCGCGATGAGGTTCAGCTCGTTATCGTCGACGACAAGGATGTCCTCGCCGGTGCCGATACCGAGCAACTCGTCGGGCGTGAAGACCTCGATCGCATCCGTCGCCGAATCCTTTGAGGAGCTCAGGCGCACGTGCGCCTCACCCACATACGACGCATGTAATGTTTCTCTAAAGCAGGAATCGTGCGCGATTCCGAATGTCTAACTCGCTACGTTAGGCGTCCCAACTGTGGCGCTTTCGCGCACTGTCTGTCGGGCGCACGGACTTTCCGCACGCGCGGGATCGGAAAAGCCTTACAGCAACGGAGGCGATACGCACGAAGCAATGTCGAAGAACATGAAGGCGAGTGCCTTCTCCTGCGGGGTCAGCGCCGAGCTCGCACACGAGTCCGGGAACGGCGTGCTCGGCGTCGAGTCCGAGTCGCCGGACACGTGCATGTCGGAGAACACGACCTTGCCGCACCGGTTGTCCGGGGTCGTCTCGTTCGGGGTCGTGAACTGGAACATCTGCGGGTACTGCATGCCGCCCTGCTGCCAGTAGACCCAGCGCTCGGCGCGGCCATTGTTGATCCCGGTGCACGTCTGCTTGCCGGTGTTGCTCTCGATCGGGATCACGCCACGCGTCGGCGAGCCCATCACGTTGAGCATCCACGTCGCGAACGGCGTCCCCTTGGGGTTGTTGATCTCGTCGATGGTGTCGGGCGGCGTCGTGAACGTCGTGCCGCTGTTGTTCCAGGTCGCGATGCCGTCGGGTCCCGACCACACGGCGGGCCGCTGGTTGCCGCCGCCCTGGGTGCTGCCTTCGATCCAGACGTTGTGCCAGTGCGAGAGGAACACGCGCCCACCAAAGTCGGCGTACGCCTTGATCGCGTCCATCGCCGCCTGCGACTTGGTCTCCGGATGCTGGGCGCCTTCGCACGACAGGATCACGATGTCGTAGGTCTTGAGCTTCGCGACGTCGTTCCACAGCGTCTTCGAGTCGCTGAAGTTGCCCGAGCCGCCCGGGAAGCCGCCCTTGAACTTGTTCGCGCCCTGCCCGCCGCCCGCGCCGGTGTCGGCGTACAGATTCAGCATGCCGCCCTGCGCGTCGGTCGTGATCTCCTTGTCGTCGATGCCGAGCTTGCGGACGAGACACTCGAGCGCGTCGGCGCTGCCCGTCGAGATCGCGATCTTCGGCATGTAGCCTTCGGACTTGTTCTTCGGCAGCCGGGTCTCGGTCGCCGGCAGCGCGTTGTCGGTGCACTCGGTGACCTGCGGCAGCATCACGGTGCGTCGCCACTTGCCGGTCGAGATCACGACCGGGATGTTGGTACCCGACGGCACGTTCGTCATCGTGAACTTGCCGGCCTCGTCGGACTTCGTGAGCGAGAGCGGGTAGCCGGGTAGCGAGCTCGAGCAGCGGTCGCAGATCGCGCCGTCCTGTGGCGCGCCGAGCGTGACGTTCGGAACGAACACGTCGATCCCGTAGAGCGGCAGCGTGCCGTTCGGCGCGTAGACGGTTCCGGAGATCGTGGTCAGCGGCTTGCCCTGCTTCTCGCAGTCCGTGATCTTGCACTCGAGGCCGACGCACTCGTCGTCACCAACGCAGCGCCCTTCAGGCGTGCAGCGATAACCATCACCACACTCGGTGCCGCCTTGCGAGCAGCGCGCATCGCAGGTGCCGTCCTCGGTGCAGTGGTAGCCAGCGGGACACGTGCTCGGCGCGCCTGGTGTCGCGTCACACGTCGTCATGCACGCGGCCGGTGGCGGCACGACGTTGTCGCAGACGCTCTGCCCCCGGTTGGATCCGCCACACGCCGCGATGGCAAAGCCGAAGGAGAGGAGTAGTGCTGCTCGCATCGCGGCATCGTAGCCGCGTGCGTGCGCCAACCGCTACTAACAGCGTTAGGTCAGCGGTTGACCGTCAGTTTCCGACGCTTGCAACTGTGACGATCACGACGCCAGCGCGAACCCGGGCGACTCGGCGCGAACCTCCGTGAGGCGGCGGGGACTGACCTGCTCGAACCACAGCCGCTGAGCCTCGAAAGCTGCGTGCGCGGCAATCACGATCTCGCCCGGCGTGATCGCCTCGCGAGCCGCGTCCTCGAGGGCGGTCGAGAGCTCGCGGTAGTGCTCGCCGGGGGTATCGCCGTACGCGGCGAGGTAGCTGCTGGCCCGCTCCATCTCCTCGGGCAACACCGTCGCGAGGTGCCGGCGCAGCAGGCCGTGCAAGAGCGTGTTGCGCTCGATGACGTAGACCCAGCCGAGTGCCTCGGCGGCGGTGCGAAAGACCGGGATCACGCACGTCGGCAGCTCGGCGAGGTCGGCCTCGGACGCGCCCAACGCGATGAGATCATGGCGGATCCTGCTGCTCTTCACGCGCTGGCGGACGAGCTTCGGGTCGACGTCCGCGGCCACGAGGGCTCGCTCGTAGGCACTCTCGAAGCCGAGCACCAGGCCGAGAAAGTCCTGGTAGCTGGTGGGGGTTGCACCCTCGAGAAGCACGAGCCGCTGGGCGTCGGCGACGCCATGGTGGCGTCGGGTCTCGAGCGCGAGTCGGATCAGGATCCAGGACGGCGCGGCCGGCATCATCCCCGGTCTCGCGGCGGCGAGGGCCGCGGCGGGCCGAAACGACGGCAGGAGCGGGGTCGGTTCCTTCATCGCGTACTCGGAACGTGCAAGAGGTGGTCACAGGGACGACCGCGCTCCGAGGCTCCGAAGCCAGGTCGAACCGCGTTCTTGCGTGCGGTGCCGACTCACGAGCGGCGATGCGCGACGCGAGACCGAGCGCAAGAGCCGTGCCGTGAATCCGCTGGTTCGTGGGAACCTTCGAGCCCCGCGTCCGAGCAAGGGGAAGAAGAGATGCTCAGCGTGGCGCAACCCAGACCGGCGACCGAGCTCGACGCCGTGACCGTGCGTCGGGCGATGCGTGGCGATGCCGATGCGTCGCGCGCGCTGGTCGACCGCTACCAGGATCGAGTGTTCGCGCTGGCGTCGCGGATGCTGACCGGGCGCGGGCGCGCGACGACCGAGGACGTGGCGCAGGACACCTTTCTCGCCGTGTTCCGCCAGCTCCCCCGGTTCGATCTTCAGGGCCCCGCGAAGCTCTCGACGTGGATCTTGACGATCGCGGCACGGCGCGCGATCGACGAGCTGCGCCGCCAGCGACCGGTGCTCCTCGTCGAGCTCGATCGCGCGGGCGAGTCACGTGCCGATGACCGCGCGGTGCGGCGCGAGCTCGGGGCCGCGATCGAGGCCGCGCTTCGCGACCTGTCGCCCGAGCTGCGTGCGGCGTTCCTGCTGCGCGAGTACCACGGGCTCGAGTACGTCGAGATCGCGAAGGCGCTCGCGATCGATCTGGGCACGGTGAAGTCACGGCTCTCACGAGCCCGCGCCGGTTTGCGCGAGCGGCTCGCGGAGGTTGGTCATGGATGACAACGAGAACGAGCTGACCGACAGCGAACGCCGCGCGCTCGAGGCGTGGGCCACGCTGACGCCACCACCGAGCTTCGCAGATCGCGTGCTCGCCGCGCGTGATGCATCGGTGCCCACGGTCCAGCGGGCGCGCTGGCCGTTCGTCGCCGGCGGGCTCGTCGCATGCGCCGCCGCGATCGCGGTGTTCGTGATCGTGCGCGACCCCAGCCTGGCCGCGAGTGGCGAGCTCGTCGCCGAGACCCGGACGACCCGTAACCTTGGCACCCGCGCCGTCGCGGTCGCCGAACCGAGTGCCACGCTGACGTGGCGAATCGACGACGACGGCGACGCCGTCATCGACCAGCGCGAGGGAGACGTCTTCTATCGCGTCGACCGCGGTGGCCCGTTCGTCGTCCACACCCCCGCTGGTGACGTCCATGTCACCGGCACATGTTTCCGAGTCGAGGTGATTCCGATGAACAAGACCAAGCAGCTCGTCCTCTCCGGCACCCTCGGTGCAGCCGTCGCGACCGGCGTCGTCGTCACCGTCTATGAAGGGCACGTGATGGCCGACAGCAAGGCCGGGCGCACCGAGGTCGCCGCCGGCAACCGCGCGACGATCGGTCCCGATGGCCGCACGAGCGTCGCCGCCGTCGGCCGCGACACGCCCGATGCGATCGGCGGTACCGCGATCGCGATGCTCGACGAGAAGACGGCGACCCGCGAGCAGCTGATCGCACGCGCGACGCTGCAGCAGCACGAGCTCGTCAAGCTGCGGACGCGGCTCGCCGAGCTCGAGACCAAGGCGGGCGGCCGGCATGGTCGTCACGACAACACCGCCGAGGAGGGCCGCGCGTGGCACGACCCGAGCACGGAGCGACTCAAGGAGTGGGCGGCCGAGTGTCACGTGCGGTGGGACGAGCCCGGCTTCGATCGCTGGCAGCCGCAGACGACGCTTGGCAAGAACGAGCGTGGCCTCGAGCCGGGCGAGCTTCCTGCGGTCAACGCCGCGCTCTCCGAGGTCCAGGCCCAGCACAAGCAGGTCGTCCGCGCGCTCTACATCGAGGCGACCGGTGACACCGCTGGCGCGGAGACGCTCTCGCTCGAGGCGATGCGCGGCGAGATCCAGGAGAAGGGCTCCGCCGAGGAGAGCGGGCTGATCCTGCAGAAGATCGCGAGCGAGCGCGCGGGCCTCGCGCCGCCGCCGGCCGACCTGTCGAAGACGTCACCGTTCGAGCGGCTGATGCGGGAGATCGTCCAGCTCGGCGACCGCAGCGAGGCGGCGATCGCGAAGCGCCTCGGAGCGGATCGCGCGTCGCAGATCCGTGGCGACGGCTGGGGCTCGCGCAGTGACTCGTCGGGCTGCCCGGACGAGGCGAAGCATTAGACTTAGCTCGCGAGGCTCTCGAGCCCGGCGGCGACCTGCGCGTGCCGATCGAGCCAGTCGTGGAGCGACGCGATGCCGGCGTGGGCGCCAGCGACGATGCGGTCGGCCTCCTCGGACGATGCAACCTGATCGAGGTGGGCACCGAGCTCGCGCCAGCGCAGGCGAACCGTGCCGTCGTAGGCGTTGAGATACGAGCTCGCCAGCTCGTAAGCGACCGGCGCCTCGGTGGCGACGCGGTGGCACAGGTTCTCGTGCTGGAGCGTGGTTCGCTCGACGACGTAGAGCCAGCCCAGCGCCTCGGCGACGCTGCCGAACGCCGGGATCGTGTGGCGGTTCGACAGCAGCCCGAACTCGCGGCGGGTCAGCCCGAGCGACATCACGTCGTTTGCGAGCAGGCCAGCCTTGAGCCGGAACTGCACGAACGGGAGGTCGATGCCGGGCGTCAGGATCAGCGACGCCTCGAGCGGGGCAAGGAATCCATACAGCGTGCACAGGTAGCGCCGGTATCCCGACACCGACGGGAACTCGAGCGGTGCAGCGAGCGCGCTGTCGATCGATGCGTGATCCGGCGCGGTCTCCAGCGTCAACCGGCTCAGCGTGATCGAGAGGCGCTGCATCGCGTTCAGCCGTCATGCAAGACGCGTGATTAACCCCGTAACGAAACGATCTGCGATCACGGTCCAATGGGATCGCAGAGTTGAGCCCGTGACCGTGTCGCGACCGATCCGGAAACGGCTACCTCACGCCCAAGCGCCACGTGCACCGGGGCTCGGCGAGACCAGCGGGCTCGCGGCCGGGCTAACTTTTCAAATGATAGCGGTGGTGTGCGTAACGGCGGCTGGTTCGTGCGTAGGCCCGCTGACGGAATCCAGCACGGTTGTAAGCGATCCAGCGGATCGCGGTCAGGCGTGCGACGCGAGGGCGATGTCCTCGGCCACCGACGACCGCGCACTGGATGCGGAGCACCATGCATGCTGGGCGCGAAACGCTTCGCTCGCCGCCGTCACCAGCTGGCGCGGGATGTCGCCTGCGATCGCGCCGAACTTGTCGAGCGCAGCGCCGAGCTCGCGATAGCGTGCGCCCGGCGTGTCGCCATACGCTGCGAGGTAGCTGCCGGCGTGCTCGATCGCCTCAAGGATCACGGTCGCGAGGTGCCGCCGAAGCAGTCCGTGGAGCAGCGTATTGCGCTCGATCGCATAGAGCCATCCCATCGCCTGCGCGGGCGTCCGGAACGTCGGTACCGCCGAGCAGCGCGGCAGGCTCGCGACCTGGGCCTCGGTCAACCCGAGCGCGATCAGGTCGGCGGCGAGCCGATCGGATTTCGCTCGCGCCCGGCCGAGCTCGCGGTGGACGCGCGGTGCGGCGGCGAACGCTGCCTCGTAGACGGACTCGAAGCCGAACACCATCGCGAGGAAGTCGCGATAGCGGGCGGTCGTCGCGTGCTCGAGGAGGACGAGCCGGTCGCCATCGGCGATCGCGTGAAACGCGCGGGTATCGAGCGCCAGCCGGACCAGCATCCACGACGGTTGGTCGGGCATCGCGTGATCGGCGTGCATTCGCGTGACGCCGTATGCAAGACCCGTGATCTGGTCGCGCCGGGGTCGATCATCTCCGGTCGCTCAGTCGAGTCAGGGCTGTACACGTGGAGCGCGTTCGCGCTTTCCGACGTCCGCTGCAGCGCCGCCACGTGCGGCACGGCTCGTAGAGCTGGAGCCGCGCGGGTAGCGCTGGGGTAGCCGCGGTCAGGCCGGCCGGTACTCGGGGGGCCGCCGGTAGACGACCTGGACGTAGGTCACGTACCGCTCGAGCTCGACGGCGGCCTTGCGGACCGCTTCGCGATCATCGAGTCGGGTCGCGAGATCGAGCTCGTGGCTGAGCTCGCGGATCTGCTCGAAGCCATGCTCGCGTCCCGACAGCTTCAGCTTGCGGGCGAGCCAGCGCACCTGCTCGACGTTGCGCGCGCGGCGGGCGACGTGGATCGCGTGGACATCCTCGCGTGCTTCGGCGAGGAAGCGCGGGATTCGCTCGGCGAGCCACGGATCGATGACGACCATCGGGAACCGGGTCCACCACGGGTTGAACGTCGGCTGCGCGGTGGCGTCGAGTGGTGCCTCCCCGGCGACCTGGTTGCGACCGAGTGCCTTGGCGTGCAGCAGTGCCTCGTCGGCCTGGATCACGAGCGACTCGACCGTCAGCTCGGGAGTCGGCATCACGGTCGCGAAGCCGGCGCTGATCGTCGCGATGCCTGCGGGGGATCCGACGTGCGGGATCTGGAGCGACTCGACGGTCCGGCGCAACCGCTCGGCGACGATCCGCGCGCCAGCCGCATCGGTGTTCGCGAGCACGACGAGGAACTCCTCGCCGCCGTAGCGACCGAGGAAGTCGGAGGGCCGCCGCAAGCAGCCGGCGATCGCCTCGGAGACCCGGCGCAAGCAACTATCGCCGCCCGGGTGGCCGTAGCTCTCGTTGTACTTGTGGAAGTGATCGAGGTCGAGGATCACCAGCGAGAGCGGGGTGTGATCGCGGGTGGCGCGCTTCCACTCGGCGTGGAGCAGCGACAGCACGTGCCGGCGGTTCGCGACGCCGGTCAACGAATCGGCGCACACGACGCGCGACAGATCGTGGTTCTCGCGCTCGAGCTTCGCGAGCTTCTCGATCATCACCCGCTCGCGCGCGGTCCGCCGCTTGCGCTCGGCATCGATACGAAGTGCGGCGCGAACGCGGGTGGCGAGCTCGGCGATGCGGACGGGCCGCAGCAAGTAGTCGAGCGTGCGCGCGTTGATCGCGTCGTCGAGGTGCGCCTCGTCGGCGACAACGATCATCGGCACGTTCCGCAGGCGCTTGTGGAGGCGCACGAACGGCGCGTGGCTGCGCGGGTCGATCGCGAGATCGATCACCACGAGGTCGGGCGCGATCCGTTCGCGCGTGAGCATCGTGCTTGCCTGCTCGCACGAGCCCGCGACCCACGTTTCGGCACCGCCAACCTGCGCGAGCACCGCGCGATACCGCTCGTGCGCGGTCGCATCGTCATGGATGAGCAAAGCTTTGAATGACACGGGCGTGGACGGTTCCTGCAAGACGCGGGGCGGATCCGGGAACGCGGTCAGACCCGGTGTTATGTGCGATCGTGGTCGTACGCGCGTCACGTGACCGACGCGAGAAACATCGATCTAGCACGGAGCGCCGGCCCGGCAGGTATTCGTGACTCCCACGTCGGAGCGTGAGCGCCGCCGGGGTGCGCTCGTGATCGGTCACCTGGTGAGTGTGCGAAAACGCTCGTCGTGCCGCGTGATCACCGTTGCTTCACGCATCATCACGGCTTGGGTGGGATGGGTGGCGCTGGCGCGGGTTCGGAGCTTTTCGCACGCTTCGACGCGGGCGCGCTGTCACCGAGCACGGTCGTCGAGCGGATCGAGTCGGGGATCCAGCGATCGAGCTTGCCGACGTACCAGCTGCCGGCGAGCACGAGCAAGCCGACGAGCACCACGTAGCGCTTCCACGACACGCGCTTGTCAGCGAACGGATCGTCGAGCGAGCGCCCACTGCCCTTCGGCAGCTTCGCGAGCTCGGTCATCGCGGCGCCGAACGCGACGTTGATCCGCGCGCGACTGTTGATCGCCCAGCCGTTGGCGTCGAGGATCGGCCCGAGGTTGCGGCGGCGCAGCTTGAGATAGGCGAGCGCCATCGACGGTCCCGAGATCAGCAGCAGGATCGCCAGAAAGCCGAGGGGCAACCACGGACCGAGTCCGAACAGCGTCGCGAGCAGCGCACCGAACAGCGTCGCGACGCCACCGATCGCGACGCCGATCGCGGCGACCGTGCCGAGGTCGACCTTCTTCACCGACAGCACCGGCGACGCTTCGGCGTCTGCGTTCGCGACGGTCTTGCCGACTGCATCGAGCTTTGCGGTCGACGCCGCATCCGCTGCCGAGACCCGTCGCGTGACGTTGTCCTCGATGACCTTGACGACCTTCTTGTACGGTGACCAGAACGCCTGGCGGATGCTGATCGGATTCGCGATCACCTTGACGACCGTCGCGTCCCAGTCGTGGCCGTCGCGATCGTAGAAGATGCCGTTGCGGCCGATGAAGATGTTGTCGCTGTCGCCATTGGTGAGCGCCGCGGCGATCGTGCGCGTCGTGCCGTTGCGCGAGAGCTCGCAGTACATCAGGTAGGCGTCCGCCGACGTCGCGAGCGCAGCATGCTTCGTCACGTCGACGACCGGGACGCAGAGGTGAACCGCGCGAGCGTCGAGGTAGAGCGTGCCCGCCTGGAATACGCCGTCCTGGCGCGCGTAGAAATCGGAGAAGTTGACGAAGTTGCGAACGATGCGCCCGAAGTCGCGCTGTAACCGCACGACCTTCGCGACGCTCGTGATCTGGTCGTACTCGACGGCGAGCGCGGCATCGGCATCGATCAGCGCGCGCACGCGATCGCGCAGGGCGCCGGGCCCGAGATGGAGGGGCCGGGATTCACTCCCGGACCCGGGGTCGATCGCCGCGAGCCGCTCGAGCCAGGCCGGCGCGAGCTCGTCGACGATCGTCTTTGGTTGCTCGGCGACCCACGCATCGAATGCGGCGAGCCGCGCGACGATCTGCGCGAGGTCCGCCGGGACCAGCCGCTTGCGGGCGCCGAGGATCGGCGTCATCGCCGCGCTCACGAACGTCGCCATCCGCTCGGTCCATGCCGGGTTCAGCCCGCTGTGAAGTGCGAGCTCGGCATCGGGATCGATCTTCGCCAGCGGAAGCTTCGCGAGATCGTCGTCGGTCGGCGATAGCGAGCGGAGGGAAAGCGCGACGAGCTCGGGCTCCTGCCCGGCGAGCGCGGCGGCGCCACGCGCGTCGTACGCGGCGATCCGGCAGCGCGTGAAGTGATCCTCGAGCTTGGCGCGAACCGCGGCGAGCGCGCGCGAGGCGGCAGGCGTGGCGGTGCCGAGCGGCGACAGCGACGGCTCGTTGCCGCGCCGGATCCACGCAGCACGCTGATCGACCGCGAGGAAGAACGCGTCCGCCTGCGGCTGGCCGATGCCGGGCTTGCCGCTGCGATCGAGCGTGCTGCCGGCGCACGCCAGGATGTCCTCGATCGCATGGCGCAGATCGGGATCCTCGGTCGACGCCGGGATCACGATCGCGTCGCCGTTGAGCACGGTGTCGCTGAAGGCCTTCGTGACCGCGTTCGCGTCGTCGACGCTGACCGACGTCGCATCGCGCTTGCCGAGATCCGACAGCACGCGACGTGCGGCGACCACGACCTTGGGATCCTTGATCGCGGTGAGTGGCACCGCGTCGCTGGTCTTCAGCACGTCGTCGAGCTTGACGAAGGTCGTATCGATCCACGCGACGGTCTCGACGATGTCCTGCACGCGGATCCGACCGTCGTGGTTCTTGTCCATCAGCGCGAGCGTCTCGACGTCGACGTCGACGTTGGCGACTGGCATCGCGAGAGCGACCCACAGCTTCTGATCGAGCGTCGCGAGCGCGCGCAGGTCGTCGCCGTTTCGCAGGCTGACCTGATCGACACCTCCGGCGCGGAAGAAATGCCAGGCGTGCGTCACGGCGCCGCCCCACAGACCGGGCCGAGACGATCGACCGCGGTGTACGAGTCCGGGTGCGGAACGAGCCACACCAGGTGGCGGCCAACCGTCGCGCGACCGTTCGCGAGGTCGTACGCGGTGTACTCGCCGGGTCCCGCCGCGAGCAGGACTTTCGGCCCGCTGGCATCCGCGAGCACCCCGGAGAGCAGCAGTGGATGGTTTTGACCCTCGGTGACCTGGACCGCCGCGCCGTCCGGCCCGACGACGAAGAACCCGCTGAACGTGTCGACCCTCCACTCGCACTGGGTCTGCGGGGTCGCGCCGTCGGGAATGGTCCACCAGTTGACCGCACCGGCATACGCGACTGGCTTGCCGGCGACGTCGACCTGGGCGACCGACCACAGCGCCTCGCAGCCCGGCGCGATGCAGTCGCGCAGTGGAACCACCGCCGCGAACGCCGGCGGCATCGGCGTCTCCTTCGTCGGCCGTGACCACGCGCCACTCCTGTCGGCGTCGCCGAGGCGTTGCGCGACCGGGCGCGGCGGCACGAGCTTGCACTGCGTCGGCGAGGCGTCCGAGACCAGCGCGATCGCGGAGGCATCGGAGTCGTCGGGAGGCGCGGCACAGCCGGTCAGCTCGACGCCGTACGCGATGTTCTTGGTCGGCGCATCGATCGCCGCGGCGTAGTAGCTGCCGATCGTCGCCTTGCAGGGACCGTCGGGTGCGAGCAGCCACAGCGTCGTCGGTGGCGCCGGGACACCCGCGGCGCTCGCAGCCGCGGCATCGAGCGCGGCGTACTCGGGCACGCCGTCGAGGGTCTCGACGATCCGATCGTGCAGCGGCAGCACCCAGCCGGTGTGGCGCTGCCCTGCTGCACCCTCGTCGGGCGTCAGGTACGACGCGATGTAGACGCCGCTCGCGGCCGGGCAGCCGACGCCGCTGGCGGTCGGCGTGGCGCCGCGTTTTGCCGGACAGCCGGTCACCAGGAACAGGATCAACAAGCACCACCGCATCGCGGGAACATGCTCCGGCGCGCAGCGCCGATCAACCGTCTGCGACGCCGAGGTAACGTGTGACCAGCGCGACCGCCTCGTCGATCAGCCGTGGATCGCGCAGCCGCTCGGGCGCGAACAGCGCGGCGCGGTGGGTGATCGCCTCGATCGATGCGACGAGCACGAACGCTGCAGTGTCGGGATCACCGATCGCGAGCTCGTCGCGCCGTGCCGCGAGGATCCCGGCGACCATGCGCCGGCAGATCCCGTCCGCCTCCGCGAGCCGCGCCATCCGGCCGACGCGTGGCACCTGCTCGGTCAGCACGCGGTGAAGCTCGGGCTCGATCGAGTGCGCACGGATCGTCAGCTCGATCACCGCGCGCACCGCCTCGGCCATCGGCAGCGCCGCGACCCGGGTCAGCTCGTCGAGGATCGCCGCGTTCATCTGCTCGACGTGCTGTTCGATCAGCGCCGCGACCAGCGCCTCCTTGTTCGGGAAGTATTGATAGAGCGAGCCGATCGACACGCCGGCCGCCTCGGCGACCGAGTTCGTGGTCAGGCCATCGAAGCCCTGCTTGACCAGAACCCGAGCAGTCGCGCCGAGAATCGTGTCGACCGTCGCCTTGCTGCGGTGCTGGCGGGGCCGTTTCCGAGGCGTGGTCTTGACTTGTCGGTACATCGAACCGCCTTCGGTGGGATCGCGGAACGCGAGTTGCGAATGTGAGCGAACGCTCGCATTCTAGGCCCAGATGGCCAGCTCGACCAGCCCGTTCACCGCCCCGGCATCCATCGCGTCGTCGGTCCCGCCGATGCCCGGCCTGCCGCTGATCGGCAATCTCCTGGAGTTCCGGCGTGATCGTCTCGGGCTCCAGGACCGCGCCGCGAAGCTCGGCCCGATCACCCGACTCTCGCTCGCGCACATCCCGGTCTACGTCGTGACCTGCGCGGACCTCGCGCACCAGATCCTGGTCGACGAGGCAGCGTCGTTCAAGAAATCCCCCGGCCTGCAGTTCCTGATGCCGCTGCTCGGCGACGGCCTGTTGACCGCCGAGGGCGGCACGCACAAGCGTCACCGCAAGCTGCTCGCGCCCGCGTTCGCCCCGAAGCGGCTCGCCGCGTACGGGGACGTGATGGTCGGCGAGACCCTCACCCAGGTCGCGAGCTGGCGGCGTGGCCAGCGCATCGACATCGCCCAGGAGATGATGGCGATGACGCTCGCGATCGCGGGCAGGACGATGTTCGGCGCCGATGTCCGCCGCGACGCGCCGAGGGTCGCCGAGGGCCTCGAGCTGGCGATGCGCTCGATGATCGAGAGCGTCACCTCGCCGGTCCAGCTCGGCTATCGCTGGCCGCTGCCGCGTCACGTGCGGATGCGCCGCGCCGTCGCGATGCTCGATCAGGTCGTCTACCGGTTGATCGCCGACGGCCGCCGGCTCGGCACCGATCGCGGTGACGTGCTGTCGATGCTGCTGCTCGCGCGCGACGAGGACGGCACCGGGCTCAGCGACAAGCAGGTGCGCGACGAGGTGATGACGCTGATGCTCGCAGGCCACGAGACCACCGCGAACGCGCTGACGTGGTCGTGGTACGAGCTCGGCCGCAACCCCGGCGTGCTCGCGCGGCTCGAGCAGGAGATCGCCGAGGTCGTCGGTGATCGGCGGATGACCGCCGACGATCTGCCCGCGATGCCGTGGACCGCCGCGGTCGTCGACGAGGCGATGCGGCTGCACCCGCCGGCTTACATGATGGGACGGCAGGCGCTGCGAGACGTCACGATCGGAGCACACCGGATCCCCGAGCGCTCGACGTTGCTCGTCTACATCCGTGGCATCCATCGACGCGACGACTACTTCCCGAGCCCGCTCGCCTTCAAGCCCGAGCGCATGCTCCCCGAGCCGAAGAAGGCGCGCCCGCGTCATCACTACCTGCCGTTCGGCGCCGGCCCGCGAGTCTGCATCGGCTCGCACTTCGCGCTGATGGAGGCGCAGCTCTGCCTCGCGACGATGGTGCAGCGCGCGCGGTTGCGGCCGCTCTCGACGCATGTCGAGGCCGAGCCGCTGATCACGCTGCGGCCGCGCGGCGGCTTACCCGCGCTTGTCGACGACTGCCGGTGAGGAACGCCGTGACGTCAGGGCAGGAAGCGCGCGCGGTTCTCGGGCGACGGCAGCTCGCAGCTATCGACGCGTCCCCACAGCTTGTAGCGAAGCGCGGCGATCAGCCGGTAGCCGAGATCGAACACGAAGCCGGGCGCCCAGCGCAGCGCGTGGAACCAGCGCCACGGCGCGCGAAAGTGACGCGCCATGTGGAAGAACGCCTTGCTGCGGAGGTGCGCGCGCGTGCCGTCGAGGTAGACGACGGTGTCGACGTGCTCGGGGATCGCCGGGTACTTCGCGCGCAGCGCGGTGACGGTCTCGCCTTGCAGCGGCGCGAACCGCAGCTCGTGATCGGCCTCGTGGCTCAGGATCCAGCGCACCGAGCGCGCGCACAGGCCACAGGTACCGTCGTAGAGCACGAGCTTGGCGTCGACCGCGGCGGCGGCCGCGGCGGCGGGCGCGACGACCGGCGCGGATGGGCCGGGGCTGAGGTCGGCGGTCGCCATGCGGACATCTTGCCGCGTCCTGTCGTGGAGGCAACAGCTGCTATGGTGAGTCGTGATCGCGACGATCGCGCGGATCGCGCTCTCGAGCTCGCTGTCCGCAGCGATCCACGCGTACGTCTGGTGGCGCCTGGTGCGGCGCGTGCGGCTGCCCCGCCGCTGGCACATCGTCGCGACCATCGCGTTCGTCCTGCTCTTCCTCTCGGTCCCGATCACGACCGCATCGCGCAACCACTATCCCGGGCTGTCGTCGACGCTCGGCTGGGTCGCGATGCCGTGGATGGCGCTGGTCGGCCTGCTGCTCGTCGTGCTCGTCGCGATCGATGTCGGCCGGCTCGCGATCTGGCTCGGGCGCAAGGTCGCGAAGCGCAGGGCGCCGGACGTCGATCCGGAACGCCGGCTATTCCTCGCACGGATCACCGGCGGTGCCGCGGTCACGGTGGCGAGTGCTAGCGTGGCGCGCGGCATGATCGAGGCGCGTGGCACCCACGAGATCGTCGACGTCGAGATCCGGCTCGCGAAGCTGCCGCGCGCGCTCGATGGCTTCACGATCGTCCAGCTCTCGGATCTCCACGTCGGCCTCACGATCGATCGCGCGTTCGTGCAACGCGTCGTCGATCAGACGAACCGGCTCGCCCCCGATCTCGTCGCGCTCACCGGCGACCTCGTCGACGGCAAGGTCGAGGATCTGCGCGACGACTTCGCGCCGATCGGCCAGCTGCGTGCGAAGCACGGCGTGTTCGCGGTCACCGGCAACCACGAGTACTACTCGGGAGCCGATCCATGGATCGCGGAGCTCCGGCGGCTCGGCGCCCGCTACCTGCGTAACGAGCTGGTGACGATCGGTGATGGGGCCGCGAGCTTCGACCTCGCCGGTGTCGACGACCACGGTGGGAAGGGCTGGGCCGGCCACGGCGAGGACCTCGCCAGCGCAACGGCCGCTCGCGATCCGAGCCGCGCGCTCGTGCTGCTCGCCCACCAGCCGCGGCAGGTCCGGCGGGCGTCGAAGCATGGCGTCGATCTCCAGCTCTCGGGCCACACCCACGGCGGTCAGATCTGGCCGTGGCACTACATCGTCAAGCTCCAGCAGGGCGGCCTGCTCGCCGGTCGCTACCAGTACGGTGACACCCAGCTCTACGTGACGCGCGGGTGCGGTTACTGGGGCCCACCAGTGCGCGTGCTCGCCCCGCTCGAGATCACGCGCGTGATCTTGCGCAGCACGCAGGTCTGAGGGAACCGGCGACGCGCCGCGCGTAGTACAACGCCCCCATGCGCTGGCTGTGCATCTCGATCGTGTTGCTCGCGTCCCGCGTCGACGCCGCGCCACAGAAGCTCACGCTCGAGCAGGTGATCGCGCGCGCCGTGCATGGCCCCAAGGTGCAGATGGCTGACGGCGACACCGCGATGGCCGCCGCGCGCGTCGACGAGGCTGATGCCGCGCGCATGCCTCGGATCAAGGCGACCGCGTTCGGCACCATCAGCCCCGATGTCGACTGCGAGAACGACGACTGCACGGTCACCGGCCCGCGGAACTTCGCGTGGGGGTTCGATGGCCTGTTCGGCGGCGCGCAGCTCGACGTCACGCAGCCGCTCTACACGTTCGGCAAGATCTCGCATGCGCGGGCGGCGGCGCGTGCCGGCCTCGACGCGCAGCGGGCGCTCGCCAACGAGACCGCCGGCGATCTCGCGGTCGACGCCGCCCGCGCGTACTGGGGTGTCAAGCTCGCGCGCGAGCTCGGCTACATGCTCGACGACGGCGTCGAGGAGATCGCGAAGGCCATCAAGAACATGGAGGACAAGACCGGCGCCGATGCGGTCTCCGTCCAGGATCGCCAGCGGGTCGCCGTGCTGCTCGCCGAGGCCAAGGTGCAGCGCGCGGACGCGACCGCGGGCGAGCAGCAAGCGCTCGCCGGGCTGCGCGCACTGACCGGCCTGCCCGACGCGGACATCGACGACACCGAGCTCGCCGCGGTCGTGCGCGACGTAACGGCGACGGCGACCGGCGAGGGTCGACCGCAGGCGCTCGCAGCGAAGCAAGGCGCGCGTGCGTACGACGAGCTCGCGCGGATGGCCCGCAGCTACTACTTCCCGGACGTCGCCGTCGTCGCGAGCGCGCTGATCGCCCGCGCGCAGGGCGTCGACGATCCGCCGTCGGTATTCGCGAACGATCCGTACAACCGCAGCGGCGTCGGCGTCGTGCTCGCGCTGCAGTGGCAGTTCGAGCCGTGGACCATCAAGGCGCGCGTCGACAAGGCGCGCGGCGAGGCGCAAAAAGCGCGCGCGCAGAGCACGCTCGCCGCGATCGGCGCGAGATATGACGCCGAGACCGCGCACGCCGAGGCAATCGCGGCGCGCGACAAGGTCAGCGCGACGAACGATGGCGTGAAGGCCGCGCGGACGTGGCTCGCCTCGGTGCTGCAGGCCGAGGCGGTCGGCGCGGCCGAGCCCAAGGATCTCGCAGACGCGTACATCGCGTGGTTTCAGATGCGCGCGCGCTGGGCCCAGGCCGTCTTTCAATGGAACGTCGCCGTGGTACGTCTGGGCCGAGCTTCCGGTGAATTCCGGGCCGGAACCGCACGTCCATGAGGAGCCCCATGATCCGCAAAGCCTTGTTCGTCCTCATCTCTTTGCTCGCGGTGCCCACCCTGGCCAGCGCCCAGGCACCCGCCAAGACCGCTGCCAAGCCCGCCCAGGCCGCCAAGCCCGCCCAGGCCGTGAAGGCAGGACCTGGCACGACGGTCGTCAAGCAGGCGAACGACACGATCTCGACCCTGCTCAAGCAGAAGGTCGCTCCCGGCTCCAAGGACGAGAAGGACCTTGCCGCGAAGGTCACGAACAGCGTGCGCGGCTTCCTCGACATCGATCAGCTCGGCAAGCGCGCGATGATCGATCAATGGAGCAAGCTCTCGAAGGAGCAGCAGCAGCAGTTCCTGACGGTGCTCCGCGAGCTGATCGAGGCCAACTACGTCAAGGGCCTCCGCGCGAACCTCTCGTACACGGTCGAGTACGTCGGCGAGACCACGGACAAGGACGGCAACACCGTCGTCACGACGAACGTCAAGACCCAGCGCAAGGGCCGGCCGTACTCGATCGAGGTCGCCTACGTGCTGGTCAAGGACGGCGACAAGCTCCGCGCGTTCGACGTCAAGACCGACGGCGTCGGCCTGATCGAGAACTACCGCACGATGTTCAACAAGGTGATCGCGAAGGACGGCTTCGCGGGCCTGCTCGACAAGATGAAGAAGAAGCAGGCGGACACCACGCCGAGCAAGACCTGACGGGGGGCTCACGGATTTTCGCGGGTTCGCGGCTTATAGTCGCGCCCGCATGTCGCTCCATCCTCCGCACCGCGAAGCCGCCGAAGCCTGGCACACCGAAGACTCCGACCCCGTCACGCGCGAGGAGTTGCGTGCGCTGATCACCGGCGCCGACGGTGGTGACGCTGCGGCGATCAAGGAGCTGACCGAGCGCTTCGACGGTACGCTCGAGTTCGGTACCGCCGGCCTCCGCGGCATCCTCGGTGCCGGCCCGCAGCGGATGAACCGCGTGCTCGTGCGCAAGGTCAGCGCCGGGCTCGGTGCGTACGTGCTCGCGAACGTGCCCGACGCCAAGCGGCTCGGCGTGCTGATCGGTCACGACGCTCGCCGCAACTCGCGGGTGTTCTCCGAGGACACCGCGCGCGTGCTCGGCGGCCTCGGCATCAAGGTCTTCCTCGCGCACCGACCGTGGCCCACGCCGACGACCGCGTGGGCCGTCGTCGAGAAGCGCGCGTGTGCTGGCGTCATGGTCACCGCGAGCCACAACCCGCCCGCGTACAACGGCTACAAGGTCTACTGGGGTAACGGCGCGCAGATCGTGCGGCCGCACGACACCGGCATCGCCGCGGCGATCACCAAGATCGGCCGTAGCGACGAGCTCGCGATGCCCGAGCTCGACGAGCTCCGCCGCAACGGCCTCCTGATCGATCTCGACGAGAGCCTGCACGACGATTACATCGCGAAGGTCGCCGGCCTGCGCGCGAGCCCCGAGGTCGACGGCCGCGCGCTCGTGATCGTGTACACGCCGCTGCACGGAGTCGGGGCACGCTCCGTCGAAGCGGGTCTCGAGCGCGCGGGGTTCCCGCAGTTTCACACCGAGCCCTCGCAGCGCGAGCCCGATCCCGAGTTCCCGACCGTCGCGTTCCCGAACCCCGAGGAGAAGGGCGCGATGGATCGCGTGCTCGCGCTCGCTGCCGAGAAGCAGGCGGACCTCGTGCTCGCCAACGATCCCGACGCCGACCGGCTGTGCGTCGCGGTGCCCGAAGGTGCCGGCTACCGCGTGCTCACGGGCGATCAGATCGGCGTGCTGCTCGCGGACTACCTGCTCGAGACGTCGCCGCGCGACAAGCGGATGGTCGCGACGACGCTCGTCTCGTCGCAGCTACTCGGCTTCCTCGCCAAGGCGGCGGGCGCGGACTATCGCGAGACGCTCACCGGCTTCAAGTGGATCGGCAACGCGGCGATGGACTACGAGCGCGAGCACCAGGGCCGGTTCGTGATGGGCTACGAGGAGGCGCTCGGCTACAGCGTCGGACCGCTGGTGCGCGACAAGGACGGCGTGTCGGCGGCGGTGATCTTCGCGGAGCTCGCGGCGTGGGATCGCGCGCGGGGCAAGACCGTGCTCGATCACCTCGACGATATCTATCGCAAGGTCGGGTTGTTCGTGACCGAGCAGGTCTCGCTGACAAAGCCCAGCTCCGAGGGCATCGCGCAGATCAAGGCGGCGATGGCGAAGTTCCGCGGCGCGCCCCCGAAGGAGCTCGGCGGGATTGCCGTCGAAGAGGTCCGCGATCTGATGAAGAGCGAAGGCGGGCTGCCGCCGTCGGACGTGCTGGTGTTCAGGCTCGCGGGTGGGCGCCGCGTGATCATGCGGCCGTCGGGCACCGAGCCGAAGCTCAAGAGCTACTACGAGGTTCGCGTCGAGGTCGGCACGGACGAGCCGATCGCGACGGCGCGCGGCCGTGGCCTCGCCGAGCTCGGCAAGCTGCGCGACGCGCACCAGAAGCTGCTCGCATGAAGCACCTCGCCCTGCTGCTCGTCGCATGTGGCGGGGTCGCGTGTGGCGGGGGTCGCCCCGCGCCAGCTCCAGACCCGGTGCCGCAGGGTGTTGTCGTCGAGACGACCCGCGAGCTCGCGGTCGGCCCCGGCAACATCGCGATGACGGTCGCGCGCGGCGTGCGCACGGCGCCGCCGACGGATGCGAGCCGGATGATCCTGAGCCTGCACCAGTTTTACGAGCCGCAGCATCCGGTGGTCGAGGTGCACGGCACCACCATGACGCCGTTCCCCGATCCCGCGACCTACGCGGCGAGCGGCGCACCTCCGCTGAATTCCGTGCTCGGCATCCGTGCCGACGAGCGCGGCGTGATCTGGATGCTCGACAACGCGATGCGCGGCGGCAAGCTGCGCCAGCTCGTCGGCTGGAACGCGGATGCCAACAAGCTCGAGGCCGCGATCGATCTGACCGCGGTCACACCCGACAACGCGTTCCTCAACGACCTCGCGGTCGACCGCACGCACGGCGCGATCTACATCGCCGATCCGGCCGGCGGCAAGAACGCCGCGCTGATCGTCGTCGATCTCGCGACCGGCGGCGCGCGCCGCGTGCTCGAGGGTCATGCCAGCGTGATCCCCAACGAGCGGGACCTCGTGATCGACGGTACGCCCGTCGAGATCAAGCAGCCCGACGGGACGCTGTTCCGCCCGCACGTCGGCATCAATCCGATCGCGCTCGACGCGCGTGACGAGTGGCTCTACTTCGGCCCGATGCACGGCGACAAGCTCCACCGGATCCGGACCGCGGACCTGCGCGATCCGACCGTCATGCTCGCGGCGCGCGTCGAGGCCTACGCGGACCGGCCGATCACCGACGGCATCTCGATCGACAGCGCAGGCAACATCTACCTCGGCGATCTCGCGAACAACGCGATCGGCGTGATCGGCAGCGATCGCCGCTATCGCGAGCTCGCACGTGGCCCCGAGCTGTCGTGGGTCGACGCGTTCAGCTTTGGTCCCGACGGCAACTACCACGTCGTCGCGAACCAGCTCCATCGCTCCGCGTTCCTCCACGCCGGCGTCGACGCGACCCAGCCGCCGTTCCGGATCCTGCGCTTCAAGCCGCTCGCGCCCGGTCGCGTCGGCCGCTGACGCTCAGCTGGTCGCGGCCGGCAGCATCGCGAAGAACCGCTCCATCTGGTCCTTCTGGCGCGTCGGCATGTACTCGAAGTTGCGGCCGCGATCGATGATCTCCCAGAACTCCTTCGACTCGACGCGCGTGAGCTGCTCGCGGATCGACTTCAACCGATCGCGATCCTCACCTGCCATGTCGGCGGCGATCTTGGCGGCACGCTCGTCGGCACCGGCCGCGAGGTAGTAGCAGGCGAGCTTGATCTGCGCCTTGCGGATGCCCTGGAGGCCGGCCTCCTGGCGCTTGAGCCGCAGCGGCTGATCGAGCTCGAGGAACATCGCGAGCATCTTGTCGTCGAGATCGCTGCCGTGCTTGTGCGAGTGCGCGAACTCGCAGAGCGCGGAGACGTCGTACGCCACGGTCTCGGTCACGAACCCGAGCTGCATGTCGTAGCTCGTCCGCCCGTAATAGATCATGTGGCGCACGCCCTCGATCGCGATGTCGTGGGCGCCGCCCTTGATCATGCTCTCGACGAGCAGCCGGTACTGATTCAGCACGTTGTACGCGGTGCGCACCGCGCGCGCGTTGAGTGCGGCCCGCAGGTAGCTGTTCATGAAGCGGAACGCGAGCGCGACGACGTTGCGATCGGCACGTGCCAGCGCGGCCTCGCCGACGTACCGGGTGTCGATCGCGATCAGGTAGTTGATATCGGGCATGTCGCTCTGCGCCTCGGCGTAGATGCCGAGGTACTGGCGCAGCGCCTTCCACTCGAGCCACGTGTGATCGGCCTCCAGATCGCGCAGCGACTCCGGATCCATCGCGACGAAGTCAGGGTTGTCGCGGATCTCGGCGCCGATCGCGAACCACTTGGGCTGCGCGCGACCCTTGACCTCGAGGTAACGCACGACGAAGTCGCGGATCGCGTCGACCGCGCGGCTCGCGATGATCTTGTCCTTGCCCGAGATGGAGTTCGACGTGATGTCGGTGAGCTCCTCGAGCGCCGCGATCGCGGGCTGCTGACCCTCGACGATCGCCTCGTTATCGCGCTCGGTGGCGGCGGCGACGACATCCGAGACCGCATCGCGCTGGATGCGGTCGACGAGGTTCGTCGGCGCGAGGAAGCGGAACACGTACATGAAGTACGGCAGCATGATCACGAGCCCGAACACGGTCGCGACCAGGATCGCGAACACGGTCGCGCGCGGCACGAACTCGGAGTGCAGGCCGAGGCTCGCGAACACGCCGACGACGCAGGTGACGACGTAGTACGCCATCACCATCACGTTCGTGCGATCGCGCAAGAACATCTGGGCGACGCCCGTGTAGCGCTCCGATGTCAGCTGCACGAGGAGCGAGACTACGGTGATCACGATGCCGAGGACGGCCGCGGTCATGCCGGCGAGGCCCGCCATCGCATCGGCGATCAGGTTCGGCTCGAAGCGGACGTAGCGGCCCGCCGCGGTCGCGGTCGCCTGGGCCTCGGCCGCGCCACCGGTCAGGTAGTGGTCGAACAGGTAGAACGTCGCGAACCCGAGCAGCGCGATGCCCCCGAGGATCGCGATCGGCACGAGCCACAGCCCTACCCCGCGCCGGTGCTGGCGGCGACGACGGCGACGGCGTGCGTTCACGGTGCCGAACGTACAACATCTCCGCGTCCGGAGCCGTTTCTCGCACTCCCGGCGCTGCGATGTCGACGAAGTTTTTGTATGGTGGCTGCACTTTCAACCAGGAGCACACGATGGCCGACAACAGCCTCGAAGAGCGCGGACGAGCGCTCGAGAACCAGTTCTTCGAGCAGGAGAACAAGCAGAAACTCGCCGCCATCAAGAACAAGATGGAGTCCCAGAATTCACGCGAGGAGCTCCGCAAGGCCTCGGGGATGTCCGACGACGCCGTCCTCGACAAGCTGGTCTCGCTCGGGCTGCGCGCGAACACGATCGCGGCGCTCTCGCTGGTGCCGCTGATCTACGTCGCGTGGGCCGATGGCTCGATCCAGGATAACGAGCGCACCGCGATCCTTCAGGGCGCGCACGGCAAGGGGCTCGAGGCCGGCACCGACGGCTACGAGCTGCTCCAGGACTGGCTGAAGAAGCGGCCGACCGAGGAGCTGTTCACCGCGTGGGAGTCCTACATCAAGGCGCTGTCGGCCCAGCTCAACGACGAGCAGGCGCGGCTGCTGCGGAACCAGATCGTCGGCTTCGCGAAGATGGTCGCGACCTCGGCGGGCGGCATCCTCGGCTTCGGCAAGGTGTCCGGCGATGAAGAGAAGGTCCTGACGCGCATCGAAGCGGCGTTCGATCGCTGAGCCGCTCGGGGCGATGAACCTGCTCGGCAAGACCGGCGTCAAGGTCTCGCGGATCGCGCTCGGCGCGATGGCGTTCGGCGGCGATGCCGACGAGGCGACCGCCGGCGAGATCTGGCGCGCGGCGCGCGACGCCGGCGTCAACTTCATCGACACCGCCGACGTCTACAACGAGGGCCGCTCCGAGGAGATCATCGGCCGGCTGCTCCGCGCCGAGCCCGGGCTCCGCGATCAGCTCGTGATCGCGAGCAAGGCGTACTTCCCGACCGGTAGCGATCCGAACGCACGCGGGTCATCGCGCTACCACCTCGTGCGCGCCGTCGAGGCGAGCCTGCGTCGGCTCGCGACCGACCGCATCGACCTCTTCTACCTGCACCGCTTCGACGATGTCACCGACCTCGGCGACACCCTGCGGACGCTCGACGATCTGGTGCGCGCCGGCAAGATCCTCTACCCCGCGTGCTCGAACTTCGCGGCCTGGCAGATCGCGCATGCGCTCGGGCTCCAGCGCGCCGCCGGCTGGTCCCCGCTCGTCGCGACGCAGCCGATGTACAACCTCGCGAAGCGGCAGGTCGAGGTCGAGATCCTGCCGATGGCGCACTCGCTCGGCGTCGCTGTCGTGCCGTACAGCCCGACGGGCGGTGGCCTGTTCACCGGTAAGTACGGCGCGAATCGCGCGCCCGATGTCGGCCGCGTCCGCGACAACAAGATGTACCAGGTGCGCTACGCCGACCCCGCGTACTACGAGCTCGCGGATCGATTCACCGCGCTCGCCGCCGAGCTCGGACACCACCCGGCGACGCTCGCGGTCGCGTGGGTCGCCTCGCATCCGGCGGTGACGAGCGTGCTGGTCGGTGGCCGCACCCCCGCCCAGCTCGCGCCGACGCTCGCCGCCGCGAACCTCGTGCTCGACGCCGAGACCCGCGCGCGGATCAGCGCGCTGTCACCCTCGCCGCCTCCCGCGACCGATCGCAACGAGGAGACGAGCGCGCACAACTACGGCACGCGCTGATTTAATTCGATCAGTAGCTGCCCGGAAAGTTCGGCGGCAGGATGCCGGCGCGGAACAGGATCAGCAGCAGGCCGGCGACGATCGCCGCGAGGCCGATCATCAGCTGGAACGGCGCGAGCTTCTGCGAGAGCTCGGCGGCCTTCTGCTGACCCGAGCCGAGACGCCCCATCAGCGGCACCGCGAACACGAAGCCGAGCAGGATGCCGGCAAACACGCAGACCCACAGCGTCGCCCCGAACAACGGCGTCGCCTTGGCCATCGCGACCATCCTTCCCGGGCCCCAGACCACCAGGGATAGTACGCCGAGCACGAGCGTGCCGGCGCCGATCAGCGCCTGGAACGGGAGGAGCGAATCGATGATGCGCGCGGCATCGGGCTTCTTCGCGACGATCAGGCTCGACGCTCCGAGCAGGCCGGCGCAGATCAGGAGGATGGCGAACAGGTAATCCATGGGGTCCTCAGAAGGGCTTCAGGATGCCGAGCTGGTAGAGGATGACGAGGAGACCGGAGACAAGACAGATGACGCCGAGGATCATCTGGAACGGCGCCAGCTTCTTCGCGACGTTGGTGGCCTTGGTCTCGGCGTTCGACTCGCCGGGGATCCACTTCGCGATCTGCGGCATCCCGAACAGGAAGCCGAGCAGGATCGCGCCGTAGGTCGCGCCGATGAGCGTGATGCCGAGGAGCGGCGCGACGCTGAGGATCCGGAACACGTTGATCGGGCCGATCTGGATGAGGCGGATCAGGCCGACCACGAGCAGCGCGACGCCGATGAAGGCCTGGAACGGCGTCACCTTGTCGAGCAAGGCCTTCGCATCGGGCTTCTTCGCGATGATGAAGGCCGATAGCGCGAGCACACCTCCGACGATCAAGAGCAGTCCGTGCAGATATTCCATCTCAGCCCCTCGCGCTGAAGCGCGCGCGAACCATCGTATGCGTCGCGGGATACCGGATCAACCGGCGCTCAACATCAGTACGCGTCGGCCATCATCAAATTCGCGTGCGGTCTGCCGCTGTGACGACGGCGCGCCTGCGTGCGGAGCTCGTCGACGCCTTCGCCCGAGAGCCGCGAGAGCTCGTCGCGCCAGCGGTTCGCGAGCGCGGGATCGATCCGCTGCGCGGCGCGTGCCCCCCACAAGAGGAGCTGGCCGCGCCGGTACGGTTCGGTCTCGGTCGCGAGTCCGGCATGGACGTGGATCACCGCGCGGTCGGGGACGCCCGCCTCGAGCGCGAGCCAGGCCGCGGCGAGCCGCATCGACGGATCATCGGGATCGATCGCGATCGCACGCTCGATCGCGGCCCGGGTCGCAGCGACGTCATGCGACGTCTCGTACGCGCGCGCGGCATCGTGAACATGGCGAGTCGCTTCATCCTGCGGCGCGACGAAGCCGTCGACCAGCGCGGCATCGAAGCCGGCGCCCGCGGTCGCGCCGATCTCCCAGCCGCCGGCCGCGCCGTTCCAGTCCCAGCCGAGCTGCGCCCACGCGCCCTCGCAGCACGGTGCGCGATCGACACCGACCCACGCCTGGCGTGATGCCGGTGCGACGACGACGCCGTGCACGTTGAGCGGCTGCGCGAGGATCGCGCCGAGGTGGCGTTGCCGCGCGGGTGCGCCGGGGTCGCGCCGATCGCCGAGGAACCTCGCGAGGTCCTGCGCGGTGAGCGGCCGCTCGCGACTCTCGACGAGCTCGCGCAGCCGGGCCTCGCGACGGTTCGCATGGATCGCCCATGCCGCCGACCCCGAGACCTCGCCGTGCTGTAGCGTCGGCGTGCGATAGCGGTTCGTGCACGCGAGGTAGTCGGCGCCCGGGCGCGGCCGCACGACATCGACGAGCGGGCCGGCGAGCTCGAGCACGCACGCCGATTGCTCGCGGCTGCTGCCGATCGCGATGCCCCAGCTCGACGACGCCGGCCGCTCGCGCACGATGGCGATCGCATCTGCCAGCGTCTCTGCGCGGCGTGCGATGTCGTGCACGAGATCGACGATCATCGCCCCGCCCCACGTGATGCCGCGGTGCCACCGCGTGTGCGGCGCCATCACGAGGCCGGCCTCGTTGACGCAGGTCACCACCGGCGCGTCGGCACCGCGGGTCGTGAAGAAGCCGTAGCGCTGGCCCGCGGTCGGCGCGCAGACCACGAACGCGGGCGCGGCATCCCACACCCCGACGCCGGGGAAGTCGAAGTTGCGCGCGAACAGCAGACCACCATCGTGGGTCGCGCGCCCCCACGCCATGACCGTCGAGCACGCGGGCACCGCCGCCTTCACCGCGAGCGCCGCGAACGGCTTGCCGAACGGGCCGAGCTGCGCGCGTGCCGCGAGCGCCACGCAGTTCTGCATCGAGTCCATCGTCGCGAGCGTCAGCCGCGCCGCGCGTGCGTCGTGGCCCGGTGCCTTCGCGAGCACCGCATCGACGAACGCGTTCGACCGCGCGACCAGCTCGGGTGGCCGCTCGCGCGCGAGCCGCGCCTGCCAGCTCGTCGCGAGCGCGCGCACCGCGAGCTTGCCCGCCGTGCCCATGTCGCCGGCGAGCGTGCGCTCGGGCATCGTGCGGTAGAACTCGAGGAGCCGTGCAGCGTCGGCGGCGACGAGCGCGCCGTGCTGCGCGCCCATCTGGGCCTGGGTTCCGATGAGCCTTGCGAGGAACAACGGTCGGGTCATGAGGCCTGCTTTCGTGGACGTTTGCGTGCGGGCATCCGCAGCGGTTCGAGGATCCGCGCGGTCATCTCGCCGATCACGTCCTCGGCATGCGCCATCCCGAGCACGTGGTGAACGAGCACGCCATCGAGCACCGCGAGCACGAGCGTGACGATCTTCTCCGGCGCGCATGGCCGGACCTGCTTCGCTGCGATCCCCGCCCGCAGATCGGCGATCAGCGCATCGCGCACCGCCAGCACGATCTTGCGCTCGCGCTCGAGCACGCTCGTGAAGTCACGGCCGCCGACCGCCCACAGCTGGAACAGCCCGCCGATGAGCTCGGGGCGCTCGCGGTGGAACGCGACCACGACATCCACCATCGCGCGCAGTCGATCGAGCGGATGGGCGATGCCGCGGGTCTTCGCGATCACGGTCTCGGCGAGCGCCTGGTTCGTCTGATCGAGCACGCTCTCGAACACCGCGCCGAGATCCGGAAAGTAAAAGTAGAGCGTCGGCCGCTTGATCCCGAGCGCGTCGGCAAGCTCGCGCATCGACGTCTGCATGCCCCGCGCGCGCAGCACCTCGAACGCCGCGCGGGCGAGCTCGGCTCGTCGAACCAGGTCGGGGCGGCGCGGCATACCTGACACTGTGTCAGTACAAGAAGCCTGACACACTGTCAACGTACGACGAGGAAGTGATCGCGGCGGGAGCGGGTATCAGGACGGTGCGCGGTCCCGGTAACCCTTCGACACGGCTCGGCGAAGCGCCGTCAAAACGCTGGACGCCTGCGCCCCGATCGCGAGCGTGTCGTGTACGCTGACGGCACCTCGTGGAGCTGAGCATCGTGAGCCGCGATGAAGTGGTCCTGCAGCGGCCGGAAGACCTTCGTTTCCTGGTCCCGGTGTTCCACACGCCGAACGCCTGCGCCGGCGCCGCGACCGCTTATCTGTTACGCCGGATCGCCTATCGCGCCGGCGCCTACGCCCCTGGCATCCAGGAGTTCCTGTTCCACGAGCTCAACACCGCGCGCGATGGCGGCACGCTCGAGAAGGTCCAGCGCTGGTTCGCGGGCCGCGTCTCGTCGCTGAACGAGCTCGGCTATCGCCTGCAGTGCCGTCGCGTCACCTCGCCGACCGCCACCCTCCTCGACTGGGTCAAGGAAGGCCGCGGCTATCGCGGCGCGATGCTGCCGACGAACTTCAAGAAGCTCCATCCGATCCCGGGCGCCGGCGGCAAGGACGTCCTCGATGACTCGGTCGCGCACGCGGTCGGCATCACCGTCGATCGCCTCGATACCAAGGGCGACGAGGGCCTCGTGATGATCGATCCGTGGCCCGGCGTGAAGGGCGACGCCAAGGACAAGGCCGTGGTCCACGCGGCCATCGAGTCCGCGCACCGCGACCGCAGCTACCACGCGCTCGTGTACTACTGGGTCGGCTGGTCGTAACGCGCGGACGTTTTCAGCGCCCGGCCATGACCTGTCGCCGGCGTGCATCCGCGAGAAACGCCCTGAGGCGCTGACGACGCTCGATCACGAGGCGCCGAAATGCCTGAGCCAGCACGTCGTCCGATCGATCCTGATCCAGCCTGCGCCCGAGGTGATGCGCCTGGACCACATCGAGCTTCGCGAACAGCTCGCAGAGCTCGCGTTCCCGCGCCGCGTTGCCAAGCTGGTGACCCTGGCCGGGCGAGATCGGTCGTCGAAGGGTCTCGATGATCGCCGCTTCGAGCTCCGGGTCGGGGCCCTGCGGAAGTCGCGCTCGTGCGAGCTCCAGGGCCTCGCTGGATGACGGAAGGCGAGCGTCTCTCCTGATGGGTACGGGTTCACAGATCGCGGCGGAGACCGCGTCCACTTCCGGGCGGCTCTCCTCGAAGGCATCGTCTTCGGTCAGCTCGGCCGTCACGAGCTGAGAGCGTCGACGCGCCATGCCGGTGGGGACGGCCGGCGACGCCGCCTGGCTGTGCGTGAAATCTTCGGGATTGATGACCTTCAGAGCTTGCGGGTGCCTCATGCGCGCCCGTGTCGGCACGTCGCCGAGAAGGTTGCTCGAAAAGATCGAGCAACCAGCCGGACCGCTGGCCGATACGCGCCGCCACAACGGCCCTCGTCCGCCGCACCCAGGAAGGCACCCATGACCCTCGAGCTCACCCAGCGACCACAGCATGAACCAGCGAAGCCGCGCGAGCCCGCCGACCGCGTCGCAGACCCTGCCGCCGACGCGATCGGTGGTTCCGCCATCGACTACGACCGGATCTGGGCCTCCCCTGTGGGCGCGCTGAACGTGAAATCGGGCGGCCCCGACTCAACCGCTGCGAAATCCCGGTCTCCGGACGAGACGCGGATCGAGGTGATGCGGCTGTGTCTCCGCAACGCACAGCACGAGATCGAGAAGTGGGACGGTGCGCGCGATCCCGAGAAGGTGATCATCGATACACGCGTGCACCTCGCGGAGGCGAGCGCGACGCTCGTGGGAGCTTCTATCCCAGTGGCGCAGCTCGAGGCACTCAGGCCTCAGATGGAAGCGACCACACGAGCGATCCACGAGGTCGTGCGCATGCACGGAGACCGCCCGCCGGTCACGCAGCTGAAGGACCAAGCGGTGCAGCTCCGCACGCAGCTTGGCCTCGATCCCGATCCGATCACGTCGTACGCGACACCCAAGATCGACAAGTCGAAGAAGGGCGGTCACGAGGAAGCGGACGTCGTCGCTCCTGTCGTCGAGCTCGTCCGCGTCGAAGCGGAGGCTGCATACCAGCAGCTGGTCGACATCGACCTCCGCAAGGACGACGACGGGAAGGCCGGAAACAAACCCGACGATCGCGCGGCGGTGGTCGCCGCGATCACCGGCAAGCTCCAGCAGCACGTGATCTACGCGCACGCGATCCTCGACGAGCATCGGACGTCGGCGCGCGCGGTCGCGCCGAAGATCGCGGCCGCGAGCGCCCCGATCCAGCAGATTCGCGCGTGGATCTTCTCGCGGCAGGATAACGCCAAGCTGCTGCCGCTGTTCGATCGCGTCCTTCACGAGGTCGACGCGTTGCGCGCGACAACCGGGCTCGGCTCGCTCGCGAAGGAGCCGATCCCGCCGCTCGCGCGGGCTTCGATCGAAGGGGCCCACAACGAGCAGGCAGCCGTGCAGGAAGCACAGGGACACCTCGCAGCTGCAATCCAGACGAAGTTCAAAGCGTTCGAGATCGGCGCCAAGAAGCTCGAGACGTACGCGAACATGGTTCCCGCGTCACCGAAGCCCTCGTTCTGGGAAGAGCTCGCGAAGGGCATCCTGATCTCGGTGATCGGGAACGTGATCGGACCCGCGGTCGGCGCGCTGGTCAGCGCGAGCGCACGCGCGATGACGGAGGCCAGCCTGGGGTTCGTTGCGGGCGCGACGACCGACGCCGTGCAGGCAATCACGAGCAAGATCGCCGACGGCGCCTTCAAGCGGGCCGCGAGCGCAAACGACAAGGCGCGGAACGTCCAGCTGTTCTATCAGGGCCTCGCGCTGACGCAGGCCGAGTGCGTACGTGCGGCGGAGGCGAGCATCACCGGCCGGGTCGCGGCCAAGACCATCTCGGCCGCGGAGCTCGTCACCATGCGCGAAGACATCGACAAGGCAAACGTGCTCGAGGTCGCCGACATGACGTTCGCGCACGCGGCGCATGGCTTCACGCTGCTGACGTCGCAGCTCGGGCTCGGCGTACAGGACCGTGGCGGCGACAAGGTCTCCGCGATGGATGGTTACTTCGGCGAGCCGATGGCCGGACCGAAGTTCGGCGAGGCGATGGTGGGAAGCAAGCTCGGTACGGCCGGCGTCGGCAGGCTGCGCGTTGCGGTGTTCGACAACGGCGAGGTCGCGGGTTATCAGATCGAGAAGTTCGCGCTGCACGGCATGGTCGGCGACCTCGCCGAGGCGGTGCTCGCGCACGCAGAGTATCGGATGGACAAGCTCGCCATACCGATCGAGATCGAGATCGAGCCACCGAGCTCGGGCAGAGAGGCGATGGCGTTCCTCGTGATCGATGAACGCGGCGAGCTTCGCGCCTCCAAGAACTGGAAGGAGCTGCGAGGAACCCACGCGCGGGCCCGGAACGCGGACTTCTACGCGACCCCGGAGAAGATGTGGCAGTCGCTCCGGCACGATCCCCTGCCCAAGGGCATCGTCGGGAAGGGATGACGCATGCGCCAGCTATCACTTTGCGTGTTGCTCGTGATCGTCGTTGCCTGCGAGCGCTCTTCGCCTTCGACCCGGCAACGGATGTTCGAGATGGCTCTCGACGACATACGCTCGAGCTCGGTGCCGAGGCGCTCCTTTGGTGCGCGGTCGATGGTCATGCACTGCTGCCACGACGACTTCTTCAATCGCGGGTTACCCCGCACCGATCCCTATCGACCGAAGGCATGTCGAGAAGTACGACGGTTGCTCGAGACGGAAGCCGAACCCGTGGTGATGGAGAACCTGATCACACCGAACCTCCGTACCGACCAGCCGCATTGCTACGCGCACTTCCCATCGCCCATCGTGCTGCGGCTGTGTCGAGCTGGTTGCCGGGTCTGGCCGCGCGTCCAGCTCGCCATGATGCTGCAGGCGCTCGACCCATCACCGGAGATCGTCGCGGCGCTCGTCCATCAGCTCGAGGTTCCCGACGACACAAGCCTCGTCCCCGATCCTCTCGACCTCCGGACCAGCGAGAAGGACATCGACGACGCCGTCGCGCGCGCGCTTGCCGAGGCTGGCGAACCCGACCTGGGGCCGGTCGTCGCCGCCCTCGCGAGCCCGTCCCCCCGCGTCCGTCGGGGAGCGACGAAGGCGGTGTCCCATGCGATGGCCCGCAAAGGGCCGCTCGACATGCCGGGGCTCCTACCGGCGCTCGAAAAGCTCCTGGCAGACCCCGACCCGGAGACCGCCAGTTGGGCACGGGCGGCCGTTCGGAGCATTCGCCTGTTGGCAAAGGAATCACCCGACGAGCACGTCTCGTGGCTCGTCAACGAGCAAAACAACAAGCACCTCGCGATCAAGATGCTCGCGGTCCGGCGATTCTCGTGTCTTGCCAAGACGGCTGCCGATGCGCTCGCGCGGCTGAGCACGGATCCGGACCCCCGCATCGCAGCGCCGGCTCGGCGTGCGATCGCGTTTCGTGCGGAGCGATGCCGTCGGCTTGGGCTTTAGCTGGTGCTTCGTTCGCAATCGCTCTGCCTCTACATGGCTAGCGAACAACCGAGAACACCGAGCTCGGCGGCGTGGTGGTCCTGCTCGGCGAGCCGAACGAACCACGCAACCGTGGCGGCCGCCGGCCGATAGCGGCCGCCATGATGGAATCGACGCTGGGATTCGATGGAGCTGCGGTGTACGAGCTGTCCGCGAGGAAGGCCTGGGCGCTCGCTCGACTGGGCGAGCTGGTCAATGCGGGCCGCGCTGCGGGATGGTTGGCGGCAAGCCGATCGATGGCGTTCGTGATCCGGATGTGCTCGCCGAGCCGCCGGCGCGGTCGACGCCGATGCAAACGCTCCAGGCGCAGCTGCGGCTTTCTGCGATCGAGCTGGATCTGCTGTGGCTGCTCGTGTGCGTCGAGCTCGAACCCGCGCTGGCCGCAGCCGCCCAGCTGCTGATCTCACCCGGCATGCACGAGCTGAACGCGCAGATCCTCGAGCATCTCGTCGTCGGTGGTGATGGCAACCTCGGCCGCGAAGCTCTCGAGCGTCTCGCGCGGCTCGGGTTGATCGAGACCACGCTCGATCCGCGGATCCCGCTCTATCGGCGTGGCGTGCGCCCGAACGGTCGCGTGATCGAGCTCGCTCGTGGCTGGCTCGCGCTCGACAAGGAGCTCCGTGAGGTCGCGACGCTCACCAGCTCGCTGGAGGTCCGGCGGTCGACGATGAGGCTCGGGCTGACGTTGCCCGAGCCGCTCCTGCATGCGGTGGCCGAGGCCGACGACGTGCTTGTCGTCGCGACCGGCGTCGAGGGCAGTGGTCGCGCGACGATCTTGCAGCACGCCACGTCGTCGACGGGACGCGCGGTGATCGAGATCCGGGCCAGCGCGCTTGCCAGGGACCCCGAGCGGCTGAGCCGACAGCTCCGTGCCATCGCGCGAGAATGCCGACTCCACGATGCCTGGCCTCTCCTGCGCGAGATCGATGCGGTGACGGAACATGCCTCGATCGTCGAGCGAGATCTGCTCTGCATGCATACCGGACCTGTCCTCGCGACGGCACGTGAAGCCTGCACGTGGCCGATCGCGCGAGCGCTCATCACGCTTCCGATCGCACTCCCCGACGAGACGCGACGCACGGCGATGTGGACACATGCACTACCGGGCCTCGCGGAGAACGTGGCTCGGACGTGTGCAGCCCGCTATGCGATCTCACCCGGCCTGCTGACCCGCACCGCGTCCGCGGTTTCGGCTGGTGCAGGAAGCGTCGCCATCGACGACGTCCATACCGCCTTGCGCGGCCAGCTCGAACGACGGCTGCTCGGCCTCGCCGAGCGAATCGAGACGCGTCAGAGCTGGGATGACCTCGTGTTGCCCGTCGATCAGTTCGATCTGCTGACCGAGCTGGTCGCTCGCGTCCGGCACCGTCGCCAGGTTCTCGAGACCTGGGGTTTCGCCGACAAGGTCGGCAGGGGATTGGGGCTGACGGCGCTGCTGTCCGGACCTCCGGGTACCGGCAAGACGATGATTGCCGGCCTGGTCGCGCGCGAGCTCGGGCTCGACCTCTACCAGGTGGACCTGTCGAAGGTGGTCTCGAAGTACATCGGGGAGACCGAGAAGCAGCTCGCGGCGCTCTTCGAGGCCGCCGAGTCAGGTCACGCGATCCTGCTGTTCGACGAGGCCGATTCCTTGTTCGGCAAGCGCACGGAGGTTCGGTCGAGCAACGACCGGTACGCGAACCTCGAGGTCAACTACTTGCTCCAGCGCATGGAGGCGTTCACCGGGATCTCGTTGCTCACGACGAACCACGAGACCGCGATCGACAAGGCTTTCCAGCGCCGGCTTGCGTTCCACGTGAGGGTGCCGCTGCCCGACGAGAAGCAACGCGCGCTGCTGTGGACCACGATGATCCCGACGCGTGCCGCACGTGCCGATGACCTCGATGTGTCCGGCCTCGCGACCGAGTTCGTCATGAGCGGTGGCTACATCAGGAACGCGGTTCTACGGGCAGCGTATCTGGCAGCTGACGGTGGGGGACCGATCGCGAACGGGCATCTCTGGCGCGCCGCGCGCTCGGAGTACGAGGCGATGGGAAAGATGACGCATCAGCCGCCTGGTTGAACGGTCCACGAAGTCGTGGAAGTAACGCGGTAGCAGACGCTGAGATATCAGGACGCTTGGCGTGCTGCCTCGACCGCCGCGAGCACCGTGGTCGCACGTTCGCGAACGATGGCTGCGAGCTCGTCGAAGCGAGCCGTGCCGCGGAGTGGCTCGAGTAACGGACAGCGCTCGATCCAGAGATAATCCTGGAGCCCCGCGCCGACTCCCAGCTCGACGTATTCGAGGGCTGCCGGGGGATCGCCCGCGAACATCAGGAGCTCGGCGATGAACTGCGAACGCGCGGCGCGCAGCCGTGGGCTCGTGACATTCACGACCTTCCTCATCGTCTCGCGATCGGCGTCGTCGAGCCGACCCGTGCTGTACGCGCGGATGATGAAAACCGCGTACTCCATGAGGTCACCCGGCAGATCCGGCGGTGGAGCTTCCAGGATCGGGCGCGTCTCGCCTCGCCACAGCCGGAGCCGTCCGATCGTGAACTCCGAATAAAATCCCATTCCGCACGTGTCGTGGACGAGCTTCGCGATCTGATCGCTCGTCTTGGCATGTCCCGCATATACGCGGCCACGGACGAGGTCGTAGCCTTGCGGTCCTGCCGGATCGAGTGCGAGCGCTCCTTCGAGATGCGTGATGCCGTCGTCGAGCGCACCTGCTTCGGTGAGTAGTCCCCCGAGTGCCGCCTGGGCAAGGACGAGGCCGGGTGCCCGCGCGACGGCATGGACGAGCGCCCGTGCGCCCGCGGCGATCGCGCCGCTGTAGAGCTCGGCGAGTCCGAGTGCGAGCCAGGGTTCGCCTGCACCGGGTGCGAGCTCGATCGCCAGCTCGGCGAGCTTGCGGGCCCGCGGGATGAGCTCCATCGCACCGTAATGAGCCGCGCGCGCGAAAGCCAGCGCAAGCGTCGCGATGATGCTCGGCTCGTCGGGCGCGAGCCGGATCGCTTGCTCGAGTTGATCGATGGCCGGAAAGACCTGCCCGAAGTTCCACCCGAGTCGAAGCTTGGCCTTGGCTTCGAGGTAGAGCTCGGTGGCCCGTGGATCGGTCGGGCCGCGCATCGGCACGTCGATCTCGACGGTGAGTGCGCGAGCGATCGCGCGTGCCACGACGTCGCCGGCGGCGAGGAGCCCCTCGGGCCCGGTGTCGAACCGGTTCGCCCACAGCTGGAACCCATCGGCGACGCCGGTCACCCGCGCCGAGATCCGCACCGTGTCGCCGACCCGGCGAAGCGACCCATCGACGATCACATCCACGCCGAGCGTCTTGCCAATCTCGCGTGGTTCGAGGTCCGGTCGATTCGCACGGCGGACCGCGGCGAGCGGTCGGACGCGTAATGCGCGGGTCATCGACAGGGTATCGACGATCTCCTCGCTCAAACCTTCGGCGATCTCGGCGAGGTCCGGTACGGCGCGCAGCGGCAAGAGCGCGACGGTGCGGGAGGTCTTCGTCGGGATATCCCTCGATCGAGGGCGCCCCATCGACGTTGCAGCAGGTTGCTCCTCGATGTTTGCGAGCGCGCGACCGACAGCCCCCGCATCGGCGTAACGCGCAGCCGGATCGCGGGCAAGACAGCGAATCACCAGCTCGGCGAGCACGTCCGGCACGGCACGGAGCGTGCGTGGGTCCGGCGGTGCTTCGCGAAGCCGCGCGAGCGCGACCGCGAACGGATCGCTGCCGACGAACGGACGGCGCCCGGCGACCATCTCGAACAGCATCGCCCCGAACGCATAGACATCTGCGGCGGGTCCGATCACGGCGCTGCCTTCGACTTGCTCCGGCGCCATGTAAGCCGGCGTTCCGGCGAACCGATCCGCGGTCGCCGTGGGGTTCGTGTTGAGGTGGGCAATGCCGAAATCTGTGATCGCGATCCGGCCGGTCGCGGCAACGAGAACATTGTCCGGTTTCAGATCGCGATGGAGCACACCCGCAAGATGCGCGGCAGCAACACCGGCGCACGCCGCACGCGCTATCCGCAGAACTTCGGAAATCGCGAGCGGTGCACCATCGAGCAGATGTGCGAGCGAGCAGCCCTCGAGGTACTCCATCGTCAAGAAGTGATCGTCGCCGTGCTGTCCGAGATCGAAGGTCCGGACGACGTGCGTGCTGGTGACGCGACGCGCGAGCTTGACCTCCTGCCGAAATCGCTCGAGCACGCCAGGCAGATCGAGGAGCTCGCGGCGCAGAATCTTCAGGGCCACGATCTCGTCGAGAGATCGATCGTGGGCGCGGTAGACCCGCCCCATCCCACCCATCCCGAGCAACCCGAGGACCTCGTACCGATCCGCGATCAAGCTCGGCGTGCCACCGTCCTGTCCCAACGGGCGCGAATCGCGCGACGACACGGACCCATCCGAGGGTTGTGGCGTCGGTCCGACACCGGTCGGAGCCGATCCGAGATCATCATCGTTCGGCACGGCTGGACCGCCATCGTACCTCAGAGCGAGATGCGGGCGGAGAGCGACGAAGCTCATCGTCCGCGAGCAGCAGTGTCTGTCCCTAACGCGGTAGCAGACGCAGGCCGGTCGGCGCGGCGAGGTCACCGACGAGGACGTGGGTGCCGGTGAGCCATCCGAGCCACGGTGCGCCGAGGACGTCGCGGCGCCAGGTGGCGAGCGCGGGGAGTGCCTGGGCCGCTTCGAGGCCGCCCTCGTCGACGGCGCGCGCGAGCTCCTCGGCATCGCCG
>JACCTC010000215.1 GCA_013812655.1 Deltaproteobacteria bacterium | reverse complement strand
ATCCCGCTGGCGCTCGCACCCGCGGCGCTCGTGCTCGATGGTGTCGGCGATCCCGGCAAGCAGGCGGGGTTCCTCGCCGGCCGCTGGACGGTACAGGACGCCGGCGCGCAGCTCGTCGGCGAGATCGCGGCGCCGCGCGCGGGCATGCGGATCCTCGACGCGTGCGCCGGGGTCGGCGGCAAGTCGACGCACCTCGCGGAGCTCGCTGATGACGCCGCACCGATCGACGCTGCCGATCAATCGAGCACCAAGCTCGAGCTGCTCGCGGCAAGCGCTGCGCGTCTCGGGCTGACCAGCATCACCCGTCACGCCTGCGATCTGCTCGATCCGGCGGCGCCGCTCGCCGCCGCCTACGATCTGATCGTCCTCGACGCGCCGTGCTCGGGCCTTGGCGTGCTGCGCCGCCATCCCGACGCGAAGTGGCGCCTCGAGCCGTCGACCGTGCCGCGGATGGCGACGCTCCAGCGCCAGTTACTCGACGCGGTGGTCGCGCGGCTCGCCCCCGGCGGCGCGCTCGTGTACTCGGTGTGCACGTTCACCCGCGTCGAGGGTCCGGATCAGATCTCGGCACTCGCCGCGCGCAGCGGCCTGCGCATCGTCGCCGAGCACCGGACGTGGCCGCCCGACGCCGACGCGTTCTACATCGCCCGGCTCGAGCGCGTGTGAATCACTCCAAAGGCGTCCATGAGATGCTCGGAGGTGCCGCGGCCATGGATGCCGAAGGCGGCGACGTGCAGTGTTCCGAGGTGCTGGTTCGCCACGACCGCAAGGTCGAGATCCAGCGCGAGCGCGGCGAGGCCAGACAGCGTGACCTAGGCCGCGTAGAACCCTTCGAGCTGGAGGCCGTCGGCGCGAGCGACGGGTGCGAGCGCGGCGAGCGAGATCGCCATGACGCGGGCTCGAGCACGCGGATCCACTCCGGCATTGCATCACGACTTGCTGGTCGCCGACCACACACTGCGCGATGACGTGCGTGTCGGCCGGCGTCGCGCGGGTCTCGGGATGAATCGGCAGCGCTAGCTGCGTCGGATAACTCGCGCACTTGTCGAGTGGCTTGACGTACCAGCACGACTGTACAGCGTCAGTGGCCGGTGTGGTGGCGTCCCTCGTCTTGCACGGCGCAATCGGAGTCTCGAGGGCGCGACAGTCGGGTTCGCCAGGTCGGGCTCGCCGCGACCTCGACGCCCTCACTCCGTCGCGACCGAGAAGTGAACCACGCCGAGCATCGGACGTCGCTTGGTGTCGTCGTCGTTGAGGTTGACAGTCGTGTACACCAGCAGCAGCCGGTACGGAACGCGCACGACCTTGCCGCGGACCTTCATCTCGATCGTCACGTGCGCGATCGACCCGTGGGTCTCGATCGGACGGATGACCGATCGGTGACGCGTCTCGTCGGTGACCGTCAGCTTCAAACTCATCCATGCACTGAGCAGCCTCACGCCGGCCGCGCCGATCCGGTGCTCCCCGGGCGCACTGCCTATCACGACACCGTGCGGCGTCAACGCGATCTTCGCGACCTTGCCGGTCTCGATTTGACTCTCCTAGTCGCCGGCATCGCTCGACTTCGAGTCGACCAGTAACTTCGCGATGCGGCCTTGGATCGGTGACTCCCAGCCGCCGCCCTTCGGCAACAGCGCGACGCTCTTGATCCGGCGATATCGCGAGAGCACGCGATTCACCGTCGCGTAGCCGACATCGAACAGATCGGCGGTGGCTTGGTAAGTGCAGGAGCGAGATGGATGAAGGCCAGCTTGCCCTCGGTGCGTGCCTGATCGAGGACGCCTTCCGAATGCTGACTGAAGATCTGCAGCGGATTCGCGCTGTTCGATTTCGGGACCTTCCCGCCGCCGATGACGCGCATGATCGTCTTGTACCCGGACGACTTGAAGAACTCCTTGAATGCGTCCTTCGCGCCCTCGGACTTCATCGCTGTCGCTGCGGCGCCGGAGGCGATCGCTTCCTTCCCGGCTGCTTGCTGGATCGCATCCTTCGCGGCGAAGTAGTCGCCCCCGCCCGTGTTCTTGAACACGTCAATGCTCGTGGCACTCGCCGCCTTCGTCGATAGCGCCTTGTTGACCTTGGATGAAACTGCCGAGGAGATCTTCGAACCGATCGCACCCGCCGCACCTGCGAGCGCCGTCTTGATCAAGATCTCGAGGAGCGTGTCCAGCATGGACGACTCCTTCGGGACGCGTGGCTCTGCGATGTCGGAGGTCGCGTTCTTGATGGCCCTGTTCTGGCGATCATAGATCTCGTCCATCACCACGCCGATGCCGGCGACTGCCTGCTGCGGTGACTCGAACTTCTTGTCGACGTAGTCCTCGCCGCCGCCCTTGCCGGCTGCGATGTTATCGATGTCCTTGATGGCCTGGGCGGGGTCGATCGTTCCCGAGTACACGCGAGACTTCTGGAGCTGCTTGAGCCCCATGAGACCGAGAAAGCGCTGCTCGGCGTCGAAGCCCTCGGCGAACGCACGGTCCCACGGCAGCTTCTGCTTCGTGCTCGTGATGAATTGTTCAGCGCTATCCATGCCTACTGTCGCGAGCTCCACATCCGAGTTGAGCCGCGCCAGCAGGCGCTTATCGCCAATCGCGCTGATCGCGTCGGTTGCCGTGTTGTAGTGCAGCCGCATCTGCACCATGAGCTGCCGCGCTTGCGCCATGTCATCGCCGGCCTTCATCGCCCGGAAGAGCGCCGCTTGCCGGCACGCGGCGATCAGGGCCTGCGCTGCCATCTCGAGACGCTCCTTGTCGTCCATCGCAGGGAGTTTGTCTTCTTGCGGAATGGCTTTCTTGGCCGCCGCAAATGCCTTCGGCCCGACCACCTGCTCGAGGTCGGCGAGAGCCTTGGCGAGCCGCGTTTTCTCGGGACCACGCGCCTCCGACTCGAGGTGCCCGGTGCCACGGACCGCATGCGCGAGTTCGTTTCGCACCTCGTTCCAGTTTTCCTTGTCCAGGCTCGCGACCAGGACGAGCTCTTTCACGAGCTCGGTTGCATCGTCGGCTGCAAAGATCACCTTCGCCTGGCGAGCCTCGCCCTTGAGATTGGAATCGATGTGAGTCTTCTCGTAGATCCGACGCAGCAGCACCGCCATGGCGACGGTGCCGTCGAGCTTGTGCGGGCGGTCGTGCTCGTAAAGCGGTATCTTCTTGCGCTCGACCGCCTCGGTTTCCGAGGGTTGCTTCGAATCCTTCGCGTTGGCTTTTTCGAGCGGATGTGGGCCGTGCGGCGATCTTCCAGCTCATCGAAACGTCGATCCGGCCCTAACGACGTGAATGACAAACGAATGACAAAGTCTGTATTTGCTCGACTCTCGCCACTCGTTGCGGTGGTGCTCGCCGCTGGCACGGGCTGTCGCGGGCCGGACAACGATCCATCGCCGCCATCCCCGCAGACGTCAGGCCCGACACCTTCACGTGCCGAATCGCAGGACGCTACCTCGGCGTCCCTCGACGCTGCACTCCCGCGGCTCGCGCCGGATCGGGAGGCGTTCTGGGCGCGGTACCTGGGAGAACCAGGGATTCCTGGCCCCGACATGCTGACGTATTGCCGCGATGCCAAGGCGAACGAAATCATCGACATCGGCCCCGGGGCCACTCTTGAAAAGTCCTCCGCTGATTGGTGTCAAGTGTTCGTCCAGGACCGGACGATGATCGAGGAGGCGCGGACCATCCTGCGGCGATGGTCGCAGTGGGATTCGGCCAGGTTCCTCGACCCCGAGCACCAGCTGTCCACGTTTGTTTCCGTGGGCCCAGAACGCACCGTGGTCGGGTGGCGCACGTACGTGCCGCTCGAGAAGATCTTCGCGACGGATGGTCGGCTACTGGTGGGCTTCGACGCCAAGCGCGTCCTCGGCAAGTCGGCGCTTGCCTTGCGCGACGCGGTGTCATCGCCTTATCGCGTCGAATACGGCTGCGAGAAGAATGGCTGTGCCGCGTACGGCCCAAGCCCACCGGGAGGACGCCCGGTGCGTATTGGATTCCTCCCGAACGCGAGCCCCGACATCGCCGTTACCTTGCAGACCATGACGGAGCTCGTGCCGCGCATGCACGCGCTGCTCGAAGCATCGCTGGGCCATGGGCAGCAGGAGGGCCCATCGACGGTGCACGTCTACCGCCGAGATGGGATTCGATACAGGGTCGAGGACGGTGACGATGGCGATGTCACCATCAGGATCTCATCTGACTGACGTCGTGGGACGGGGCGACGACTGGTGGTTCCGCCGTCGCACCGGCCGAGGTGTCGATCAATCGGCGGAGCTGCGGATTCGAATCAGGTCGACTGCTGCGCCGGCTGCTCGCGTGGCCGCGCGTAGAGCGCTGTCTCGCCGCGCGTGCGAAGCTCGGCGATCGTCGCCGCGTAGTCCGGCGTGCCGAACACGCCCGAGCCCGAGACGATCACGTTCGCGCCGGCGGCACAGACCTCGGCGACGTTATCGACCTTGATTCCGCCGTCGACCTCGATCTCGATCGCGAGGCCGCGCTCGTCGATCATCCGGCGGAGCTGGCGGATCTTGCCGAGCTGACTCGGGATGAAGCTCTGGCCCCCGAAGCCCGGGTTGACCGACATCACGAGGACCTGCGCGATATCGCCGAGGATGTACTCGATCGCCTCGAGCGGCGTCGCCGGGTTCAGCACGACGCACGGCTTCTTGCCGAGCTCCTTGATGAGCCCGATCGTGCGGTGCAGGTGCACGCTGCCCTCGACGTGAACGCCGATGATGTCCGCGCCGGCCTTCGCATACGCGGTGACCCAGCGATCGGCATCTTCGATCATCAGGTGGACGTCGAGTGGCAGCTTCGTCGCCCGCTTCACCGCCTCGATCACCACGGGCCCGATCGTCAGGTTCGGGACGAAGTGGCCATCCATCACGTCGACATGAACGTAGTCCGCCGTGCTGATCGCGGCGACCTCCTCGGCGAGCCGGCCGAAGTCGGCGGACAGGATCGACGGCGCGATACGGATCGGCGGTTTCGGCGATTTCGTCACAGAGCGCGACGCTAACACGCGCTGGTGTCAGTAGCCGCCGAACAGGTCGGTGAGCCGGACGTCGAGCGCGGTCGCGACCTTGAACAGGCTCGACACCGACGCACTCGACTCGGCGCGCTCGATCTGCGAGAGCAACGACACCGACAGGTTCGTGCGGCGCGCCATCTGCTTGAGCGTCAACCCGCGCGCCTTGCGGAGGTCACGGATCTGGCGGCCGATCGCGGCGTGCAGCTCGTCCTCGCGCCGCAGCACGAGGCCCTTCTTCTTCGCGATTCGCGCGATCACGTCGCGGAACTCGGCCGGCGTGAATGGCTTGTGGATGTACGCCGAGACGTCGTGCTGGATCGATGCCGACGCGGTCTCGAGCGACGGATAGCCGGTCAAGATGATCACGGCGATGTCGTCATCGACCGAGCGGATATGCGCGAGCAGATCGAGCCCGGATAGCTTGGGCATCATCAGGTCGAGCACGACGAGATGAAACACCTCGTCCCGGATGCGCTCCACGACCTGGGTCGGATCGGCAACCGTCGTGACCTCGAACCCCTCGGCCAGCAGGAAGTCCTGCAGATACTCGCGGATGTCCTGATCGTCGTCGACGACGAGCACCGAGAGCTTGGATGCGGTGCGTAGAGGGATGGCGCCGGCTACCACGATGTCCACCATACCCCCGCTTTCCGTTTGGCTATGCCTCGAAAAAAGAACCGCGGAGACGCCCACTGGGGCGCCTCCGCGGTGGTCGGGGCGACAGGATTTGAACCTGCGACTCCTTGGTCCCGAACCAAGTGCGCTACCAGGCTGCGCTACGCCCCGGAGAGGGACTCGTTAGGTAGCCCGGGGGCCCAGGCGGTGTCAATAGGCCCCCAGGAGAGCGGCAACGAGAGCGGCAACGAGAGCGGCAACGAGAGTCGCAACGAGAGCGGCAACGAGAGCGGCAACGAGCCGCTACCGGCGCAGGACCGGGAGGGCGATGTGCACGCCGACCTCGGCAAATCCGCCAAGCTCGTCGACGAAACCGACGCGGGCGAACGGGGTGATCCCGAAGAACCCCCAGACCCCGAGGCTCCCGCCGAGCCGGGGATGCGAGAGCTCCGCGAGCTCGACGATCGGGCCCGCGGTGACGCCGTAGATCCGGCCGCCGAGCCGGGTGCCGGCGAGCGCGTCGACCCATAGCCGGCCGCCCCCGCGTGCGGTCCACAGGCTCGCGCCGACGGTCGCGCCGATCGCGGACAGCGCTTCACGCTCGCGGATCCGGACGACCGCGAGATCACCGCCAAACGTGGAGTCCCAGGTGGCGTCGACATGGCTCGCCGCGCCGGTGGGGCCGAGCCACAGGTAGAGGCCGTCGAGGTCCCACATCGGGCGGTTCTCCGCGGGCCGGAAGCTAGGAGGATTTCTGCGGGGCGGTGGGTCGGGCGTGATCGCGATCGCGGAATCGGCGCGCGCGATCCCCGAGGATGCGAGCAACCAGGCGGCGACCACTGTACCCAGCACGCCTGTGCAGTACCTTGCGCGTGGCGGGGGCTCGAATCCCGGTCGAAACGGCCGGGTAGCTCCACTTCGTCGACGCATCCTGGTAGAATCAGTACTCAAACGGGGCCAGCGTGGGGTGGGCTCGCGGTTTGCTATTACGAGGTCCCTGGATCTCGTGACCCTAACAGCCCCGGCCGTAGCGATGTCGAACTTGGCCATTCAGCAGAGCGTCCCGGTCGGGCTGGCGGCAGGACTGTTGCCGCCCCACCTCGAAGCCGATTATGCGCTGATCCGGGCGCTGCCGCTGTTCGAAGGGGTCGGGAACGAGGATCTCGCGAACGCGATGATGCAGGGTGGGATCGCGCTGCGCACGGTCGAGCGGGACATGTTCGTGCTCGATCCCATCGGGCTGTCGCACGGCCAGCCGGCGCCGGTCGTCCACGTCGCGCGCGGCCAGATCGCCGCCGCGGTGTTCATGGAGAACGAGCTCGTCGAGCGGCGTGCGTACCAGCAGGCCCACGAGAACGCGTCACGCGAGGAGCGCGAGGCCGAGTCACTGATCAAGCCGCCGCCGCTGGCGCGGGTCGCGCTCAAGAACGTCGCGCTGTTCATGGAGGGTGACCTCTTCAACTCCGGCGCGCTCAACGCGACGCACGGCCAGCCGATCGCGTTCTACACGACGGCGCCGTCGCTGCTGGTCTCGCTCGATCACCGCTGGATCGCCGAGCTCGCGGTGCGCTTCCCGGTCTTCGAGATGCGGCTGCGGCGCGCGCTGTCGATCTCGCGCGAGCGGCTCGCGTGGGTCTCCGGCGTCAAGCAGGAGCTCCTCGACTTCTTCGTGCGCCAGGGCATCTCGGTCTCCGGCGACATGGTCCGCGTCCGCCAGCTCGGGCTCTGCATCGACTGCAAGCTCTGCGAGGAGGCGTGCGAGGAGCGCTACGGCGCGCGCCGGCTCACGCTCGGCGGCTACCAGCTCGGCATGCTGGACTTCATCTACACGTGCCGGACCTGCACCGATCAGCGGTGCATCGATCCGTGTGCGTACGACTCGATCAAGTTCGACGACGTCAAGAAGGAGGTCGTGATCAACGAGTCGACGTGCACCGGCTGCACGGCGTGCGCGCAGAGCTGCCCGTACGGCGCGATCGACATGGTCGAGATCGAGCCCGAGGCGCCGACGTTCAAGAAGCACTTCATGGCGCGCCTCGAGAAGCGCGACGCGCTCAAGTTCGGCCCGGGCACGCCCCGCGTGGCGCGCGCCAGGCGGATCGCGAACAAGTGCGATCACTGCATCGCCTATGGCGATCAGGCCTGCGTCTCGGCGTGCCCGACCGGCTCGCTGATCGAGATCAACGCATACGACCTGTTCCGCGAGCGCTCGCCGAAGATGCAGCAGCTCGCGTACACCGGGTTCAACGCCGATCTCACGAAGAAGGACCGCAAGGAAGTCTTGCCGGTGCTGCCGTTCATCGAGGGGCTCGCGGTGCGCTCCGGCGGCATCGCCAAGGTCAAGCGCGGCCGTTACGCGCCACTCCTGCTGTGGGTCCTCGGGATCACGGCGTTCCTCGCCGCCACCGCGGAGGCCGTGCTGCGGCTCTACGCGCCCAAGCTGTCCTACCGGTTCATGGAGCTGTCGGCGCTGCCCGAGTTCGAGAACATCCCCGCGGCCGGCATCATCGAGAAAATCACGTTCCGCCCCGGCGATCAGCTCTCGACGTACTGCGCGCTCACCGGGACTGGGCTCATGGTCATCGCCGCGGTCTATCCGATCTTCCGGCGCATCAAGATGTTCCGCTGGCTCGCGTCGAACACGATGTGGTTCGACTTCCACCTGATGGCCGGCACCGTCGGCCCGATGTTCATCGCGCTCCACTCGGTGCTGCGCCTCGACTCGTGGGTGTCGGCGGCGTTCTGGAGCATGGTGATCGTCGTGATCAGTGGCTTCCTCGGCCGCTACCTCTACACCCAGGTGCCGGAGCTCTCGAGTGGCGTCGAGCTCGAGGAGCTCGATCACGAGCGCGCGTTCCAGAAGGCCCGGCCGGTGCTGCCGGTGCCGATGGCCGAGATCGATCGCGAGCTCGCCGAGCAACGCGCGTGGGCCCAGCAGGTCGCGATGTCACCGAGCGTGCTGCGCGCGCTGTGGTGGCTGATCTTCCAGGACGTCGGCCGGATCCCGCGCACGATGGCGCGCAAGAGCCGGCTGGCCCAGCTCCAGGTCGACAAGGCGACCCGCAACGATCTCGCGCGCCGCGCGGGCCGGATGATCGTGATCGGTCGTCGCCAGGTCGTGGCGCCGAAGGCTCAGCTGCTGCTGCACTCGTGGAAGAAGGTCCACGTGCCGTTCACGATCATGCTCACCGGCTTCGCGGTGGCCCACATCTGGATTTCGTGGTCACGTGCGGCCTGGTAAGCTCGGCGCCGCCTTGAAGCTGTCGATGCGGATCGCGCAGCTCGCGATCGGGATGTTGATCGTTGCCCTCGGCGCGGTCGTTCTCGGGACGCCGCACGCCGCCGCCGATGACTTCTTCTCGAGCTCCCCAGGGCCGTTGTCCAACAGCCACGCCTCGCTCGACAACCAGAACAAGTGCAACGACTGCCACGTCGATGGCACGCGCGACGTCTCGAACCAGAAGTGCCTCGACTGCCACGACCATACCGACCTGCGCGCGCGAATCGCGGCCGGCAAGGGCTTCCACGCGTCACCGCTGGTCAAGGGCAAGAAGTGCGAGACCTGCCACGGCGAGCACAAGGGCCGCGGGTACGACGACAAGATGATGGGCTGGGCGAAGATCCAGGGCGGCGAGAAGGGCTTCGACCACGATCTCACCGGCTGGCCGCTGAAGGGCAAGCACGGCTCGACCGACTGCGCCGAGTGCCACAAAACGAAGAACAAGGCCGGCACGAAGATCTACATGGGCAACGACAAGCTGTGCGGCTCGAGCGGCTGCCACGGCGATGACCAGCCGCACAAGTTCGAGCGCAAGGACATGCTCGTCTGCGACCGCTGCCACGGCGAGAGCGTGTGGCGGCCCGCCAAGCCGATCCTCAACTTCAACCACGACGATCGCAAGGACGCCGGCATGCCGATCCTCGGCTCGCACAAGGACGTCGGCTGCCTGAAGTGTCACCCGAAGAGCGTGTTCAACCTCCCCACCAAGCAGCCGACCGCGTGCGGCAACAGCGGCTGCCACCAGTCCTCGCACGATGGCCACCTGTTCGGCGCCCGCGACTGCGACTGGTGCCACTCGCCGACGTTCAAGAACTTCAAGCAGCAATACAACCGCGACATGCCGTTCTTCGATCACTCGGAGCGGACGCGGTTCGACCTCGGCGCGCACAAGAAGCTCAAGTGCTACGAGTGCCACACCAAGCAGCTCGGCACCGGCAAGCCGATCGGCGCATGCGAGCAGTGCCACGCGAAGGACAACAAGCACCGCGATCGATTCGACGCGTTCGGCTCGCCGCCGAAGTGCGGCACCTGCCATCCGACGACCTCGTTCAAGTCACAGTCGCGCTTCGATCACAACAGCCGCACGAAGTTCTCGCTGACCGCGAAGCACGCCGACATCTCGTGCCGCAAGTGTCACCGCGGCAGCGGTCCGGCGAACTTCGAGGACTTCAAGGGCGAGACCGGCTGCATGAGCTGTCACCAGCACAAGAAGGTGCACGCCGACGCAGCGAATCCCGGCGGCAAGTTCAAGAACTCGCAGTGCCTCGACTGTCACCTCAAGCCGGGCTCGATCGACGTCAAGTACGTCGACATGGTCAAGATCTATCACGGGCCGTCGTCGAGCTTCCCGCTCGTCAAGGCGCACAAGGGCGTGCCGTGCGAGGACTGCCACACCGGCCGCGACAAGAAGGGCAAGACCTCGTTCGAGAAGGAGTCACCCGAGTGCGGCGCGCGCTGTCACGAGGACACGCTCCACCAGGGCACACTCGGCAAGAAGTGCTCGGCGTGTCACTCGTCGGGGCTGTGGGACGCGCTCAAGTTCGATCATAACGTCGCGACGTTCCCCGACGGCACGCCGGGCTACCCGCTCAAGGGCGAGCACAAGAACAACAAGTGCGAGTCGTGTCACGGCGAGGCGCGCAAGTTCAAGGACACGCCGCGCGACTGCTCGGCCGAGGGCTGTCACGCCGAGGACGACGCTCACAAGGGTCGGCTCGGCACGAAGTGCGAACAGTGCCACCTCGAGACCGGCGACAACCTGTTCAACCACCAGACGATGTCCGTGTTCCGGCTCGACGGTAAGCACCTCGAGGTGCGCTGCACGGACTGCCATCCGTCGGTGACGTTCAAGCCGCGCCCGCTGAGCTGCTTCGGCTGTCACCCCGAGCCTGCGGTCCACAAGGGTCAGTACGGCACCGCGTGCGAGCAGTGCCACACCACGCGGATGTGGGAGGACATCAAGCCGCTGCACGACGTCGGTGACTTCTCGCTCAAGGGCATGCACGACAACATCGCCTGCGAGCGCTGCCACCGCGACAACCGCCCACTCGCCGGCAGCGGCAATCTCTGCATCAACTGCCACCGCCAGGACGACATCCACAACAACTCGCTGTCGCCGAAGTGCGGCGAGTGCCACACCCAGTGGTCGTTCACGCCGGCGCGCTTCGATCACAGCCGGGTCGGCTGCAACCTCGTCGGGCTGCACCGCACGATCGCGTGCTTCGACTGCCACAAGAACGGCAACTTCAGCGCGATCACGCCGGAGTGTACCGGCTGCCACCTCGACGACGCGAAGGCACGCGGCGCCGGTCACGCGCTGCGGCTGACCTACTGCACCGGCAGCGGCTGCCACAACCCGAACTCGTGGACCCCGCAGTCGCCGACGTTCCCGGCACGCGAGTCGGTGTGTCGATGAGGCGTGTTGCCTGCGTACTCGGCCTCGGGCTGCTCGTGACCGCAGCGCCGGCGTGGGCGCAGGTCGTCGAGGAGGACGAGGAAGAAGACGAGGACGAGGAAGAAGACGAGGAGGACGAAGAAGCGACGCCCGCCGCGAAGCCCAAGCCGAAGCCTGCGGCGACGCCAGGCAAGGCGCAGGAATTCAAGAAGCAGGATCTGCGGGGCCACGCGGTCGACGCCGAGAAGATCGCGAACCCGTTCCAGAAGGATCGGTTCTTCGTCGACAAGGTCGACACCGAGAAGACCGAGGACAAGACCCTGATCCAGGGCAGCCTGCAGTGGAGCAACTTCGCGTATCGCGAGAGTGGCGGCGCGCTCAACGGCGACAGCACGCAGGGCGACGCCAACTCGCGGTTCAACCGCTACTTCACCGACCTCCGGCTGCAGACCGATTTCCGCCACATCGCGGGCGGGCGCTGGGATGCCCGCATCGACGCGCGCACGCGGCTCGTCAACAACCCCGACGACGTCGTGCGCGCGGACTCGTCGCAGGACAACGCGCGCATCCAGTCCGGGTTCAACGGCACGAACGAGGTCGAGCTCCGAGAGGCGTGGCTCGTGCGCAGCGGCAAGCGCAGCGACTTCTTCATCGGCCGCCAGTTCGTCACCGACCTCGGCGCGATCAAGATCGACGGCATCCGCCTCGACTACGCGAAGTCGGAGAAGCTGACGTTCCTCGGGTTCGCGGGCCTCTATCCGGTGCGCGGCTCGCGCTCGGTGTTCACCGACTACAAGCAGCTCCAGACCGGCGACGGCGACGCGACGCTGTCAAAAGCGGGCCGGTTTGTCGGCAGCGGCGGCTTCGGTGCGGCGTACCGGACGATGAACATGCACGGCGCGCTCGGCGGCGTCGTGCTCGCGCCACTGTCATCGGAGCGCCCGCGGGTCTACGCGACCGCGAACGGCTACTATCGCAGTGGCTCCGCGCTCGACCTGTACCACTTCGCGATTCTCGACCTCTACGGCATCGCTGCCGACCCGATCGCACTGACGAACCTGTCGGCCGGCGCGAACTACAAACCGAACCAGCGGCTGCGGCTGACCGCGAGCTTCAACCGCGTCGACACCGAGACCTTGAATGTCCAGGCCGGCGCTTTTCTGGATAACCCCGTCGGCGATGCCGGCGGCGCGAAGGTCCAGAACGAGACCATCCTCCAGCTCCGCCGGGTCTCGACGAACTCGGCGCGCACCAGCATCTCGGCGGGCCTTGGCAATCGCCAGCGCTTCGAGGCTACGATCGCGAGCGCGTTCCGCTACCGCCCCGAGGTCACGATCACCTCGGCCGACGGCATGACCTCGTATGACCTCGACGCGTCCAAGGCCGTCGACATCTACGGCTCGATCACCGATCGCCGCTCGCTCCTCGATCTGCGGATCGGCCTCGACGGCTCGCGGTCGTTTGGCGTCGGCAAGACCGCATTCCGCAGCGACGTTCTGGCCGTGCGCGTGTTCGCCGCCCGCGAGCTCGGCAAGGGCCGCGGCGAGTGGGAGGCCGAGGTCAGCTACTCGACCACCAAGGACCGCCCGAGCGTCACGGGCTGTGCGAGCCCGACGACCTCACCCCTCGAGTGCTTCGGCGTGTCGAGCGCGAAGATCCTGTCCGCCGGCGGCAACGTCTACTACCGCATCCGCGGCGACCTGTTCGGCCTCGGCAGCGTCTTCGTCTCGCAGATGGGGCTGAACCGGTTCGACGGCACGATGACCACGACCGATCCGAAGATCACGAGCCTCACCGGCTTCGCCCGCGTCGCGTACCGGTTCTAGCTGAACTTGATCGTCCGGTAGCCGAACAGCCGCACGCGCTTCGCGTAGAGGTCGAGCAGGAAGAGGCCGGCGACGAGGACGAGGACGTAAGGCCAGAGGTCCTCGGAGTAGCTGACGGACTCGTTGCCGGCCGCGAACATCTTCGCCGGCTCGGCCTGGTCCATGCCCTGCGAGACCTGGGCGGCGTGCTTGAGCGGCTCGAGGTCGGGCGTCGTGCGCAGGTACTCGAGCGGGTAGGAGAGGGCGACCGAGCCCATCGATTCGGCGACGGTCTTGCCATCACGCTTGTGGACGGCCTTGAGGAGATAGCTGCCGTACTTCTGGATCTTGAAGTCGGCGGTGTAGCGGCCGGCGGCGGTCTGACCCATGGGGATGGTCTGGGTGACCTTGTTGGTCGCGGGATCGATGACCTCGAGGCTGGTGTCGAGCTCGTTGACGAACTTGTCGCCGGTATCGATCGCGTCGACGGTGACGAGCGCGCGGCCGTCGGAGACCTTCGCGTAGAGGTCGTAGCTGTCGTAGACCTTGCGGCGCATCGACGAGCGGACGACCTGCGCCCAGAACTTCGGGTATCCGCCCCAGCGGATCCAGTCGACGGACCACCGGTTCTTGACGTCGGAGGTCCACGCGACCGAGGTGCCCGCGCCGTAGCGCCAGCGCGCGAGGATCGGCTCGCCGAGGTCGGAGATCAGGATCGTCTCGCCGGTCGGCTTGGGCTTGGTGGTGACATAGCCGTGCAGCGGCGGCGCGGACTCGACGTTGGTGCCCTCGATCGCCTCGACCTTCTTCGCGATCCGGACCTGGATGCGGTCCTCGACGAGCTGGCTCTTCTGCGCCTCCTGGGTCTCCTTCATGAAGATCTTGGGGAGCGAGCCGATGTCGTCGACCATGTAGAGTCGGCCCTCGCCGGCGTCGGCGATCATCGCGAGCAGGTCGCGGTCGGAGCCCTGGACGCCGACGCACGAGACCGTGATGCGAGCGGAGCGCATGTCCTGGACGAGCTCGGCGATGCCCTCGCGCGGCGCCTCGCCGTCGGAGAGCACGATGACGTGCTTGACCTTCGCGTTGATGCCTTGCAGGCCCTCGAAGGCCTCCTTGAGCCCGGGATAGATGTTGGTGCCGCCGCCCGAGGTCAGCCTCGCGATGTCGGACGAGATCCGCATGCGGTTCGAGGCGCGCTGCGGGCGGACGTAGACGGTGGCTTCACTGTCGAACGCGACGACCATGAGGAAGTCGTTCGGCGATAGCACCTCGGCAGTGACGCGCGCGGATTCCTTCGCCGCCTCGATGCGCGGGCCCTGCATCGAGCCCGACTTGTCGATCACGAGCGCGAGCGCGATGTCGGGCTGCTCCTTGATCTTCTCGGAGTCGAAGCGCACCGGCAGGATCTGCTCCATGCGCGTGCCCTGGTAGCCGCCCGAGCCGAACGAATCCTCGCCACCGGCGACGATCAGGCCGCCGCCGAGGCTCGCGACGTAGCTGTCGAGGGCCTGCATCTGGGCCGCGCCGACGAGGTGCGCCGGGACATCCGACACCATCACGAGATCGAAGCGCTCGAGCTCCTTGGCGGTCGACGGCAGGCCGCGCGGACCGCGGACCTCGACGTCCATGTTCTCGTGCTCGAGCGCGCGCTTGAGGTAGTTCGCGCTGCCGGGCTCGCGCAGGACGCCACCCTCGACGTAGAGGATGTTCGGCTTGCCCTTCACCGGTGCGGTGGTGACGGCCTCGTTGTTCGCCTTCTCGGTGTCCCTGTCGAACTTCGCGAGGCGCAGCTTGTAGGTCGTGGCGCCGGCACGCTTGGCGTCGGACTTGAACTTCACGAGGTTCTTGCCCTCGCGCAGCTCGACACGCTTGCTCGGCTCGAGCGGGTTCGGGAACTCGTCCTGCTGGAGCGAGAGCACGGCGTTCTGCGGCTCGGTGGCCCACACCTCGGCGGTGACCTCGAAGGGCTGACCGACCTTGAGGTCATCTGGGACGGTCAGGCCGACGACGCGGATCTCGCTCGTCTGGTCCTGATCGAACGTCCGCCACGAGACCTTCACGCCGAGATCCTTCGCGCGGTAGGCCTCGACGGCGACGTCGCCTGCGGTCTGGTTACCGTCGGAGACGATCACCATGCGCGGCAGGTACCCGTCGGGGTAGAGGCCGTAGGCGAGTTGCATCGCGGCCTGGGTATCGGTGCCGGCGCCGGCGCCCGCGTGGCGCTCGATCGCGCTCGACAGCGGCTTGCCGTCGGCGGGGGCCCGCACGGCCTTCGGCTTCTCGGCGAACGTGACGAGCTGGAGGTTGCCCTCGCCGCGGGCTTCCGCGAGCTGGTCGACGTAGCGGCGGGCGGCGTCGAGCTGCTTCGTTGAGACCGAGTCCGAGACGTCGACGAGGACGACCGTCGTGACCTTGCTCTGCTGGGTGATCCACGAGGGTCGGGCGAGCGCGACCGCGACGCCGGCGATCACGAGCGACCGCAACGTGGATTGCAAGATCTGCTGCGCGAGCGACAGATCGGTCAGCGACAGCACGCGGAGCAGGTAGAACGCGGGGACCACGGCGACCAGCAGCAGCCACTGCGGCGCGAGCAGATCGATCGCGCGGCCGGAACCGATCGGCAACCAGTCGATGTGGATGCTCGTGCGATCGCCGATCCACCAGGTGATCAGGAACCACAGCGCTACCGACGCGACGATCGTCAGCCCGAGGC
>JACCTC010000194.1 GCA_013812655.1 Deltaproteobacteria bacterium | reverse complement strand
ACCACCGGCAGCTCGTGCGCACCACCGCGCGCGAGCTCGAGCCCGCACTCGGCGATCGCGTCGCGCCACTCCTTGCGACCGACGCGCAGCGCGCCTCGCGCGGGTGCGGCCTCGGCGTCGTCGGGCTTGCCGCGCTCGCGTAACGATCGCATGCGGTCCGCGCGTCCGGGTGCGGGCGTGGTGGCGTCATCATGCGCGGGCTCGAGCCCGCGCTCGCGCAGGCTGCGCATCCGGTCGCCGGCGGGAGCAGCGGCCGGCGCAGTCGGCGCGGCGTCGGATTCGGATTCCGCCACGGGAGCCGAGCCAGCCGCGACGGTGCCGCCGATCGGCACGCGCCACGGCTCGTCGTCGTCGGGCCCGAGTCCGAGCAGCGTGATGTCGTCGCCAGTCACGAGCTGGGCGAGGGCGTGGCCACGCGCCCACGGTGCATCGACCACGGTCAGCGAGTGCGCGAAGCAGTGAAGCCGCACGAGGCCGCGTGCGGTGACGAACACGACGACGGGCGAAGCCGGGTGATAGATCACGTGCTCGACGGGCGCACCGATCAGGTGGCGGAACGGACGGCCATCGCTCAGCCGGTAGACGAAGACCTCGTCGCTGCCGGGGCGCATCGCCCAGATGTGGCCCTGCGCCGGACCGACGGTGCGCGGCGCTGGCGGCAGCTGCAGCTGCATGCGGAGCAGCGGGCGGCCCGCGACCGTATCCCAGACCTCGAGCTTCTTCAGCAGCGAGAACAGGACCTGGCTGCGCTCGAGTCCGACCGCGAACTCGACGGAGCTCTCGAGCTCGAGCGTCTGCGAGGACAGCGCGCGACCCGCGGCGCGCACGATCTGCACGTGCTTGCCGTCCGCCGATACCAGGGCGATCCGCGGCCCGGTGATCGCGGCGATCCGCATCGGCATCTCGAGATCGAGGCGGGCGACCGCGTCGAGGTAGGGCGGCTGGTGCAGGGTGACGCGTGGCGTGGCGTCGCGCGTGACGATCGCGAGCATCGTCGGTGGCCCGACGAGCGCGTGGTCGGCGTCGTCGTGATCGAGCGTGACCATCCCGACCGCGGGCGCAGCCCCGGCGGCGAGCAGCGAGATCTCGCGACCGCGGCGGATCGCGACCCACTGACCATCGACAGACGACCGCATGGACTCCGCCGGACGCAGCTCGCCGGCGGCCACCATCACTTGCCGAAGCGACGGATGATCTGCACGAGGCCGTCGAGCACCTCGGGCTGATCCTTGAGTCCCGGGTTCGCCGGCATCATCGGGCTCTTGCCGACGGCGTGGCCGCCCTGGACGATGATCTTCTTGAGCTCGTCGTCGGTGACGCCCGCCTGCCAGGCCTTGTCGGTGTAGTTGCGTGGCTTGGGATTCAGCGACTCGGCGACCGGACCGTTGCCGGTGCCGTCTTGCCCGTGGCAGGTCGCGCAGACCGTCATGAACATCTTCTCGGCGGGCGGTGGCTCACCCGAGCCCGCTGCCATGTTCCCGGCCATCGCGCCGCCACCGGTTCCCGCCACCGCGCCGCTGCCAGCGACACTACCGTGCGATCCGCGGGGACCCGACTCCTGGCCGGTGGTCGCGCCCTCGAGCGGTGGGGGCGGCTTCTCGTTCTTGCCACAGCCGGAGAGGGAGGCCGCCGAGGCGGCGGTCAGGACGAGCGCGACGAACCATCCACGCATGCCGGCAAGCGTATCACTCGTACGGTTGCTTGCGCGTCCAGCGGCGGCGAACGCCGCTCGGCTCGATCCGGATCTCGACCTCGTAGAGCGAGGTCACGTCGTCGCAGTCGAGATCGCCGACCGCGCGGACGACCGCGGAGCGGCCGCCCGGATCCGGCACGTAGGAGTACGTGTAGCGATGATCGTCGTCGATCGTGAAGGCGAGCGCCTGCCAGCCCGGCGAGGCCCACCGCGTGGGATCGGGCGCGCAGACGCCGCCTTGCTCGCAGCAATCGGGGAGCGGCGTCGGGCCGGCCGCAGCTGCGGGCACCCGCCCGGTGGCGGCGATCGCCGCGGCGACGCGATCCGCGAGGTAGCCGAGCAGATCGTCGGCTTCCTGCGCGCGATTCTTGGCGTTGCACGAGCGCTTCGCCGCCGGGCAGGTCGCGACCGACGTCAGCGCGACGAGCAGCAGGACGTAGCGGAGGCGGCGCCACCACATGACGGGCGACCGTACTCTTGATCACCGCGAACGTCGACGGCCGATTGTGCGTCAGGCCGCGTCGAGCTGGCGCGCGAACCGCTCGATGATGCGCGCGGTGTGGCGCGGCGCCTCGAGCTGGGGGGCGTGACCGACACCGCGCATCACGACGAGCTCGGCGTCCGGCAACGCGCTCGCGAGGTCCTCGGCCACGGCCTTGTCGATGATGCGATCCTGCTCGCCGTGGATCACGAGCGCGCGCTGCTTGATCGCGCCGAGGTCCGTCGGCACACCGTCGGGGCCGGGCGCGAGGATGAAGCCGCGGAACAGCCGGTGCAGCGCGTCGGCGCGGCGCGCGCGCTCGGTGATCACGTGGCGGATGACGGCGCGGCCGACCGGCGGCGGGCGTTCGAGCACGAGCGCCATGAACCGATCGATGTCGGCCTCGCGCGGGATCATCGGGTTCTCGCCATCGATCCAGGCGAGCGCGCCGCCCTCGTGGACGTCGCGGCCGACCGAGGCGACCAGCACGAGCCCGGCGACCCGAGCGGGCCAGCTCGCCGCGAGCCGCAAGGCGACGCCGCCGCCCATCGAGTTGCCGCACAGCACCGCGCGATCGATGCCGGCGTGATCGAGCACGCGCAACACGGCCTCGGCATGGTGGCGGATGCTCGCGTCGCGTTCGGCGACATCGGCGGACCGGCCGTGCCCGGGCAGATCGACAAGCGTGATGCCACGGGCGCGCGGCACGAGCGCGGCCATCAGCAGCCAGGTCTCCTTGTCACCGCCGAAGCCGTGAACGCCGACGAGGGGCAAGCCGCGCCGACCTGGACGCGCGAGGTAGGCAACGCCGTCCGGGGTCACCTGCGGCCGCACGCCCGCGGCGAGCCCGACGGCACGATGCATCGCGCGGAGCTGGACGCCACCGACCGCGACCTCGAGCCCTGTCTGCATGCGGCTACGCCACGATCTCGGAGTGGCCATCGCGATCACGGTAGCGCGGGCTTCACGACCGGAGGTGAGCTCGGATCGCTGAGCGCACGCACGAACGCGCCGAGGTCGGCGCGCTCCTTCGGCGTCAACACGATCTTCTTCAGCACGGGGTCGACGATGCTCGGATCGGCGCCCTGACCGGTACCACCGGCGAGGTGCCAGTCGATCGCGGCGTCGAGCGAGGTCGCGCTCGCGTCGTGGAAGAACCCGGTCCGCGCGGTGGCGCCACGCAGCGTCGGCGTCTTGAACGCACCCTTCTGCGCGGGCTCGACGCGACCGCGTCCCTCGTCGGCGGTCGCGATCAACCCGAGCCGGTGGTACTGGAGATCGGTGTACAGCGGCGGCGTGTGACACACGGAGCACTGCGCCTTCCCCGAGAACACCTGGTAGCCCGCGCGAACATCGGCGGGAACGTCCGGTGAGCGCTCGAGGCGATCCCACGGCGAGCCGCCGGCGTAGCGAGTCGAGACGTAGGCCGCGAGCGCGGTCATGGCGAGGTCGCCTGAAGGCTCTCCGCCGATCCGCGCGAAGTGCGCGCGGTACCCTGCGAGGTCGCCGATCCGGCTGACGGCTGACGCCAGATCATCACCGAGCTGACCGCGTGCGTGCGCGGCGAGATGCTCGGCGAGTGACGCGTAGCGGCCATCCCAGCCGAGTGCCTTGTGCCACGCGAGGTTCACGAGAGCCGGCGCGCGCCGTAAGTTTGGCTTGCCGCTCGCGGTGTCCTGGCGCGTGCCGCCCGCAAAGCCCGCGGCGGGATCGTGGCAGGTCGCGCACGCCATCGTGTTTGCCGTCGAGAGGCGAGTGTCGAAGAACAGCAGCTCGCCGAGCGCGACGGCCTCGGGCGTGATGCTCGGGTTCTCCGGCAGCGCGGGCAGGCCGGCGGGGATCGGGGGCACCGGCAGCGCGGGCGTCAGCATGAGCGGCTCGGCTGGCCCGGCGGCATCGGTGGCCACCGCGAGCTTGCCGGCGTCGTGCTTGCTGCCGGGATCGCGAGCCTTGTCGTTTTTCTTGGGACAGCCGCCGAGGGTGACCCCAAGGCCAAGAGCGGGAATGATCGCAACCGCGATCAGGAAAAGCGTTCGCTTCACGAGGGCTGCAGCCTACCCCACGCGGGGACGGCATCGAGCACGCGCAGGACGTTCCCGCCGAGGATCTTCTCGAGGATGCGTGGCGGCACACCACGTCGCGACAGCGCGACCGTCAGGTTCGGCAGCGCGGCGACGTCCTCGAGTCCCTCGGGTGGCACGACGAAGCCGTCGAAGTCCGAGCCGAGCGCGGGCGCATCGTCGCCGGCGATGTCGATCACGTGCAGCAAGTGATCGACGACCGAGTCGATCGACGACGAGCCGAGGTACTTGCGCGCGAAGATGATGCCGACGCAGCCGCCCTTGTCGGCGATCGCGCGGAGCTGCTCGTCATCGATGTTGCGCCAGTGCTCGTGCACGCCGAGGACGCCGGTGTGCGAGACCATCGGCGGCAGCGTCGCGACCTCGAGCGCGTCGAAGAAGCCCCGCCGGTTGATGTGCGCGAGATCGACGATCACGCCGCAGCGCTCGCACTCGCGGATGACGTCGCGGCCGAAGCCGGTCAGCCCCTCGGTGCCGCTCGCGCCGCGCCCCTTCGCCGGCCGCCCGATCGCATTCTGCGAGAAGTGGAGCAGACCGAGGTAGCGCACGCCGCGTCGCGAGAACGCCTCGATCGGCTCGAGCGAGCTCTCGAGCGCCTGGCCGCCCTCGATGCCGCCGAGCGCGGCGATCTGGCCATTCGCCTTCGCCGCGCGAACATCCGCACCGGTTCGCGTCCACGCGAGCTCGCTCGGGTTCTTCGCCATCGCGACGTCGAGCGCGTCGAGTTGCTTCGTGACCGAGCGCGCGCAGCCTCGTTCCGGGTACGGGGTCGTCCAGAAGCTGAAGAACTGACCGGCGACGCCTCCGTCACGCAACCGCGGCAGATCGACGTGCCCGAACACGTTGACCCGGCGTGGCATCGGCCGCTCGTGGCGCGCCGCGAGGTCATAGCCGAGCTTGTCCATCAGCTTCGCGGTGTCCGCGTGGAGATCGAGCACGTGGATCTCGCCGTGGAACGCGCGCGCCTCGTCCGGCGTCATCGCCATTGTCGGTCCGCCATCGTCCCAGCCTACTCGAAGATGTACACGGCGCCGCTCTCGGCCGCGGTCTCGTTCGCGGCGTCCTCGTTGAATGCGCCGACCGCGAGCGGCGTGCCCGTCGTCGCGACGCCGACGCTGTGGCCGAACTGATCGCCGGCGCCGGTGTTCGTCGCCTTGAGGTAGGACTCGGCAGCCCACGCCGCGTCATTGCGGCGATAGACGTAGACCGCGCCGCTGTCGGTCGCGCTGTTGTTGCTCGCATCGCCGTCGCGCCCGGTCGCCGCACTGTCCTCGAGCACGGCGCCGACCACCAGCACCTTGCCACCGGGCGCGAGCGCAACGCTGCGACCGAACCGATCGTCGGCCTCGGTGTTCGTTGCCTTGATATATGCCTGCTGCATCCACGCGACCGCGGCCCCGGTGCGGATGAACACGTAGGCCGCGCCGGCCTGGCCCGCGCCCTCGGTCTGCGGCGCGCCGACGCCGACTCCGGGGCCATCCTCGCCCTCCGCGGTCACCGCGAGCGTCAGGCCATCGGCGGACAGCGCGATCGCGTAGCCGAAGAAGTCACCGCCGTCGACGTTGGACGCCTTGACGTAGCCGTCCTGGACCCAGGCCGTGCCTGCGCGCGTGAACGTGTAGACCGCGCCCGCCTGGACCTGCGAGTTATCGAGCGGGTTGCCGATGACGCCGCTTGACTCGCCGGTCGCCGCCACCGCGAGCTGGTTGCCGGTCAGCGAGAGCGCGACCTGGATCCCGAAGTTGTCGCTGGCATTCGTGTTCGAGGCCTTGAGGTAGATCTGCTGCGACCACGCGGTGGGCGAGCGCGTGAACACGTAGACGGCCCCGGACTCGAGGGCGGCGTTGCTCGTCGGATCCGCACCCGGACCGATCGCCGCGGAGTCCTCGGACCACGCCCCGACCGCGAGCGTCACGCCATCGCCCGACAGCGCGACCGCGTCGCCAAAGTTGTCACCCGCCTCGGCGTTCGACGCCTTGACGTACGCCTCCTGTGCCCACGTCGTGCCGGAGCGCGCGAACACGTAAACGGCGCCGGCGCTGTTCGCGTTGTTGTTCGTGCCATCGCCGTCGATCGTGGTCGCGGCGCTGTCCTCGTCAGGGGCGCCGACCGCGAGCCGGTTGCCATTGGCGGAGATCGCGACCGCGTACCCGAAGACGTCGCCGGTCTCGGTGTTCGAGGCCTTGAGATACGCCTGCTGCACCCACGTGCCGCCATTGCGCACGAACACGTAGACCGCACCGGCGAGCGTGGCCGAGTTGTCGAGCGGATCGCCGGCGACCCCGGTCGCGTTGCTCGATTCGCCGTACGCACCGACCGCAAGCGTCGTGCCGTCGGCCGACAGCGCGAGGCGATAGCCGAACAGATCGCCGGCTCCGACGACGCTGGGCTTCACGTAGGTCGTCATCATCGGCAGCGTGGCGTCCGGAGCCGCGTCGTCGATGGACGGCCCACCGTCGTCGCTACGCGTGCTCGTCGGTTCGAACCCGATCCGACCGCACCCGAGCGCAGCGATGCCGACCACGAGCGTCGCGGTCCGCACTACCGGCTCGTCATCCGATCGCGTGCCACCTCGAGGACGGCGAGCGCGGCGTCGACGCGGTTGAATGGCGGCATGACGTAGGCGCCCTGCACGCGGTGCTTCACCGCGGCGAGCGCCTCCTGCGCGATCTTGATGCCCTCGGTGCGCGCGGACGGGCCCGAGCCGACCTTCGCCATGCGTTCGCGATACTCCGTCGGGATCGCCATGCCGGGGACCTCGTTGTGAAGGAACTCGGCGTTGCGATGCGACGCGAGCGGCAGGATGCCGACCATCACCGGCAGCCCGAGCGGCCGGACGTCGTCGAGGAAGCGCTCCAGCGTGCGCGGGTCATACACGGGCTGCGTCATGATCAGCTCGGCACCCGCGCGCTGCTTCTCCTCGAGGCGACGCAATTCGCGGTCGCGGTCGTGCGCGGCGGGCTCGGCACCGGTCGCCAGGACGAACGTCGTGGGCTCGCACTCCTTGCCGGCGGGATCGACGCCCCCGTTGAGGCCGGCGGCGATCCGCAAGAGCCCCACCGAGTCGACGTCGTAGACCGGCGTCGAGAACGGGTAGTCACCCATCTTCGGCGGATCGCCGGTGATGATCACGAGGTTCTTCAGCCCGAGTCCCTGCGCGCCGAGCAGGTGCGCGATCAGGCCGAGGAAGCTGCGATCGCGCGCGCAGACGTGGAGGATCGGCTCGACCGAGGTCTCGGCGACGAGCCGCGCGCAGACCGCGACGTTCGCCATCCGCGCCGACGCGCGTGGCCCATCGGCGATGTTGACGATGTCGACGCCGCCCTTCGCGAGATCCGCGACCTGCTGCTTGGTCTTCGTCAGATCCGAGCCGGGAGGTGCGGTGAGCTCGACAGAGACCACGAACTCGCCGCGCGCGAGCCGGGCGCCGAGCGTGCTGCGCTCCGCGATCGGTGTCTTCGCCGGCGGCGGGGGCGATGCCAGCGACGGTGCGGAGGCCGTGGCGCCCGGTGCCGAGTGCCCGCTGCCGACGTGCTCGTCGATCTTCTCGCCGCGCAGCATGCGAACCGCGCCGAGCATCGCGCGCGTGTGATCCGGCGTCGTGCCGCAGCAGCCGCCGATCAACCGGACGCCGCTCTTCAGCATGCGGCGCGCGAACACCCCAAAATGCTCGGGGTTGGCGACGTAGAGCGTGCGGCCTTCGACGGAGGCCGGAAACCCTGCGTTCGGCTGCGCGATCACCGGCTTGCCGTGCCCGACCATGCCGACGACGACCTGGTAGAGCTCTGCCGGACCGATGCCGCAGTTGCCACCGACGACGTCCGCGCCCGCCGCGATCAGGCGGTCCGCGATCTCGGCGGGACCGAGCCCGCCGTCACTCTTCGCCTGGCCGTCGAACACCATCATCGCGATCACCGGCACCCGCGGGCCGCGCTCCTTCGCGACCTGGATCGCGGTCTCCATCTCGAGGATCGACGTGAACGTCTCGAGGAAGATCGCGTCGACGCCGGCGAGCACGAGGATGTCGATCTGCTCGGCGAGCGCGAACCGGGCGAGCCGGCGCTCCGAGATGCTCGCGATCCCGAACTTCGCGCCGGTCGGGCCGACCGCGCCCGCGACGTACGCCTTGTCCCCGGCGACCGAGCGCGCGAGCTCGACGGCCGCGCGGTTGATCGCGGCGCATTGCTCGACGAGGCCGTGCCGCGCGAGCGCCATCCGGTTCGCGCCGAACGTGTTGGTCTCGATCACCTCCGCGCCCGCCTGCACGTAGTCGCGGTGGACGCTGCGGATCAGCTCGGGCTGCGAGAGGGTGAGCTCGTCGTAGCTGCGGGTGTGGAGCACGCCCCGCTCGTAGAGCAGCGACCCCATCGCGCCATCGAGGAGCAACGGACCGGAGGCGATCGCCTCGCCGAGGGTCGGCCGCGCGGGCCGGGCA
>JACCTC010000143.1 GCA_013812655.1 Deltaproteobacteria bacterium | reverse complement strand
CGGTGGTTATGGCGGCGGCGGCGGCGGCGGTGACTACGGCGGCGGCGGCGGCGACGGTGGTCGCGGTGGTCGCGGCGGTCGTGGTGGCCGTGGCGGTCGCGGCGGCGGCGGCGGTGACGATCGCTGGTAGTAGCTCGCTTCGTTCGACGCTGGTGATCGCGATCTGATCCCGGCAAGGCGCGGTACTTCGGTACCGCGTTTTTTTTGGCCGGTCGTGACCCGAGAGCTACGTCGGGCTTAGAGACGGGCGCGCCAGAAGCCCGGCTCGCGACTCGTGTGAGCGATCGCCAGCACGCGGATCTCTGCGTCCAGCTCGATGAACACGACCGAGTAGGGGAAACGTCGAAGCAGGAACCGACGGACGTTGAGCTGCTCGGGCACGTCGCGTACCAGCGGCCAGGTCTGCGGAGCTTCCGCGACACGCAGCAGCGCTTCGCGCACCGCCGTCACGAAGTCGATTCCGAGATCCTGACGCCGCGCCTCGTACCACTCGGCGGCCATCTCCATCTCCTCGATTGCGTCGTTGTCGAAGCGAGGAGGCTTGGTCATCGTCGTCGCAGCTTGGACTCGATCGAGGAGAGGACTTCGTCGGCATCACGACCGACCGATTCGCCACGGATAGCGCGCTCTGCCCGCTTCGTGATCTCTTCGGTCCAGCGTCGCGCGACCTCTTCAGGAGATAACGCGCTCTCCGCTTCATCGAGGCTGCGAAGGAGCTCGGCTGCAACGTCGGCACGTTCGTTGATGGGCAAGCGAAGCGCATCTTCGAGGACTTGGCGTGCCTGATTGCTCACACGGAGAGGATACCGCTGGACCCGTGTCGCGTCGACGAGAGTGTGGTGAGTGCTACATTGCCGGCCCCCATGGGTTGGCGGGTTGATGAGGACGAGTTGTTGCGAGTGCGCGCCTTGGACGTGGACGCGCGATACGCGTACGCGATCAACAAGGCCAGCGAGCAGGGCGAGTTGTGGACGCTGGCGTCAGACGACGGCTGGGTCGTGAGCAGGAATCCCGATGGCGACTTGACGATTCCAGTCTGGCCGCACGAACGATTTGCTGCGTTCGAAGCAACCGGCGAGTGGGCGGACGCAATCCCCGAGCGTGTCGCGCTCGCGGATGACTGGCTCACCGAACGTCGCGCTGCGTGGTTCGAGGAACATCATCTTCGCGTCACCGTCTTCCTGGTCGGGACATCGTCGATGTCCGTCGACTACTCGGACCTGGCCGACCTTCTGCGGGGTAACCGCCGAGATCGAGACCTTCCGGGGAAGCCAGGAAGTGGCGTCGCGCGGCAACCCAAGCGGGCGACACGGATGACGAAAGATCTGGTGCGCTACATCCGCAGTAGCGAGGTCGACTTGGTGATCCAGCGCGTTCCCGAGGAGTTCCGCACGCGGATCGGTGAAACGTTTCTGCGCCGGACCTCCGACGCGAAGCATCTGGGAAGTGTAACGACTCGTGGGCGTCGAGATATCGATCTCGCTACCCGGCTCCCGGTGCGTGTGAGCCTCGGTCGCTACCTGCACGGACAACAGGATCCTGCGGAGTTCGGTGCGCCAAAGGTCGGTCAATGGCCGCCGTGGGCCGTCAGGCGGTTCCTGCTCTATGACGTGCTGCTACACGAGATCGGGCACCTCCAGATCGTCGATCCGAAGGCTTCGCGCGCCGAGCGGAAGTTCGCGTCGGAGACTCGCGCTCAGGAGTTCGCGGACGAGATCCGCCGAACGCTCTACTCGGAGTCGTTCGAGCATGCCGATCCAGTTCACAATGCACCGACGGCGGCTGAGCTTTCGACGCTGGGCCTATGGGAGCGACTCGACAAGGCGCAACGCGGGCATTTGGTGACGCTCGTGCTCGCTGCGCCTCGTCGGAACACCGCCGAGTTGGCTCGACTGGGAACGCTGACAAACGACCAGCATGAGTTCCTTGCTCGGGTCCTACTCTTGGAGCGAGCGTGACGTCCATCCAAGATTCGTTGCTCGCGGAAGCCGTCGCGGTACTCGCCCTCACACGGTGACTCCGAAATCGGACTTGAAAGTCGTTTTCAAATCGTAGACAGTGCGGCGATGTCGTCGCGGCTGTCGCCGGCGCGGTGTTCGAGGTGAGCTCCAGCCTCGGTGATCGGATCGCGGCCGCGGCCGTGCGGCCGGTCGACATCGCGTCGCTCGCGGCGTTCCGCATCATCTTCGGCGCCGTGATGTTCCTCGGGATCCTGCGGTTCCTGGCGACCGGCTGGATCGAGAAGATGTACGGCGAGCCGCACTTCTTCTTCGCGTATCCGGGCTTCGACTGGGTGCGGCCGTGGCCGGTCTGGGGGATGTACCTGCACTACAGCGTGCTCGCGGTGCTCGCCCTCGCGATCGCGCTCGGCGCGTTCCACCGGATCGCGACGCTGCTGTTCGTGATCGGCTTCGCGTACACGCAGCTGATCGACGTCACGAACTATCTCAACCACCACTACCTCGTCGTGCTGCTCGGCATGCTACTCGCGTGGCTGCCCGCGAACGCGCTGTGGTCGATCGATGTCTGGCGCGATCCGCAACTGCGCCGCGCGACGATCTCCGCGTGGATGGTGTGGCTGCTGCGCTTCCAGGTCGGCGTCGTCTACGTGTTCGCCGGGCTCGCGAAGGCCAAGGTCGACTGGCTCCTCGGTGGCCAGCCGCTCAACCTGTGGCTCGCGGCGCGGACCGAGACGCCGATCGTCGGACCGCTCCTCGACGAGCCGCGCGTCGCACTCGCGATGGCATGGGCCGGCTTCCTGTTCGACACCACGATCGTCGCCTGGCTATCGTGGCGGCGCACCCGGCTCGTCGCATACGTGGTGCTGATCGCGTTTCACGGCTTCACCGGCTACCTGTTCAACATCGGCATGTTCCCGCTGATCATGACGAGCGCTGCGCTAATTTTCTTTCCGCCGTCGTGGCCGAGGCGCTTCCGCAGGGGGGACGGTGTCAACCTTGTCCACCTTTCGCAGCCAAAGGTTGACAAGGTTGACACCGTCCCCCGCGTCACGAGCGCAAAGGTTGACAAGGTTGACACCGTCCCCCGAATGATCGTCCCTCGAGTCACCCGGATCATCATCGCGATTCACGTGGTCCTGCAGCTCGCGTTGCCGTTGCGGCATCACCTGTATCCGGGCGACGTGCTGTGGAACGAGGACGGCATGCGGTTCGCGTGGCACGTGATGATCCGCGAGAAGCATGGCAGCGCGATGTTCGAGGCGCGGTTCGCGGATGGTCGCCGGCTCGAGATCCCGCCGAGCAACTACCTGACGTGGCGGCAGGAGCGCGAGATGGGGGCGCAGCCCGATCTGATCCTGCAGCTCGCACACCACATCGGTGATGACCTCCACGCCAAGGGCTATCGCGGCTTCACGCTGCACGCGAACACCAGGGTTTCGCTCAATGGCCGATCGCCCGAGCCGCTGATCGATCCGGCCGTGAATCTTCTGGCGATCCGCGATCTCGGGCCACGAACGTGGGTCCTGGGTGCTCCGGCGAGTGTGGTTCCGCACGTTATGCCGCTGCGCTAAGCTGTCACAAGCTCCTAATATTGCTCCTGGTTTAGCCAAGCTCCTACTTTCTTTGAAATCGGACTTGAAAGTCGTTTTCAAATCGTAGAGAGTGCGGACATGTCATCTCGCGTGTCGCTGCTCGTCGTGCTCTCCGCGTTCGGCTGTGGCGGCGAGTCGGCGACGCGACCGGACGCGACGCCCGACGGCTTCGATCGATCGGCGTTGCTCGAGCACATCGGCGGCTCGGTGCTGCTACCGATCCAGGGCGGCTTTGCGGTCCGCGCCAGCGAGCTGCCGGCCGCGGTCGATGCGTACTGCACCGCGCTCGATGGCGGCTCGGTCGGTGCGACCCAGGCTGCCGCGCGTACGGCTTGGGCGAGTGCGACCGACGCCTGGGAGCGCGCCGATGCGCTGATCGTCGGACCGGCTGCCATGGACAACCGCGCGCTGCGCGACCGGATCTACAGCTGGCCGCTGCTGTCGACCTGCGGGATCGATCGCGACACCGCCGCGCACTGGACGAACCCGGCGAGCTACGACATCACGACGAAGCTCGCGAACGTTCGCTCGCTTGCGGCGATCGAGTACCTGCTGTTCGCGACCGCGACGACCCACACCTGCGCGACTGCGCCCAACGGCTGGGACGCGCTCGCCGCCGAACTGCCGCGCGCGCGTTGCCGGCTCGCCTCGGTGATCGCCCACGACGTCGCCGGGGCCGCGGTCACGCTCCACGCCGCGTGGCGCCCCGATGGCGGTGACTTCGTCGGCGAGCTCGCACGGGCCGGCGAGAGCTCGTCGATCCGTAGCGCGCACGAGGGCGTCAACCGCATCACCGACGGCATCTTCTACATCGACCGCATGGTCAAGGACATGAAGCTCGGCGAGGCAGCCGGGATCGCGGTCAACGCGTGCGGCAGCGTGATGACGCCTTGCCTGCGCGAGGTCGAGCTCCAGTACGGCGATCGCGCCACCTTCGCGATCCGCGCGAATCTGTTGACGCTGCGCGAGGCGTTCACCGGCACCACCGGCACCGCGAGCGGCCCGGGCTTCGATGACTTCTTGATCGCGGTCGGTCACCCCGAGCTCGCCGAGCGCATGCTCGCGAACCTCGACGCATCGATCGCGAAGGCTGCCGCGTTGCCCGACAGCTTCCTCGGCGCGCTGTCCACCGACTACCAGTCCGTGGTCGCGGCACACTCCGCGGTCAAGCTCTTCACCGATGACCTGAAGAGCCAGTTCCTCACGGTCCTCGCGCTCGAGATCCCCGACGATGTCGCGGCTGATAACGATTAGCAGCGCGCTCGGCCTCCTGCTCGCGTGTGTGGTGCCCCGGGCGACCGCGTCGCCGGGCGCGCCGCCGGTGCCGGCACCCGGACCGGCGCCCGACCAGAGCCCCGCGAAGACTGCAGAGGCGCCGACCGCGAGCGACCCCGACGTCACCGCGCAAGTCGAGACGCCAGCGGCTCCGCCCGAGCCCGAGCCGGCGTCGGGTGCCGAGACCATCGAGATCGTCGATCGCGCGCCGCCGGGTGCGCGCGCCGAGCTGACCAAGGAAGCGCTCGAGCGCGACGAGCACGACGATCTGCACAAGGTGCTGCGTGGTGTCGCCGGCGTGTACCTGCGCGACGAGGACGGCTACGGCTTACGGCCGAACATCGGCATGCGCGGCGCGGCGGCCGATCGCAGCGCGAAGGTCACGTTGATGGAGGACGGCGTGCTGATCGCACCGGCTCCGTACACCGCGCCGGCCGCGTACTACGTGCCGCTCGTGACCCGGCTCTCGCGAATCGAGGTCACCAAGGGCCCGTCCGCGATCCGGTTCGGGCCGAACACCGTCGGTGGCGCGATCGATCTGATCGGCGAGCCGATGCCCGGTGAGCGCGCGGGATACGTCGACATCGCCGGCGGCAGCGACCTCTACGGCAAGCTGCACGTCCGCGCGGCCGAGCGCCGCGAGCGCTGGGGCGTGATGGCGGAGTACGTCAAGCTCCGCAGCGATGGCTTCAAGGAGCTCGATAACCGCGGCCCGACCGGGTTCGACAAGGACGACGTCCAGCTGACGACACGGCTGATGTCGGAGCCGAGCGCCGAGACGTATCACCAGCTCGATCTGCGCGCGGGCTACGGCCGCGAGCTCTCGCACGAGACGTACACCGGCCTCACCGACGCCGACTTCGCGGACGAGCCGCAGCGCCGTTACGCCGGCTCGCAGCTCGACGAGATGAGCTGGGACCACTGGAGGCTGCGCGCGACGCATCGCGTCGATCTCGGATCGCACATCCGCATCGAGACCGCGGCGTACCGCCACAAGTTCCAGCGCGCGTGGGGCAAGGTCGACGGCTTCGTCGGGCAGCGCGACTTCTACCAGCTCCTCGCGCAGCCGACGGCAGGCGCGAACGCGATCTACTCCGCGATCCTCAAGGGCGAGGCCGACTCGACGAGCCCCGAGGAGCAGCTCGTCCTCGGGACCAATGATCGCCACTTCACGTCGCAGGGGATCCAGACCGTGATCGCGGCCGAGCACACGACCGGGCCGGTCGCGCATCACATCGATGCCGGCGCACGCATCCATTTCGATCGTGCCGACCGCCGGCGGTTCGAGGACGCCTACGACATGATGGACGGCCAGCTCGTCCGTGCGCAGCGGCCGCGCGAGCTCGTGCTCGATTCGCGTGCCGAGACGATCGCACTCGCGACGTTTGCCGAGGATCGCGTGCACTACAAGCGCCTCGAGGTGTCGGCCGGTGCGCGGCTCGAGCTGATCGACTACCGCTTCGTCGATCACCAGACGATGGCGCAGCGCGAGGGCGACTACGCGGTGTTCATCCCCGGCATCGGCGCCGAGTACCACGTGACCGACGAGGCGAGCGTGCTCGCGGGCGTCCACCGTGGCTTCGTCCCGGTCGCACCCTCGGCGAATGCCGACGTGCGGCCCGAGTCGAGCGTCAACTACGAGGCCGGTGCGCGCTGGCGCGGCGCCTCGATCAACGCCGATCTGATCGGCTTTTACAGCGACTACTCGAACCTCAAGGGCTCGTGCACGCTCGCGGCCGGCTGCACCGAGGTCCAGGAGGGCGAGGAGTACAACGGCGGACAAGTCCGGGTGTGGGGCGTCGAGGCGCAGGTCGGCGGTGAGATCACGCTGGACCGGCGCCGCGAGCTCGCGCTGCCGGTCGCGGCCGCGTACACGCTGACGCGCTCGAGCTTCCAGCACGCGTTCGCCTCCGAGTTCGGCGGCTGGGGCATGGTCGAGCAGGGCGACGAGTTGCCGTACCTGCCGCGGCATCAGCTCTCGCTGTCGTCGGCGGTCAAGACGCCGCGCTACGAGCTTGGCGCAGCAGCGCGCTACCAGAGCGAAGGCCGTGACGTGGCGGGGCAGGGCGCGATCGCCCCGGCCGAGCGCATGGCCGCGATCTTCACCATCGATCTCTCGGCGCATGCACGCCTGCACGCGCTCGCCGAGCTCTATGCGACCTGCAGCAACCTGCTCGACGAGCAGGTCATCATCTCGCGCCGCCCCTACGGAGCGCGTCCGAACCCGCCGCGGATGTTTGCCGTCGGCTACAAGGCGCGCTTCTAGGCGCGGCCATCGACGAACGACGAAGGAAACGATCATGAAGAACCTCACCTTGCTTGCTCTGGCCTTGCTCGCCGCGTGCGGCGACAACCTCACGGGCGCGACGCCTGCCCCCGACGCGGGCCCGACGGCCGATGCCGCGCCCGACGCGATGCAACCGTTCGTGCCCCCTGAATTCACGCCGCTCGCACTGTCGACCGGTGGCACCGATCAGCTCCTCGGCGCCACGCCGGGCCCGAACGGTAGCTTCTACGCGGTCGGGTTTCGCGCGGCGAGCTTCGAGGCGACCTCGGATCGCGAGCTCGTCCTCGTCAAGCTGACCACCCAGGGCGCGCTCGACACCACGTTCGGCGGCGGTGACGGCATCGCGAGCCTCAACGTCCAGACCGGTGGCAGCGGCGAGCTGTGGCGCGGGATCGTGACGCAGAGCGACGGCAAGATCGTCGTGCTCGGCACCGTCGAGGACGAGGTCAACGCGGTCGATCGCGATGCTGCGGTCGTGCGGTTCAACGCGGACGGCACGCTCGACACGACGTTCGGTGTGACCGGCGTCGACAACGGGATCGTGCGCCTCGATCTCGAGCAGGCGAACATCAACGGCGCGACCGTCAAGGGCGTCGACACGCCGTGGGGCCTCGCGGTCGATGCATCCAACCGGCTCTACATCCACGCCGCACAGCGCAACGCCGGCGTCGGCCGCCTCGACACCGACTTCGCGGTCGTCCGGTTGACCGCCGGCGGGCTCGTCGACGTCACGTTCGCGGCGACCGGTGGCACGCCCGGCAAGTTCACGCTCGACATCCAGAACACCGACGCCGCGGGCTCGTGCCAGGACTGCGTGCGCGGCATCTACGTGCTCGCGGACGGGACCATCCTCGCTGCGGGCTACGCGAACTCGACGGGCGTCGGCTCGGTGCAACCGGTGCTCTACAAGCTGACCTCGGCGGGCGCCCTCGACACCACGTTCGGCACCGGTGGCGTCTTCCACGAGGTCCTGATGCAGGGCTTCACCGAGGTCTACGGCGTCGCGATCGTCGCCGGCAAGCTGGTGACCGCTGGTTACGGTCGCAACGCAGCGACCGGCAACAACGACTGGGTGTCGGCACGCTTCAACGCGAACGGCACGCTCGACACCACGTGGGGTACCGCGGGCAAGGTCGTGTTCGACGGCTCGATGGGCGACAACCCCGATAACAACCGCAACAACGTCGCGCTGCCGGGAGGCCGGGTCGCGCTGCTCGGCTCGACCGGCAGCCCGGCCACGAGCTCGGATGCGATGTTCGCGATCGTCAGCGGCAACGGTGCGTTCGATACCGCGTTCGGCACCGGCGTCGTGAAGTACGACCTCGGTGGCGCCGAGCAGCTGTGGGGCGGCGCGGTCGCCTCGACCGGCAACGCGGCGCTGTTTGTCGGCTTCAAGGGTGCTGGCGCGACGCCGAGTGCGACGAGCAACGACGACGCGTACATCGTCGTCCTGCCGCTGCCCTGAAGACATCAAACGTCGCGATGCTTGGACACGCGACCCACATCGCCGTCGTGAGCACACGTCGACGCAACCTCGCGAGGTCTCGTGCGATGCGCGAATTCCGCGCAATGCACAGTGCGGAAGCTGCTCAACCCTTGCACGACGTTAGGGGGACGTGAGCCCAAGCCACTGGATCGACAGTCTCCAGACGCCGCGCAAGCCGCGGCACGGATCCTGATAGGAGGTCCGGCACAGCGCAGAGCTGCGCAAAGGAGACTCGAACGATGTCGCTCTTCAAGACCAAGCTGTCCCTTCCCATGGTTGCCGTATGTGTCATTGCAGGAGCTGCAGGCGCGACGCCCAGCCTCGGCGTCACGTCGCAGATCTTCTCGCGCGTGGCGCTTGCTCCGTCTCACGCCACCGGCGAGGACGGCAAGGGCTGGGAAGTCGAGCTCAAGACGAAGGGGCTCTCAGATGTCGTGACACAAAAGATCGTGATCCAGCCTGGCGGCCACGCTGGCTGGCACGGCCATCCCGGTGCCCACTTCGGTAGCGTCCAGACCGGAACGCTGACCCTCTATGACGCGGACCACTGCGAGCCGCACGTCTATCCGACGGGCACGGGCTTCATCGACAGCGCCGGCGGCCACCACATCGCGCGCAACGAGGGAACCACCCCCGTCGAGCTCTGGGTGACGTACGTTCTGCCTCACGGCTCGACGCTTCGCACCGATATGCCCGCCGCCTGCGGCTTCTAGGATGATGGTGTTCCGACCTTGCAGGGTCGTGCGATACCGTACCGATCGAGTTTCCCGATGAACATCCGGCGTGGCATCGACAGCAGCTCCGCCGCCCGCGTCTGATTCTGGCAGGCCTGCTCGAGCGCGTTGATGATGCGCTCGAGCGTGCTGCGCTCGTCCTCGAGACAGCCACCACTCGAACTTCTGACTTTCGCTCCAGCGATCGGCGGAAGGACTCGAGCAGGCAACCGATGTGCGACCCGCAGACTTGGTCGCCGTCGTCGCCGGGGTATCATTAACCCCTCGTGTCTGACTTAACGGAGACGACGGTCACGGTCGGCGAGGTTCCTGGAGAGACTAGCCGGCGCGGCTATTTCCTCTTCATCCTGACGCCGGACGGAACCATGACCGTCGACTTGCCCTCGGAAGGGCGGCTCGTGATCGGCCGCGATCCCGGTTCGGATCTCAGAATCTCCGATCCGACGGTCTCCCGCACCCACGTGGAGATCGAAGTTAGTCCGACCGGCTTCTTGCTGCGTGATCGTGGAAGCTCGCGCGGCTCGTGGCTACGCGGTAGTCGGCTCACGAGCCAGTGCGCGTTACATCTCGGGGACGTGGTCGAGATCGGGAATTCGACCCTGGTGTTGCAGCACTGCGACAGCCTGCTCAACTCCGTCGCAACCGGACATCTGCAGTTCGAGCAACGACTGCAGCAACAGTGCGTCGAGGCAGCGCGCACGCACGCGAAGTTCGCCATGCTGATGATCGAGGTGACCTCGGCGGTCCCGGGCGGTGATGCCGGGGCGCGGATCCGGGCGCTCATGCGGCCAGACGACTTCGTCGCCGAGTATGCGCCCGGGCACTTCGAGATCCTCGTTCGCAACGTCGATCGCAAGCTTCTGACCGACCTGATTCGCCGGCTCCGCGAGGAACTGGGCCGAGCCGAGATCAAGGCGCGGATCGGAGCGTCGGTGTTTCCGACCGATGGCCGGGCGCCCGACGAGCTGATGGCCGCGACGCTCCGTGAGCTCAACAGCTCGCGGGGCCGGGCCGAGCCGAGCCCCTCGGACAGCGAGCTCGGACCGATCGTCGAGGCACCGAACATGGTCGAGCTGCATCAGCTGATCGATCGGGTTGCCACGGCCAACATCACCGTCCTGATCACCGGCGAGACCGGGACCGGCAAGGAGGTCATCGCGGAGGCCGTGCATGGCCGATCGCCACGGTCTCGAAACCCGTTCGTGAAGCTGAACTGCGCGTCGGTCCCCGAGCAGTTGCTCGAGGCCGAGCTGTTCGGCTACGAGCGCGGTGCATTCACCGGCGCCACGAGCTCGAAGGTCGGGCTTCTCGAACACGCCAACGGCGGCAGCATGCTGCTCGACGAAATGGGTGAGATGCCGCTCGACATGCAAGCCAAGCTCTTGCGGGTGATCGAGGAGAAGAAGATCCGGCGGGTTGGCGGGCTCGAGCCAGTGCCGGTCGACGTTCGAATCATTGCGTCGACCAACCGCGATCTCGAGCGGATGGTGGCGTCGGGAAAATTTCGAGAAGATCTGTACTGGAGACTTTGCGCAGTCGTGCTGACCGTTCCACCACTGCGCGACAGGATCGAGGAGATCCTTCCACTCGCCGAGCGGTTCCTGACGCTGATCTCGCGCGACAGCGGCCGCACGCCATCGCCGCTGTCACCCGAAGCGCGCGACGTGCTGCGTGCATATGGCTGGCCGGGAAACATCCGGCAGCTCCGTAATGTGATGGAGCGTGCCTCGCTGCTCGCAAGTGGCGGCGAGATCTTGCCAAAACATCTTCCGCCCTGGAGCGCCGCGCCGAAGGCAGCCGCCGGAGCAGCGGCGACGACGGCCGCCGAAGCAGCAGCGACGACGGCCGCCCCACTCAAGGATGAGCTGAACGGTCTCGAGCGAGATCGCATTCTCGATGCGCTCGAGAAGACCGGGCAGAACCAGACGCGTGCGGCGGAGCTGCTCTCGATGCCGCGGCGGACCTTTGTCGAGAAGCTCGACCGCTACGGGATCGCACGGCCCCGCAAGGGCCGGAGCACGTAGGCACGCGAAGAGCTCCGACGGCGGCGCGGTCTGCCGGTCGTGTATCATTCGATCTGGGGGGACACATCATGTTGACCATGTTCACGAGAGCGACTGCTCTATCACTGCTGTTGTTGGGCGCGGCTGGGTGCAAAGACAAGAAGACGGAGCCAGCGCCGGCGGCTGACCCGAAGATCGCTGACCCGCAGCCGACGGAGCAGGCATCTCCGCCAGCACCAACGCCAGCATCGTCGGGTGTGGCGTCGATCGCGATCCCGCACGCCTTGAGCACGAGCACCGACATCCTGACCGGCGGCCAGCCGACGGAAGAACACCTGACCCTCGCGAAGTCGAATGGCGTCAAGGTCGTGGTGAACCTACGCACTGCTGCCGAGGAGAAGGACTACGCGACCGAGCCCAAGAAGGTCGAAGAGCTCGGGATGAAGTACGTCCACATCCCGATCGACAGCAAGACTGGCGAGGGGCTCAATGAAGAGAACGCGAAGAAGCTCGCCACGTTGCTAGCGGAGAAGCCGGCGATCATTCACTGCGGCTCCGGCCAGCGAGTTGGCGCGCTGTTCGCGCTCAAGGCGTTCTACGTCGACGGCGCGACGCCCGACGTCGCGCTACAGACTGGCAAGGACAACGGACTGTCGAAGCCCGAGCTCGAGAAGATCGTGGTCGACATCATGGCGAAGAAGAAGGGGTAAAAAGGCAGGGCGTGCTGGCGGACGCGACAACGGCGTCCACCCGGCTCGCGGCAGCGTATCGTCGCGCGCGTGTCACATCGATTCGTTGATCCGATTCCCGCGGTCGGAGTGTTCGCGGTGATCACGGTGGCGGTGACCACGATGGTCGCCGGCTGCGGCGGCGAACCCCGGCAGGTACCCTCGGGCGGGCCGGCTGGCGTGTCGACGCCGTCGCAGAGGGCAGCGATCGTTGCGCGGGAAGACCCGCAGCTCTCGGCGCTCATCAAGTGTTCGCACGCGCTCGAGGGGGTGCGCGCCGGCTCGGGCCTTGTCGAGCGCGGCTCGAGCCTGCTGGTGGTGCAGGACGACGTGCCTGCTGCGGCGCTCGTCGATCGGTCGGGTCGGATCCTCGCGCACGTGCCGCTGATCGGGGATGGTTCGCCGCTTCCCAAGGCGACCAAGCCCGACTTCGAGGCTGCAGTCGCTGGACCCGGCGGCGAGATCTACGTGCTCGGTTCCGGATCGGCCCCGCCGCGCCGCCGGATCGCGAAGCTCGCTCGGGACGGTGCGACGGTGGAGCTCAGCGACGCCGCTCCACTCCACGCGGCGCTGCGCAAAACGCTCGGCGGCGACGCCAGCGTCGAGGGCGCGATCCTCGTGGGACGTCGCCTCCAGCTCCTCCACCGCGGGGCAGGTTCGACGCCGAGCGTCCTCCTCGAGGTCGACGCTGCCGCGCTCGACGGCGCTGGCCCCGGCGAGACGACGGCGCGTCTGTTCGACCTGGGCACCGCGGCAGGGATCCGGCTCACCTTCACGGACGCCGCCGCCCACCGAGCGCGCATGTTCTATCTGGCGGTCGCCGAGGACACGCCCAACGCGATCGACGACGGACCGATTCGCGGCGCCGCGGTCGGAGTGTTCGATGGAGCCGACGCCCGCTACGCGTTGCTGCGCGAGCCGGATGGCAGTTCGTCGGTCCGCAAGGTCGAGGGGCTCGTGGCCGATCTTCATGTCAGCGCTTCGATTCGTCGGTTGCTGCCGCTGCTCCGAAACAAAATACTGGTCGTGGTGCCTCGCCGCCTCGCTTCAGCTTGGCGCCACGACCAGTCCCCTGACCCACTCACCGGAAAAGTTGCCGGGTCGCCGCGGTTCGATGCCTCGCTTCATCTCACGCAGCGGCGCTCCCAGCAGAAGTCACATCATCAGCGGCGCCGCCTCAACGGTCTCCGCCGGCACGCGCTTGCGCGGCTCGCGTTCGATCAGCATCTCGAAGAGCGCGAGCATCTCGTTGCCGAGTGCCGCGAGCTCGTCCTTGTTCATCATGCGCCGCACCTGCGGGAAGAGCTGGTCCTCCTCCTCGTCGTGCGCGTGATGCCGGACCTGCTCCTTGAGGACGGTCAGCTTCGCGTCGAAGTGCTCGTCATCGACGGCGAGCTCCATCATGTCCGCGAGCAGCCGCTTCACCGACAGATGCTCCTCGGTTGCCTCGATCAGGCTCTCGCGCGTCTTCTCGATCATCACCGATGGATAGAGGATCTTCTCCTCGATCGTCGAGTGAGCCGCGAGCTTGTCAGCCATCTCGGCAAACAGCGCTTCCTTCGCGGCGGGATCGTCTGCCTCCTCGATCTCCTCGATCAAAGACTCGACTTCTTCGTGCTGGGAGCGCAGTAGCTCCAGGGCATCGATGGTGTCGTCCTTCATGCCACATGATGGTGCAGTGCTCGTGCCACGCCTCACGGCGGTGGAGGTACGAGGCTTGCTGATGTCGTGCTCGACATGCGGAAACCCACCTCGATGCCCGGCGAACGTCCCTTCAAGTTCGGCGTGAACCACCGCCGCCTCGAACCGATGGCCGTGGAGGCCGATCGCGAGCAGCGCAAAGCTTCGCGGTCGTCCTCCAGAACCACCCAGCACCCGGGGTTTTCGTGGGACCGCTCACGACAAGATGACTAGGGGGCACGTGCGGGACTGCCGATCTGGCAAGCGCACCGTGTTTCTTGCGCACGGACGCGAAACGCGCCAACACTCGGTGCCATGCGCTCGATCGTGCCCGCCGTACTCACTGTGACGAGCCTGCTCGGTAGCGCGCGGGCAGAGACCGATTCACTCGATGACATGCTCGGTCCACGCGAGATCGCCGTAGGCGATGCGATGCGAGGCGGCGCGACCGGTGCCTCCGCGATCGGCCTCAACCCCGCAGGCCTCCCGCTCAATCGCGAGCTGGTGTTCGAGGGCGGCTACGGCTATCGCGAGGCCGACGACGCGTCGCTGATCAACGTCTCCGCGTGCGACTCGACGAACGCGATGCCCGGCTGCTTCTTCTACGACTACGCGGGCTCGAATCCAGAGCTCGAGGGCATGACGGGCTCGCGGCGCACGCACGTCGCCGGGATGGCGCTGTCCAAGCAGATCCTGCCGCGCGTCATGCTCGGCACGACGACGAAGTACTACGACTTCGAGTCCGACATGACCGGCGAGACTTCGCACAGCGGGTTCGTGTTCGATCTCGGCGGCACGGTCCGGCTCACCGAGATGATCAACTTCGGCGTCGCCGCGCAGAACCTCTTCGCGAGCGAAAAGTCGCCGCACTTCCCGCGCGCCGTCGGCGGTGGCTTCCACGCCCGGCCGATGGACCTGCTCGCGGTCAGCTTCGACGCCCGCTGGCGCCTCGACGGCGACCAGCAGCAGATCCGCTACGGCGGTGGCGCCGAGCTGTTCCTCCGCGGCTCACGTGGCCAGACCGGATACCCGGTGCGGATCGGCGGCCTCCGCGACAACGGCCTCGGCACGAGCTACGTCACCGGCGGCATCGGCATGGCGAACCTCAAGTGGAGCATCGACATCGGCGCGCGTCGCGAGGTCAAGGGTGGCGACGACACGCTGATCCTCGCGAGCATGCGGTTCTACGGTCCGCGCATGGCGGCGCCGATGATCAACGGCGGCGGCGGCGGCGGCGACGAGTTCTGAGTCTCGTTTACGTTCCGACCTTCGCGACGACCTTGATGCAGCCGTCCTGCTTGTCGTTGAACATCTTGTAGGCGGCGGGGATCTCGGCGAGCGCGATCCGGTGGGTCACGATGAAGCGCGGATCGATCTCGCCGGCCTGCACCTTCGCGAGCAGCGGCTTCGCGTAGCGATGGAAGTGGGTCTGCCCCATCGCGAAGGAGAGCCCCTTCGCGAACGCCGCGCCGATCGGGAACTTGTCGACCAGGCCGCCGTAGACACCGGGGATCGAGACCGTGCCGCCCTTGCGACAGACCATGATCGCGTTGCGGAGCGCGGTCGTCCGGTCGGTCTCGAGGCGCATGACCTGCTTGACCTTGTCGTAGACCGCGCCGACGCCGGTGCCGTGAGCCTCGAGGCCGACCGCATCGATCACCGAGTCCGGGCCACGGCCGCCGGTCAGCTCCTCGATCCGCGGGATGACGTCACCGTGCCGCTCGTCGACGATGATCGCGCCTTGCTGCGCCGCCATCGCGAGCCGCTCGGAGACCGCGTCGATCACGATGACCCGCTCGGCGCCGAGCAGGTAGGCGCTCTTGACCGCGAACTGGCCGACGGGGCCCGCGCCGAACACCGCGATCGTGTCGCCGAGCTGGATTTTGCAGTTCTCGGCCGCCATGAAGCCGGTCGGGAAGATGTCGGTCAGGAACAGCACCTGCTCGTCGGAGAGCTCCGCCGGGATCTTGACGCAGCCGACGTCGGCGAACGGCACCCGGACGTACTCGGCCTGGCCGCCCGCGTAGCCGCCGTAGAGATGCGAGTAGCCGAACAGCGCGCCGCCGGCGTGACCGTAGAGCGTCTCGAGCGCGGCCTGGCTGCCGGCTGGATTCGTGTTGTCACACGCCGAGAACAGCTCGTGCTTGCAGAACCAGCAGCGTCCGCACGAGATCCCGCACATCACGATCACGCGCTCGCCGACCTTCACGGTCTCGCAGGCCGGGCCGGTCGCGACGATCTCGCCCATGAACTCGTGGCCGATGATGTCGCCCGGCTTCATCGCCGGGATGAAGCCGTTGTAGAGATGGAGGTCGGAGCCACAGATCGCCGTCGACGTCACGCGCACGATCGCGTCGTGCGGGTTCACGATCGACGGATCCGGGACGTTGTCCACCCGCAGGTCTTGCTTGCCGTGCCAGACCACCGCCTTCATCGCGCACCACCGTTCGTCGCCCCGTTCGTCGCGCCGGTCCACGTCGAGGTTTCGGCGCTGGTCCCGATGTCGAGCGCGCGCTCGAGCGGCGACACCTGCTGCGCGCTGATCGCCTTGTCATCCTCGTCGAGGTCACGCACGCGGCGCGCGCCGGTCGTCAGCTCCCCGGTCTCGATGAGTTGCTGGAAGCGTGCGAGCTCGGCGCCGATCTGCGCCGCGGTGAGCTTGCGCAAGAAACCGTAGAGCGCACTCGCGACGAGCAGGCCGCCCGGCGGGAAGTAGCGCATCTTGACCTCGACGATCGTGCCGCGATCGCCGGTCGCCCATCGTATGTCGATGGAACCCTCGTGCGAGATGTCGCCACCGGGCAGCGACTTCCACCGCAAGCGGCGCGCCGGCGTGTCCTCGATGAGCTCGGCGCGCCAGGTCAGCTCCTTGCCGCCTTCCTTCACGACCCACTTCGAGACGCCGCCCTCCTCGAGCGTCACCGACTGCACGTGCGTCATGAACTGCGGCAGGTTCGCCAGATCGCGCCACACCTCGTACGCCTTCTGTGGCGTGCACTGGATCGTGATCGCGCGCCGGACCTGGATCCCCTTGCGCGCCGCGCGCGAACGATAGAGCGGACAGCGGCCGCTGATCGCGCGCATCATCGCGATCGCACCGACACCCGCGAGCAGCATGCCGCGCACCGAGCGTTGCCCCACTCCGAACGCGATCGCGGCACCGCCGGCAAGCCCGGTCGCGATCCGCTCGGCGGGAGCGATGTTCACACCGACGAGACGACTGCGAACGACCGGGTAAGGTTGCATGCTGCCTCGGGTTGCATCCGACATGCCGCGGACCGTGTTGCGCGACCTGCGACTTGCTCCGACGCCGACGAGACGACGCGCGTCTGCGCGAAGTACCGACGTGTCCCGGCGCGATCCTCGCAAACTCGTGACGCGAAGCCATGGACGCGATCGATTCACCGCGCATCGTGCGCGAGAGTGTGCGCGTTGTTCGCAGCGTGACGGGAGGGGCGTGCGTCGACCGCGCAGCAAGGTCTTGTCGTCTCGTGCCCTACCGGCGCGACTCAGGAGAGCATGCTGGGCCACGACGTGCGCGTCAGTCACGAGGGCAACAACGCCCTCGCGCTGGTTCGCGAATGGACTCCGGAGATCGCGTTCCTCGATATCGGGCTGCCCGGCATGGACGGCTTCGAGCTCTGTCGCGAGCTTGGCAAGTTGCCGGCGCGCCCACGCATCGTCGCGGTCACCGGCTACGGCCAGCCCAACGATCGCGAGCGGGGACGACAGGCTGGCTTCGACGCGCACTTCGTCAAGCCGGTGAGCTTGCATGACGTCCAGGCTGCCGTCGACGCGCTCGACACGACGAACAATTAGCCGCGGACGTCCAGCGCCGCCGGTCGCTGCGTCTCGACTCGAGCACCGTCGCTCTCGGTGGTATGGCCGCTGCAAGCCCAGGCGTCCGTGAAGACGCTCGACCTGATCTCGCGGTACCGGACCGTGCGACAGCGCTCGGTGGGCGTCAGCGCGCCTCTCTCCGTCGAGGATCACGCGATCCAGTCGATGCCGGATGCGAGCCCGATCAAGTGGCACCTGGCGCACACGACGTGGTTCTTCGAGACGTTCGTGCTCGTGCCGCTCGGTCAGCCGCGGCATGACGACCGCTTCGGCTTCCTGTTCAACAGCTACTACGATGCCGTCGGGCCGCGCGTCGATCGGGCGCGCCGCGGCATGATGAGCCGACCATCGCTCGAGGATGCCCTCGCGTATCGCGCGGCCGTCGACGATCGGCTGGCGCGCGCGCTCGACGAGCACGCGCTCGACGGTCCGGCGCAGGTGGCGATCGCGGCGACGATCGAGCTCGGGCTGCACCACGAGCAACAGCACCAGGAGCTGATGCTGACCGATCTCAAGCACGCGCTCGGTACGCAGCCGCTCGATCCCGCGTATCGCGACGACCTCGCACGCGATGCCAGCGGCGCGATCGCGCCGCTCGACTGGGTCGAGCTCGAAGGCGGGATCGTGGAGATCGGCGCCGGTGATCGGGGCTTCGCCTTCGACAACGAGCGGCCGCGCCATCGCGCGATCGTCGAGCCGTATGTGCTCGCGACGCGACCGATCGCGAACGCCGAGGTCCTCGCGTTCATCGGTGACGATGGCTACGACGAGCCGCGGTTCTGGCTCGCCGACGGGTTCGCGGCCGCCCAGCGCGAGGGCTGGCGCGCGCCGCTCTACTGGCAGCATCGCGACGGCGAATGGCTGCACTACGACTTCACCGGGCTGCGCGAGATCGATCCGTCGGAGACCGCCTGTCACCTTTCCTACTTCGAGGCCGACGCGATCGCGCGCTGGGCCGGGGCGCGACTGCCGACCGAGGTCGAGTGGGAGCACGCCGCGACCGGGCTGCGCGCGCGCGATGGTCACTGGGCCGACGACGATCGCCTGCACCCGCGTGCCGCGACGCAGCCGGGCCTCGCGCAGCTGTTCGGTGATGTCTGGGAGTGGACGGCGAGTGCGTACGCCGCGTACCCCGGCTTCCGGCCGTTGCCCGGCGCACTCGGCGAGTACAACAGCAAGTTCATGGCGAGCCAGATGGTGCTGCGCGGCGGCTCCTGTCTCACGCCGCGCGGTCACGTCCGCGCGAGCTACCGCAATTTCTTCGCGCCCACCGCGCGCTGGCAAATGACCGGCGTGCGGCTCGCGAACGACCGAGGGAAGTAGCCATGGTGATGAGTCAGCAGTCTCCGGCCACGCGCACGCTTCACCAGGACGATGTCCTCGAGGGGTTGCGTGCTCCGCGCAAGCACTTGCCGTGTCGGCTGCTCTACGACGCGACGGGCGCGGCGCTGTTCGAGCGAATCACCGCGCTCGACGACTACTACCCGACGCGGATCGAGCTCGAGCTCCTCGAGCGTCACCTGCCGCAGATCGCGCAGCAAGTGGGTCCGGAGGCGCGCGTGATCGAGCCCGGCAGCGGCGAGGGCAAGAAGACGCGTTTGCTGCTGCGCGGCCTCGAGCGCCCGTCGAGCTACATGCCGATCGACGTCGCGCACGATCAACTGCAACGGTTCGCCAGCGCGTTGCGAACGGAGCTGCCACGCCTCGACGTCCAGCCCGTGACCGCGGACTACACCCAGCCGTTCGCGCTGCCGACGCCGCAGCACGAGTGGCGACGTTCGCTCGCGTTCTTCCCGGGCTCGACAATCGGCAACTTCGAGCCGGGCGACGCTCGATCGTTTCTCGCGATGCTCGCGCGGATCGCGGGCGACGATCGCATGCTGCTACTCGGCGCTGACGGGACTCGCGATCCGGTCGCGCTGCAGCGCGCGTACGACGACGAGCAGGGCATCACCGCTGCGTTCAACAAGAACGTCCTCGTCAACCTCAACCACACGCGCGGCGCGACCTTCGATCTCGACTGCTTCGAGCACCGGGCGGTGTGGCAGGCCGCGGCGTCGCGCATGGAGATGCAGCTCGTCAGCACCTGCCGGCAGATCGTGCGGATCGACGGCCAGGTGATCACGTTCGCGCCCGGCGAAGTGATCGTCACCGAGCACTGCTACAAGCACACGCCGGAGGCCATGGGGACCATCCTGTCGGCCGCTGGCTGGCGGACCCGCCAGGTGTTCACGTCGCCACAGCGCCCGTACCGGCTCTGGCTCTGCGAGCCGCTGACCTGGCAACGCTGAGAGCCCTCCAGTAGAGTCGCGGACCATGGCCAAGCAGGATTCGCCGCTCTCCGATGCGGCTGCCGCATTCGACACCGAGCTCGCTGCCTACGCGCGGCTCGGCAAGCTGTTCCTCGAAACGCCGATGTCGAGCGTCAAGCACCTCGAGCGGGCGAACAGCACGCTTGCCGAGATCGCGGGCTGCGAGGAGCGGCTCCAGGCGGCAGGCCAGGCGCTCGTCAAGGCGCTATCGGCCGCGCGCGATCAGCAGGAGCAGCTCGCCGGCCTGGTCGTCGCACACGTGCCGGCGCTGCAGGCCCGCAACCAGAAGTTGCAGGAGCTGATGACGGAGCTCGGCTCGGTTGCCGGCGAGGTCGCCGGGCTCAACGAGGTGATCGGTCAGCACCAGGGCAACGGGGACAGCACACACGGCCCGACACCGGCGGACGCGATCAATGTCTCGGCTCCGGTGCTCGCGCTCTCGGAGCGTGCCGAGAAGCTGGCCGCGATCGCGCGCGAGGCCGAGTTCGAGGAGCTGGCGACCCAGGCGCACTCGCTCCACCAGCGGCTGCAGACAATCGGCAAGAAGCTGCAGAAGGCCGGCGGCGGCTAGTACACTGCCAGGGACGATGTGGCGGACGCTGCTGTTGTTTGGCGTTGCGTGCGGCCGCATCGGCTATGACGAACGCCCTCCGGACGACGGGCTCACCGGCGTCGACGGCACGGACGGCCCGGTCGACGTCCCAGGCGCGTCCGCGTGCGGCATGACGGTGCACCTCTCCGATACGTTCGACGATGGCGTCGCCGCGCCGAACTTCCTCCCCAACGCGATGCCGGGCATGACGGTGTCCGAGACCGGCGGTGACCTGGTCGTGCAGTTCGCGCCGACGGTCGCGGCCGGCAACTACGCGTACTACCGCAGCGCGGTGGCGTACCCGATGGATGGGTTCTGCGTGACGGTCGAGACCGTCGAGGCTCCGGCCAATGGCGGCGCGCTCTACCTCAAGCTCCGCACCGCGCAACTCGAGGTCGAGATGTTCGGCCACAGCGGCGTGCTCGAGACGCGGACGCGCCAGAGCAACACGGTCGTGACGCGTGACATGTTCGTCCTCGACCTCTCGGTCCAGCGGTACTGGCGGCTGCATCAGGTCGGCACCTCGACGTTCTGGGAGACCTCGCCCGACGGGGTGACGTATCTGCAGCACACGAGGCTCGACGGGTTCTTCACCGCGAACATGGCGCAGCTCGAGCTCGGTGCCGGCGCGGTCACGGCCGTGACCAACGGCGGGACCGCACGGTTCGCGAGCGCGTCCGCGGTCGGTCCCTGAGCGATCGGACCGTAGCGATCACACGCCGAGCCGGCGCGCGGCTGCCGCGGCGGCGGCGACGAGCTGCGGCATCACGCCGGCAGCGACGTGCGACGGCATGCCATGCCTTGCGGCGACCGCGACGAAGGGGCGCGCCAGTGAAACGATGTCGATCGGACCGACGGCGGCGGCGTAGCTCGCGAGCCGCGGGCCCGACCAGCCGCGCGTGATCGCGAGTGCCAGCGCGAGCCGCGCCTCCGGCGCGCTGCCGACACACTCGAACGGCGTGTGCGTCGCGAGCCCGAGCATCTCGCGGAAGTGGTGATCGTTCGCCGGGTCCTCGCCGAGGTCGCGCCCGAACGTGGCGTCGACGATCGCGCGCGGCAGATGCGCCGCCATCTGCAGCCAGACGTAGGCGCACTTCGCGCAGCGCCCGCACCACGGCTTCGCGATGTTGCACGAGTGGGTCAGTGGCGCGAGCTCGGCATCGCGCGCGAGCAGCTCGAAGATGACCTCGTCGTGCACCGGCTGGAGCAAACTGAAGTAACGAACGTTCGCGAGGAGCGTGCGGCGCACGTAGCCGTCGAGGAGCTGCTCGGCCGCCCAGCCCTTGCCCCACTGATGGTTGACCGGCTCGCCGGTCGTGGCCCACGTCAGGTTCGCGGCGTTCGCGCTGTGCTCGTGGGCGACGACGAGGCCGCGGTAGCCGCGGGCGAGTGCGAGGGGCAGAGCCGCGAATACCGACGCCGGCGTCTCCGCGGCGAGCACGTACTTGACGCCGAGCTCGGGATGCAGCTGTGCGACCGGCGCGTCGAGCAGATCGTCGATCACCCACTGGCGTTCGGCCCGCACCCGCGCGGTGGCGACCCCGACGCGATCGAGCAGCGCGTGCTGGGGCGCCGCGGCGCCATAGATCGAGTGCGCGTAACCAAGCGTCGCGAACGGCAGGCCAGCGCGCTCGAGGAGCTTCGCGGCGACCAGGCTGTCCTTGCCGCCGCCCGCGAACGCGAGGAGCTCGACGTCGCCCTCGGGGACGTGAACCGGCGCGGGCGCGGGCGCGAACGGCTCGACGAAGGTGGGCCCGTCGTATGCGGGGAGGTCGTGCTCGTAGCGCCACTGCGCCCACACGTTCCTGAACACGGTGCGCCAGAGGTCGGCGAGCTCGGCCGTGAGGTGACGCGCGTAACGGCCGAGCTCGATGGTGTCCGGCCTGAGGCTGCATGCGGCGTTGAGCTGGAACAGCGCGACATGCACCGCGAGCCGCTCGATCAGCTCGTCGCCGTGACGGCGTGCGAGCTCGTCGAGATCGACGTCCGCGTACCAGACGGTGACGTGAAATCGCAGGTCATCGAGCGCGCACGTCGCAACGAGGCAATGTGCCCCGTGATGGAGATCGAGCAGGCGCAGGGTGCGCACCTCTCAACGCTAAGCGATATGCTGCGTGAATGCGGGGCGGGTGCGTGCCGTCTCACCCTCTGGTCCCATCGAAAGGTGCCGGTTTTATGCGAACGAGAAAATGGCTTGTCTCGGTGCTGATTGCCGGCTGTACGCCGGTAAACACCCCTCCTCCCCAGTACGGATATGGTTCGCCGCCGCCGCAGGAGCAGCCGCCGGTCTACCAGCCCCCGCAACCGCCGCCACCACAGACGACTGTCTATCAGCCGCCGCAGCCGCAGCCGGAGCCTTACCAGCCTCCCCCGATCACCGAGCCGGCGTATCAGCCGCCGGTCGGACCGTTCTACGTCGACCTCAGCGTTGACCTGCAGGGCAGCGAGGTGCCCGCGGTCGAGGTGTTCTACGACCAGCTCCAGCCGTATGGCACCTGGTACGACGACCGCACCTACGGCTGGGTGTTCGCCCCGTCGGAGAGCAACTACGTCCCGTACTCGAACGGATACTGGAAGTACACCGACTACGGGTGGACGTGGATCTCGTCCGATCCGTTTGGTTGGGCCACCGATCACTACGGTCGCTGGGTCTGGGTCAACCGCTGGGTGTGGCGCCCCGATACGACGTGGGGCCCGGCTTGGGTCCAGTGGCGCGTCGGCAAGAACTGGGTTGGCTGGGCTCCGATGGGCTACAGCGACGACAGCTACCTCCCCGAGGAGAGCTGGCGGTTCATCCCGGTCTCGCAGCTGTTCGCGCGCGATCTGCGCCGGCACTACGTGACCCGCGACTGGCAGGTCTACCTCAAGGGCACCTTCCACCTGCAGCGCTACGGTCGGCACCGCAAGAACGTGTGGGTCGCCGGTCCCGACGACGAGTGGCTGCGCCGGTGGAACCTGCAGCCGCGCAAGGAGCGCGTCGATCTCATCGAGATCGGCCGCTACGATCGCGACCAGCGACGCGAGGCCGAGAAGCGCGTGCGCGATCAGCGCCGCCAGTGGGAGGAGCGCAAGCGCCGCGAACTGCAAGTTCGCCGCGAGATGGAGGCGCGCCTGAGGGCGGAAGAGGCGCAGCGTAACCGCGAGGCCGCCGAGGCCCGCAAGCGGGAGGACGAGCGCCGCCGCCGCGAGGCCGAGCAGGCGCGGCTCGAGGAGCGCCGCCGCCGGCTCGAGGAGCAGGAGCAGCGCAAGGCCCAGGACGAGAACGAGCGCCGCAGGCTCGCCGAGGAGCGCCGCAAGCTCGATGACGAGAACCGGCGGATCGCCGAGCAGCAGCGCAAGGCACAGGAAGATCAGAAGCGCCGCCGCGACGAGGAAGATCGTCAGCGCGCCGAGGCCTACAAGAAGCAGCAGGACGAGCTTGCCAAGCGCAAGGCCGACGACGATCGCCGGCGTGAGGAAGAGAAGAAGAAGCAGACCGAGGAGGACCGCAAGCGGCTCGAGGAGGACAAGCGCAAGCTTGCCGACGAGCAGCGCAAGCGCGCCGAGGAAGATAAGAAGCGCGCCGACGAAGACAAGCGCAAGTGGGAGGAGCAGGAGCGCAAGCGCCTCGAGCAGGATCAGCGCAAGCAGGCCGAGGAGCAGCGCAAGCGTCAGGAAGAGGACGCCAAGCGCGCGGACGCTGATCGCAAGAAGCTCGACGAGCAGCAGCGCAAGCAGGCGGACGAGCAGCGCAAGCGTCAGGAAGAGGACGCGAAGCGCGCGGATGCCGAGGCGCGGAAGCGTGCCGAGGAAGATCGCAAGCGCGCCGACGACGACAAGAAGCGCCTCGAGCAGGATCAGCGCAAGCAGGCGGACGAGCAGAAGAAGCGCGCCGACGAGGACAAGCGGCGCGCGGACGACGAGAAGCGCCGGCGCGACGAAGAAGACAAGAAGCGCATGGACGACGACCAGAAGCGCAAGCGCCAGGACGAGGACCGCAAGCGCGCCGAGGACGAGCAGAAGAAGCGCGCCGATGAAGACAAGCGCCGCGCCGACGAGCAGCAGCGCAAGCAACAGGACGAGCAGAAGAAGCGCGCCGACGACGACAAGCGCCGTGCCGACGAGGATGCGCGCAAGCGTGCCGACGAGGACAAGAAGCGCGCGGAGGCGGATGCGCGCCGGCAGCAGGACGAGCAGCGCAAGCAGCAGGACGAGCAGAAGAAGCGCGCCGACGAAGACAAGCGCCGCGCTGACGAGCAGCAGCGCAAGCAGCAGGACGAGCAGAAGAAGCGTCAGGAAGACGACAAGCGCCGCGCCGACGAGCAGCAGCGCAAGCAGCAGGACGAGCAGAAGAAGCGCGCCGACGAGGATGCGCGCAAGCAGCAAGACGAGCAGAAGAAGCGCGCGGACGAGGACAAGAAGCGCGCGGACGAGCAGAAGAAGCGTGACGACGACGCCAAGCAGAAGGGCGGGAAGAAGTAGCCGACTTCCGAGTCCAGCTACGTGACCGACGAAGAGGCCCGCACCGTGCGGGCATCTTCATTTCTCTCGCCGCTACTGCTTCGCCTCCGCTACGCTCCGGATCGAGTATCCCTGCGTGTCGCGTACGCGTCGCAGCGGTCGCTGCGCGACCGGAGCTACTTCTTGGGCAGCAGCGCTTCGAGCATCGACTTCAGCGTCGCGTTGACCTCGGGCTGCGAGGCGGCGCGGAGCCGGCCGAGCTCGAAGACCTGGTCGAGCGCGGGGTCGTGGTGCATGCCCTTGCGGTCGAGCTTCATGCGGACCTTGAGGTTCGCGCCGAGGTACTCGATCTCGAGCTTGACGCTGTTGACGCCCATGTCGCGCGCGAGCTGCGCGGGCGGCGCGAACGTGCCCTCGAACCGCTGGCCGCCGGCGACCGACTCGATGTCCTGCACGCGATAGTCCATCGCGCCGAGCCCATCGCGCAGCCGCTCGATGTCCTGGTTCCGCATCGTGATCGAGATCGTGTTCTCGATGTCGCTCGCCCAGTTGATGTCGACCATGCCGCGGATCTCCCAGCTGACATCCTTGCTGGTCATCGACGTGCCGGCGGGAACGCGGAGCGCGAACGGCAACGGCAGGATGTCGCCGTTCTGCGCGCGCCAGGGACCCTGACGGACGAGCACGCGATCCCAGATGTGTCCCTCCTTCGAGCCGCGGCGGTGGATCTCGACGAGCTCGACGGTGATCGACGCGACGGTCTCGTTATCCGTCGCGGTGAACTCGACGTAACCGTCGATCGAGCTGCCGCACCAGAACGTGTCCTGCTTGAGCGCGAGCAGCAGCACGCCGTTGTCGTTGCTGCCCTGCTTGCGATACGCGTACTCGGCAGGGAGCATGAACGAGGTCGACGCAGACGGCGCGGGCGGTGCGGCGGCCGCAACGGCTTGCTTCTGCTGGCGCGCGGCGATCAGCGCCTTGAGCTCGGCGGGCACCTGCTGCGCCATCACGGTCTGGCCACCGTTGATCGGCCACGTCACGCCGAGCGGCACGTGACCGAGCCAGACCTGCTGGCCGTTGCGCAGCAGCATCGGGTCGGGACCGAGCGCCTGGCCATCGACCCACGTGCCGTTCGCGGATCCGAGATCGCGGATATAGGTCTGGCCGTCGCCGGCGAGCCAGATCTCGGCATGGCGTCGCGACAGCGTCGGGTCCTGATGCGCGAGCTGACAGGCCGCTGGATCGCGGCCCGCGTAGATGCGCGGATTCTGGCCATCGAGACGCACCTGGGCGCCACCCAGCACCAAGCTCACGGTCATATGGCTCGACCGTAACACGACACCTGCTCGTGTTATGTCTCGCGCGTGAGCCACGAAGAACCCGACATCGAGCTCCCCAAGGACAAGGCGCTCGCGCGCGAGCTCGACAAGCTCGGTGCGGAGCTGCCACCGGGAGATGGCGTGCTGCGCGGCTCGATCACGTGGCAAGCGCTGCTCGCCGGCGCGCTCGTCGCGGTGCTGATGGGCGTGTCGTACCCGTACATGGTCCTCAAGCTGGGGTTCGGCCCCAACGTCTCGGTGGTCGCGGCGTTCTTCGGCTTCCTGTTCCTGCGCGTGCTCGATCTGGTGATCCGCGGCCGTCACTACAACCGCTGGCAGAACAACCTCGTCGAGGCCGCCGGTACCAGTGCCGCACAGACCGCGTTCATGTGCGTGCTACTCGGCGCGTTCGACATCCTCGCGTTCAACACCCGGACCAGCGCACTCCCGTTCAAGCTCGAGCTCACGCCGTTCACGTCGTTCCTGTGGCTGACTGCGGCCGCGACGCTCGGCGTGCTGATGGCGGTGCCGCTGCGCCGGCACTTCATCGTCGACGAGAAGCTCCCCTACGTCGACGGGCTCGCGACGGGCGAGACGATCACCGTGCTCGATCCGCCGCGCGACGCGTCCGCCGAGGTCAGGAGCAACGCGCTCAAGGCGTTCTGGGCGGTGATGACCGGCGTGTTCCTGTCGGGCCTGGTGATGGCGCTGCGCGAGGACGCGAAGTTCACCGACATCATCCCGGAGGGCTGGGCGCCGAAGGTGACGCTGATCGGTGGCGTAGTGCTGGCGAAGCTCGCGGTCGGCACGTCGTACAGCCTGCTGAGCATCGGCTCCGGCATGCTCGTCGGGCTCCGCATCAACGTCAGCATGATGTTGGGGGCAACCCTCGGTTGGATCGTGGCGCCGTACTTCTTGATCACGTACGGGGTCGAGCTGCGTCGCGAGGTCGTGACGACTGGAGACATCGTGGTGCGCTCGGTGTTCACCGACGCGCCGACACGTACCGAGGTGCTGTTCTGGGTGATGTGGCCGGCGACCGGCATGCTCGTCGCGGGTGGACTCGCCGCGCTCGCGCTGCGCTGGCGGATCCTCGTCGAGACGTTCCGTAGCCTGCGCGCCGCGAAGATCGATGGCTCGGAGTTCCCGCTCGCGATCGTGGTGCCCGGCATCGCGATCTCGGCGGTCGCGCTCTGCATCATCCAGCAGCAGCTGCTCGGCATGCCGATCTGGATGACAGTCGTCGCGATCCTGCTGTCGGTGCCGCTGATGCTCGTCGGCCTCCGCGTGCTCGGCGAGACCAACTGGGGACCGATCAGCGCGCTGTCGAACATGATGCAGGGCCTGTTCGCCGCGGTTGCCCCCGGCAACATCGGCGCGAACATGGTCGCGAGCGGCACGGCCGGCACGGTCGCGACGTCGTCCGAGATGATCATGCAGGACTACAAGTGCGGTGACATGGTCGGCACCAAGCCGCGCCTGCTCACGATCATGCAGCTCCTCGCGATCCCGATCGGCGCCGCCGCGGTGTCGTTGATCTATCCGGTGTTCAAGGAGACGTACGGCATCGTCGAGCGCGTCGATCCGGCGACCGGCGAGGCGATCGCGGCGCAGCTGACCTCGCCGATCTCCGCCAAGTGGGCGGGGTTCGCGCAGCTCCTCCAGGACGGCATCAGCGCGCTGTCGACGTCGGCGATCTACGCGCTCGTGATCTTCTCGGTGCTCGGCGTGCTCCTCACCGTGCTCGAGTCGAACAAGAAGATCAAGAAGTGGGTGCCGTCACCGACCGGTATCGGCATCGGCATCCTGGTGCCGTTCGCGGTCGTGTCGACGATGTTCGTCGGCGGCGTGATCGGCTACATCTGGGAGAAGGTGAACAAGAAGCAGGCGGATCTGTACATGATCCCGCTCGGCTCCGGGTTCATCGCCGGCGAGGCGCTGGTCGCGGTGTTCGCGGCGCTGTACTTCTTCGCGACCGGCTGATCAGCGGCACGGTTCGAGCGCGGCGGCGACACGCGTGATCGCGTCGGCGAGCCGGTCGGTGGCACGCGCGATCGCCTTCGCATCCTTCGCGGCGATCGCGGCGGCGAGCTCGGGCAAGAGGCGGGCGCCGTAGCCGTTCTCGGGATCGGGCCCGGTCGCGAGGTGCCGGTACCACGGCCGGCCGACCAGGCCATCGGGCGCGAGGAAGCCACGCTCGGCGACGGTCAGCGCGCCGTTGCAGGCAGCCGGATCGCCGCCGGCCTTCATCGGCATTGCCTCGGCGCGGGTCGCTGCCTCGCGAAGCGCGGCGAGCGCGAGGTCGAGCTTCGTGCGATCGAGCTTGGCGGTCGGCCGGAGATGGAGGGGCCGGGATTCACTCCCGGCGTCGGGATCGAGCGCGGTGATCGCATCGGCGAGCCAGGTCGCGGTCTCGCTGTACCGCAGCGGCAGGTACTCGGCGTCGGCGAGCCGCACGGCGCAGCCGCCCACGAGCTTCGCGAAGGCCGGGATGAACGCGAAGTCAGGATCGGCCTTGGTACCGGCGTACGTCGCGTCGTCGCGCAGCGAGTGCCAGACGTCGAAGGTGCCGGTACCCTTGCCGGTGCGCCACTGCAGCGAGGCGATGCCGGCGTGGTGAAGAAACGCCGTCCAGTCCGAGCCGATGCCGAGCTCCTCGAACGCCGGCTCGAACGGCTTGCCGGTCGCCGGATCGACGGAGTCATGCGCGCAGGCCCGAACATGCTCGCGCAGCGCCGGGCTCGCGCCGACGACGAGCGGGCCCGCCTTGATCGAATCGATGTTGAAGTATGCAACTGCATTCGGCGCGAGCATCGCGGCTTGATCCTCGACCCACTCGGTCGAGCCGATCATCCCCATCTCCTCGGCGTCCCAGAACCCGATGATGATCGTGCGGCGCGGCCGCCATCCCGCGAGCTGCAGCGCGCGCAGCCCGCGCGCGATCTCGATCAGCGCCGCCGTGCCGCTGTGCGGATCGACGGCACCGTAGCCCCACGCATCGTAGTGGTTGCCGAGCACGACCGCGTGCGGCGACTTGCCGTCGAAGATCGCGATCACGTTGCGAATCGGGCGGGTCTCGGTGTCGAGCTCGACCGCTACCTCGATGACGGGGCCAGGCCCGAGGTGATAGGGCGCCGCGAGTCCGCCGGCGAGCTCGGGCGACGCCTGGGGTCCGGTGATCACCGCGAGCAGCTTCGCGGCCTCGTCGGCGGTGACGTTGAGCACGGGGATCTTCGGCAGCACGTCGACCTGCGCGGGCCGCTTGCGCGGTGCATCCGGCGATGCTGGTACGCCCGGCGTCAGCGGATCGCCGGGGTACTGCCAGTAATAGAGCGCCGTGCCGCGCTGCACGGTGTCGCGCGGCCGCGTCGGTTCGTCCTCGGGATCGACGTAGAAGATCACGGCCGCCGCGCCCGCCCGCTCGGCGCTCGCGACCTGCGCCCCGCGATACAGCGGCCCGTACCGCAGCAGCGCGACCTTGCCCTTGACGTCGACGCCCGCCTGCTTCAGCGCCGCGAAGTCCGTTGCGCGTCCATAGCTCGCATACACGACCGGCGCGCTCACCGTACCGCTCGCCGAGTACGCGTTCCACGCGAGCAGCTCGGGTGCTGACTCCCCCGCCGCGGCAGCCTCGGTCACCGCGAGCTCGAACGGCTTGTCGCCACGCACGTGGATCGCCAGCCGCTTCGGGAGCGGCATGTACACGCCGTACTGCGCCGTCCCGAGCTTCCACCCCATGCGGCCGAGCGTCCGCATGATCTCCTTCGCGACGTCCTCGTTCGCCTTGGTCCCCGCCACATGCGGCTTCGCCGCGAGCCGCTCGATCAGGCCGCGGACCGCCTTCGCCGTCGGTACGCTCGCGAATAGCGCATCCCGCTGCTCGGCGGTTGTCACCCGCGGCGCATCGATCGGCACCGCCGCGTCCTCGAACGCCTTCCGCTTCGGCTTTGCTTCACCGCGGCACCCGACCGCGGCCACGACGCACAAGATCAGCCAGCGCACGCGCGCAGTCTCGCATGCGCCCCGGAAACGGGGACGGTCTCTACTTACTCAACTTCGGACAGATTCTCGGACACGCCGCCCACGCGATCTCGCGGAGTTCGCGATCGCAAGTTGAGTTAGTGGAGACCGTCCCCTATCTGAGCTTTGTTCGGGCGTGGAAGATCCGCGAGGTGATCGTGCCGTCGGGTCCGGCGACGGGCTGGGTCCAGACGGCGTGCAACGTGCGGCGCTTGTCGTCGACGACGAGGGCCTGGTGGTCGCCGATCGAGCGGGCGCCGTCGCGGGTGGTGGAGAGCGCGGCGAACGGGATGTCGTTGATGCGGCCGAGCTGGGTGCAGCGGGTGGCGCCGGGGCCGCAGACGGCATGGGCGAAGCGGGCTTCGGGACCGCGCGAGTCGTACCAGGCGAGGTGGAGCTTGCCGGTGGTCGGATCGAGGGCGAGGTTGGGGACCATGTGGATCGCGCAGGCGGGGTCGTCGCCGATGCGCGTGCGCGACCAGGTCTGGCCGCCGTTTCTGGAGGCGGCGATCACGAGATCCCAGCGGGCATCACGGCCGCCGCGGACATAGGCGATGTAGAGCCAGCGGCGCCGGGTGTCGACGGCGATGCTCGGGTTGGCGAAGAAGTAGGGGAGGGTCTCGTCGCTCCGGCTGACCGTGATCGGGCGCGCGAACGAACGGCCACCGTCGGCGGAGACCGTGTAGTGGATGCGGTGGTCGCCGGTACCGAATCCGCCGCCTGGGCCGCCTTCGATGGCGACGGCGTGGAGCCGG
>JACCTC010000122.1 GCA_013812655.1 Deltaproteobacteria bacterium | reverse complement strand
ATCCCGGCAGAAGTCGGTGCCAGAGCGGAATACGTCCTCCGAGGTCGGCGACTTGCCCAACGTCATGCGCCGCATCAGATCAAACGTGATCGACGGCGGCAACCAAAAAACACCAGCCTCCTAGAGCACCCGGTGCTTCGGGCCGCGCGACGTTTCGGCAGGTGAGAGATCCGTAAGGTCACGACAACCACGCGAAACCAAGCGGGCGCGCGACGGGTGCTACCCATGTGATCCCTCGCACTCGAGAGGCTTTCACCAGATCATTGAAGTGGTGGAAGACGCTTCTTCGGACGCGTTGCTCGGGCAGATCTTCGCCGGGAGATACCTGCTCGAGGAACGGCTCGGTGATGGGTCCACGGGCGTGGTCTATCGTGCGAAGCACGTCAAGCTCGAGCGCCGGTTCGCGATCAAGGTGCTACATGGCCACCTGTTCTCGGACGAGAAGGTCGTACGCCGCTTCGATCGCGAGGCCGAGGTCGCCGCGAAGCTGCACCACAAGAATGTTGTTGGTGTGGTCGACATCGGCAAGACCCCGGCAGGTGCGCGTTACATCGTGATGGAGCTGGCGGTGGGCGAGCCGCTGTCCGCGATCATCTCGCGTGGCCCGATGCCGACCACGCGCATCGTGCCGCTGATGCAGCAGCTCTGCGATGGCCTGCAGCACGCGCACGACGCCGGGCTCATCCATCGCGACTTCAAGCCCGAGAACGTGATCGTCGAATGCGATCGAGACGGGGTCGACACGCCGCGCATCATCGACTTCGGGCTCGCCATCTCCGACGAGACCAGCACCGGCGAGCGCGAGCGGCTCACGACGGCGGGGCTCGTGCTCGGCACGCCGCAGTACATGGCGCCCGAGAACGCCGGTGGCGGCAAGGTCGATCACCGCATCGACCTGTTCGCGCTCGGCGTGATGTGCTTCGAGCTGGTCACTGGCAAGCTGCCGTTCGACGGTGACGGCGTCGACGTCGCGCGCGCGAACATGATGTTCGACACGCCGGGCATGGGCGTCCGCGCACCGCACCTCGAGGTCGATCCGCTGCTCGAGGTCTTCACGCGCCGGCTGATGGCGCGCTCGCGCTCGCGCCGGATCCAGACCGCCCGTGCGGCACGCGAGATCCTCGATCTGATCGCGCGCGATCGTCACGCCGCCGCGGCCGCGATGGGCTTCGAGTTACCCGATGCCCTCGTCGCTGCTCCCGATGCCCTCGTCGCCGCCCCATCGCCGCGCGCGGCTGCCGTGATGCCCACGCTGACAACGCGCCCGCGCGCGCCGAACACGTCGGCCCCGGGCACCTCGACCTCGACCGTGCTGATTCAGTCGAATGTCCCGCACGCGATCGACCAGGAGCTCGATCACCAGCAGGATCTCGAGCTCACCGCCTTGATCGCACGCGGCCGTTCGCGCGTGGTGCTCGCCGGCATCGCCGCCGGCGTGCTCGTGATGCTCGCGGTCGCGACCTTCATCGTGCGGCGTGCCCAGCGCTCCGACCCTGCGGCGCCGATCGCACCGATTGCGACGATCGCACCGGTCGCGACGATCGCCGAGCCGTCGCCACCGACACCGACGTCCCCGCCGCCGCTTCCAGCCGCGACCGAGTTGCCGGCACCACCGGTGGCAACCATCGCGGTCTCGCCTCCGCTGCCGCCTCTCGCCTCGTCGAAGCCCGTCGTGCGCAAGCCGGTGGCGCCCCCGCCCGTCGAGCAAGCGCCGGTACACATCGCCGCCGAGCCCCCGCGTGTGGAGGTCGCGCCTGCAGTCGCCAGCCCGCCACCGGCGACTGCGGCTGCGCCCGATGCGATTCCCGGCGCAGCCGCGCTCGCCAAGGACTACGCCGCGGTCGGTCGTGCGCTGGCCCAGCTCGAGAAGACCCGTGGCCAGCCCTCGACGTTCGACCTGTGGCCGCGCTACCGCCGCATCCGTATCAACGCCGCACTCGCGAATCCCCGCGACCGCCAGGATATCAGCGCGTTGCTCGCCGACCTCCAGCGCGAGATCGCAGCTCGGGCGAAGTAAGAATTCACGTGAACGGAGCCTGGTCATGCCGTATCACCGGTGCGATGAACCGCGTCGCTGCCTTGCTCGCCTCGCTCGTCCTGGCGGTGCCCGCGCTCGTGGCTGCCAAGCCGATGTACCGGCCACCGCCGCGCCCGGATTCAGACGTCGGTGGTCAGCTCGGTGAGGCGATCCGCAAGCGCGACCTCCGGCGCATCACCGATCTCCTGCGCGATCCCGTCACGACGACAACCGCGATGTGGTTTCCCGACGCGGCGTGCACGAGGCGGTTCGCCAAGCCCGCCACGATCCGCGGGCGCGAGCTGACCGCACTGGCGCGTTGCCTCCTCGGCCTCGAGGTCGTATCGAGCACGCGCGTCTCGGGGACCGCCGGTGGCGCGATCATCACGTACGAACCCGGCATCGAGGTCTACCTCAACGCCGCCGCCGGTCGCATTCGCTACATCGGCTTCGAGCACGCTCGTCCCGACGATCGCGGCATGCCGACGCTGACCGTCCAGGCCTTCGAGCAGCTCCGCAAGACCGGCTCGACGAGCCTCGATACCGTCCTCGACGCCGCCCTCGATCCGGACACTGCCCGGCGCGCGCGCGAGTCGTCGCCGGCCTCCGCGTGGATCAAGCTCTGCCTCGACAAGACCGGCGCGATCACCAGCAAGCGCGTCGTCCAGGCGACGCCGGTCGCGCTCGGTCGCGCCTTCGAGACCGCGATCGCCGACTGGACGTTCAAGCCGTTCGTGCATCGCAAGGTGCCGATGGCCGCGTGCTCGCTCTCGCTGCTGACCTATCCCGCCGCGAAGGCACCGCCTGTCGAGCACCTGCCGAGCGAGGCGCTGCCGACCGCCGATGATCTCGTGGGCTTCGAGGACGACGACGAAGGTGAGGACGGCGTCGCCGGTGGCGTCGTCGGTGGCATCTACGGCGGCAGCATCACCCGACCGCCCCCGCCGCCTCCGCCGCCATCGCTGATCCCGATGAACGTCCCGCCTACCATGCTCGAGGCGAACCGCATCCGCGGCATCCGGGTCATCGTCCCCGACGCGCGCACGATCACCGCGATCGAGAGCTCCGGTCGCACCACCGCCGTCGCGGCGATCAAGATGTGCCTCGACGACACCGGCATGATCTCGAGCCTCAAGCTCCTCAAGAGCTCGGGGTTCCCCGACTACGATCGCAAGCTCGAGACCGGCATGCGGACGTGGGCGTTCCGCCCCTACGTGATCAACGGCCGCAACGTGCCGGTGTGCACCGCCGTCACCTTCGTCTACAAGAGCTCGACAGTTCCTTAGCCGCCTGCGCTCACTGCTGCGAGACCTGCGGATTGCCGTCGGCGGTGACAGTGCCGGTCGCGGTGTGGGTCGTCAGGTTGCCGTCACATGCGAGGTCGCCGACCGCGGTGGCGGTGAAGGTCTTGCCGTCGCTCTCGTAGCTGTACTGGAAGCGAAACGGCTCGTCGATCTGGAGCTCGAGTGCCTGCCACACCGGGACCGCCCAGTCGGCCGCGACCGGCGCGCACTGCTTGCCAGGCTGCTGGCAGCACGGGGTGGCAGGCGTCGGGCCGACCTTGCCCGCGGGGTAAGCTGCCTTCTCGATGAAGGCCACCTTCGCGGCCTTGCCGATCCGGTTGAGCTGGAGCTTCGCCTCGGTCGACTTCGAGCGCTCGATGTAGCTCTCGAAGCCCTTCATGTAGCAGTCGCGGACGTGGGCGTCGTCCTTGGCCGCGAGCACGCAGTCGACCGAGGGCTCCCGCTTGCCGGCCTTGAGCGACTTGCGGCACTGCTCGACGAGCAGCTTGCGATCGTCTGCGGAGAGCTCCTTGCCGCGTAGCCGCGAGATCTCCGAGAGCGCATTCTTCGACTTGTCGATCACGCGCTGGCACTCGTCGGCCTGCTGCTTCGAGCAGCCGACGCCGACCCCGAGGACCCCGACAACCACGATCAGCGCGTCGAACAAGCGGTGCATGCCCGACGGTACTACGCGGCCGAGCGTCGGCACGTCGGCCGTCAGGGCGCCTTTGACATCATGATGTCACAATGTCAATGTCATGATGTCATGGCGAAGCAAATCACCGTTCGAGGTGTGCCCAAGGAGCTGTCGCGCCGGCTCGCGAAGCTGGCCGAGGTCCGCAACCAGAGCGTCAACACCACCGTGCTCCAGCTCCTCGAGCGCGCGACCGGGATCGATGGCAGGCGCGAGCGGCTCGCTCAGTACACCACGTGGACCGCCGATGACGTCAAGGAGCTCGACGAAGCGATCGCGCTGCAGCGCACCGTCGATGATTCACTCTGGAAGTAGTGATGCGCGTCGTCCTGGATACGTCGGCGTACTCGCATTTTCGCGCGAACCACGCCGCGATCGTGGATCGAATCGCAACCGCCGATCTGGTCTGCGTGCCGACGATCGTTCTCGGCGAGCTCGAGGCCGCGTTCCGCCTCGGCCGGCGCACGGCAGATAATCGCGCGAAGCTCGAGGCGTTCCTCCAGGAGGACTTCGTCTCGGTGATCGCGGTGACGCCGGATGTGGCGCGACGTTATGGCGAGCTGTTCACGGAGCTGCGCCGGGCGGGCACGCCGATCCCGGTCAACGACATCTGGATCGCGGCGACGACGATCGATGCGAGCGCGCACCTGCTCACGTTCGACCGCGACTTCGATCGGATCAGCCGCCTGGATCGAACGGTGTTTCAGTAACCGGGACGGACGGCGGTCCGCGGTGGTCTCGAAGAAGACGGTCTCCACGACCGCGCTGGCTCAGAAACCGGGTCGAATGGCCGTGAGCGTGCTCGACGCCGCGAACGATCCGACGACGCGCGCGCGCAGCGCCATGCCCTTGTACGACCCGCCGACCTCGGTGGCGCCGACGGGCACGTTGAAGACGCCGAACGTGCCGGCGAGCTGCGGCGCGAGCGCGCTGAGATCCTTCTCCGTCGTGCCCTGCACCGCCACACCGTTCTGCTTGATCGACAGCGTGATGTTCGCGGTATCGCTGATCGGCATGTTCGCGCAGTCGAGGAACGCGACGAGGAGCATTCCCTTTGCCGGGTCCTGAGTGACCGAGAGGAACAGCGACAGTCCGCTGAACGCGCCGTTCGTGAACGACAGCACCGGGATCATCGCCAGGCTGGCCGCGATCGGTGCCGGCGGATAGACGTATGTCGTGCGGTTGTTGGTCTTCGTGGTCCGGAGGTAGCCGTCGAGCGGCACGCCGCCCGTCGACAGGTTACCGCTCTCGTACGCGCATCCGGTCGACGGACAGCCCGATGCTGGCGTCACCTTGGTGTCGAGCTTGTCTGCGTCGACACAGTTGTTCTTGCACGCGTCGACGGTTGCGGCATGTGAGGCCTGGACCGACGGTGTGACGCCGTTGAGCACGACCTCGTTGACAGCGCCACTCAGCGTGATCGTTGGGGGTGCCGTGGTCGGTCCCGTGTTGCCGCGGCACGACAGATCGAATTGCGGCTCGAACGCGTCCGGCGGCGCGTCGATCGCGGCATCCGGGATGATGATCACCGGAGCGTCAGGCTTGGCGTCGCTGCCTCCGCCACAGGCGGCAAATGCGAGGATCGAGACAACACTGATTGAGCGGAAGGTCCCCATGGCCAGAGGTCGTACACCCAATTGAACCGAAGTTCCATGCCATCGTCCTCACGCGGGCTCGCAGCACCGGGGTCGTGCGCGAGGCCACGTGTCCTTGGAATGGGTCGAGCCACAGATGGTCGAGTATCAACCTCGGGTCGAGATCGCGCCCAAACAAGGCGAGATTTTCGTTGACCAGATGTTCGTCCGCGTCAGTTGGCAAGCACGAGTTAGAGGGTAGGGCACAACGACGATTCACAAAATATCACCCGCACTCCTAGCGTCACACGGCAGCGCGTCGTTAAACGGGGGTGGGGTTCGGTGCAGGCGATAACGGGTGTGACTCTCATCCTGATCACGCCGCGACCCGGACCGACTTTCGTAGCGGTCGCAGTGTGAGTGCCATCGCGTCGCCCCACCGGTCGCTGGTTGCGAGGGCGCGGAGCTGCACGACATGCCGCGCGGTTTTGATGTTCCAGCGTGAGCCCGCGCGCTTCATGCGGACGTCGACGAGGGTCTTGC